>JBBRCN010000007.1:0-79602 GCA_038204775.1 Burkholderiales bacterium | reverse complement strand
GACAGCGATCCGGTCGGCGGCTCGTAGCCCGGCACCACGGTCGCCAGCGCCGCGGCCGCGACAAACAGGAACAGCGTGCCCAGGAAGGCGAGATAGCGCTCGGGCCGCTCCAGACCCACTTCGCGGATTTGCTGCGTGATGCCGGTGACGACGATCTCCAGCAGGTTCTGCCAGCGCGAGCGCTGGTGCTCGGTCGAGAGCTTGTGTGTGATCAGCATCGAGCCCAGCACCAGCACAGCCATCAAGGCCCACGTGAACACGATGGTGCCGTTGAGCTTGAAGAGCCCGTGCTGCCAGAAGACCAGTTCATCGGGGCCGAGGCGCATGGCGTGTCAGGGTTGCGCCGCCCGGCCAGCGGTGAGACGAACGACCAGCCCGCGGGCGGCCCAGAAGCCGATCAAGCAGGCCAGCAACCTTCGCCAGTCGCCGGCCGAGACAATGACGAAGCCGGCGGCCACACATGCCATACGCAACAGCAAGCTGCCCACGACCCACAGCGCTGGCCGGGGGGAATCGAATGCCCAACGCACGGTCCACCACAGGCCGCCGAAAAAGAAGAGGCCCAGCAGGCCACCGGCTGTGCCGGCGAGAACAAGCTGGAAAGTCAATGTGAGGATGTCGTTCATCGCCGGTCAGTCGTCGGTGCGCCGATCACTGGTGCGTTCTGCCTCACGGTCGGCGTCGTGAATGGCGCGGTCCTGCTGGGCCACCCAGCGCCAAGCATTCAGGCAGCCGAGCACCAAGCCGGCCATCAGCAAGGCCAAGGTCCACGGATGCGCACCGGGGTGGCGCGAGTCCAGCCAGATCCCCACTGCCGCGCCCGCCACGGTCGGCACCACCACCGACCAGCCGATCAAGCCCATCATCCCGAGGCCCGACCAGACACCCGGGGCACCGTCGCGTCGCGCGCGCAGCTTGCGCTCGGCCTTGGCGCCGACCTGTTTGGCCAGCAAAGCAGACGGCGGCGGATCAGTCGGCATGGAACCTCGCGAAGTGGCCGACGAAACCGCTCTCCAGCTTTTGAGTCGCCGCACGCGCGCCCAGTTCCAGCGCATCCAGCGTCAGGTAGTCGCGCTGCACCGCGTCGCGCAGGCTGGCCAAGTCGGCGCCGCCGGACGCACGACGCACGGACACACGCACGGTGTCTCCGATCTTGACCAGCACGCCTTCGTCGACGGCAACGAAGACTTCGCCGTCGGCTTCGCTCTCGTAGGTCAGGATGCCCGGCACCAGGGCTGCGACGCAGTCGCGCCGGCGCGGCAGCAGACCGAACGATCCCTCGCACGTTTCGGCAACGATGCGGAACACGTCGGTCTTGTCGGCAAAGACCCGGAACGGCAGCAAAACTTCAAGGTGCATGGGTCGCCTCGACCTTCACCTCCGAAATGGCGCCGATCATGTACAGCGCACTTTCGGACCGGTCCTTGAATTCGTCGCGCAGGATGCGCTCGCAACCGTCGAGCGCGTCGGCCAGGCTCACCAGCTTGCCCTTCAGGCCCGTGAACTGCTCGGTGGTGAAGAAGGGCTGCGTCAGGAAGCGCTCGAGCCGGCGGGCGCGCGCGACGACGTCACGGTCGGCCGGCGACAGCTGCTCCAGGCCGAGCATCGCGATGATGTCCTTCAGGTCGGCGTATTGCGCCAGCGTGCGCCGGATCTCCTGCGCGAGCCCGTAGTGGCGCTCGCCGACGATGCCCGGCGTGGCCATCTTCGAGTTCGACTGCAGCGGGTCGATGGCCGGGAACAGGCCTTCGCCGGCCCGTTTGCGTGACAACACGATCGAGGCCGACAGATGCGAGAAGGTATGCACCGCCGCCGGGTCGGTGAAATCGTCGGCCGGCACGTAGACCGCCTGGATCGACGTGATGGCGCCACTGTCGGTGTTGGCGATGCGTTCCTCCAGCGCCGCCAGTTCAGTGCCCATCGTCGGCTGGTATCCCAGCCGTGAGGGCATCTGCCCCATCAGCCCGGAGACCTCGGAGCCGGCCTGGATGAAGCGGAAGATGTTGTCGATGAGCAGCAGCACGTCGCGCTGCTCGTCGTCGCGGAAGTACTCGGCCATCGTCAGGGCGGCCTGGCCGACACGGAAGCGTGCGCCCGGCGGCTCGTTCATCTGGCCGAAGACCATCACCATGTTCTTCAGCACGTCGGCCTTTTTCATCTCGGCGTAGAGATCCTGGCCCTCGCGGCAGCGTTCACCGATGCCGCAGAAGATGCTGACACCATTGCTCGCGCTGTCCTGCTTGCCGACCATGTTGTGGATCATTTCGGTCAGCAGCACCGTCTTGCCGACCCCGGCGCCGCCGAACAGTCCGGCCTTGCCGCCTGTTTCCAGTGGCACCAGCACGTCGATCATCTTGATGCCGGTCTCGAAGATCACCGAGCTGGTCGAGCGGTGGATGAGCGGCGGCGGTTCGCGGTGCACCGAACGCCACGACACGTTTTTCGGTTCGTCCTGGCGGTCGATGGCATGGCCGAAGACATCGAACATGCGCGACAGGATGGCCTTGCCGACCGGCGCCAACAGGGGCCCGCCGGTGTCCGACACCGCCATGCCGCGCGCCAGACCCTGCGTCGGCGTGAGCGCGATGCCCCGCACGTGGCGGGCGTCGATCTGGGTCAGCACCTCGATCGCGACCTCACCATCGGCACCGTTGGCGCCATCGGTAGCGGCACGCAGCAAGGTGCGGATCGGCGGCAGGCGCGCATCGAAGCGCACATCGACAACACTGCCGCGCACTGCTGTGATCACGCCAGCGTTGCGCTCGGTCGACATGCGCGCGGCTGACATGGGCTCAGCGCGCCAGGCGCCGCGTGACCCACAGCCGCTTCAACGTGAAGCGAGGCGCCGAGCCCCGGAACTCGTTGAACTGGACCTTGGCGCAGGAGCCCATCACGCGCTCGACACTCGAGGTACACAAGCTGAGACCCTTGTCGCTCACCGGACCGCCCTTCGTCGTCGTCGCCCGAAGGCTAGAGTTGCACTCTGTGCGCGCTCGGGCCCTCGGTCTGTTTGCCAGCGCACAGACCCGACTTCCCCGGGCGCGCACTGTGGGTGGTGAGCAACCGTGGCGGCATGGGTACGGCGCGACCGTTCCGCTGTGCAAATCCGCTCATCCGATGTTCGAACGCTGACGCAAGCAGGTGCCGGCATGCGCGTCGGTGCGCCGAGCGGATGACAACGACGAACCTGGAGCAAGCCATGCAAGTCGGAATGATCGGACTCGGCCGCATGGGCGCCAGCATGGTGCGGCGCCTGATGAAGAAGGGGCACCGCTGCGTCGTTCACGACACCCGGCCCGAGGCCATCGCCGCGCTGCATGTGCACGGCGCCGTCGGTGCGGCAACGGTCGAAGCATTCGTGGCCGGGCTGGCGCGGCCGCGTGCGATCTGGCTCATGGTGCCGGCCGCGGTCGTCGACACCGCACTCGATGCCCTGATACCGCATCTGCAGGACGGCGACATCGTGATCGACGGCGGCAACTCGTTCTATCGCGATGACGTGCGCCGCGCAAAGCGCCTGCATGAAGGCGGCGTGCACCACGTCGACGTCGGCACCAGCGGTGGTGTCGCCGGCGAGGAGCGCGGCTACTGCCTGATGGTCGGCGGCGAAGAGGCCATCGTGCGTCATCTGAACCCGCTCTTCTCAGCGCTGGCGCCGGGTGTCGACACGGCCTCACGCACGCCCGGCCGCCATGGCGCCATCGCACCGGCCGAACAGGGTTTTCTGCATTGCGGCCCGTCGGGCGCGGGCCACTTCGTCAAGATGATCCACAACGGCATCGAGTACGGCATGATGGCGGCCTATGCTGAAGGCCTGAACATCCTGCGCAACGCCGACATTGGGCTGCGCTCGCAAGCCAGTGACGCCGAGACCACGCCGCTGCGCGACCCCGAGTTCTACCGCTACGAACTGAATCTGCCCGACATCACCGAGGTCTGGCGCCGCGGCAGCGTGATCGGCTCGTGGCTGCTCGACCTTGCCGCCGGTGCGCTGCTGAAGGATCCGCAGCTGAAAGCCTTCGACGGCCGAGTGTCCGATTCAGGTGAAGGCCGCTGGACCATTCAGGCCGCCATCGACGAAGCAGTGCCGACGCCGGTGCTCAGCGCCGCCTTGTACGAACGCTTTTCCTCGCGCGGCGAGGCGGCCTTCGCCAATCAAGTTCTCTCGGCGATGCGGCACGCCTTCGGCGGCCACCTCGAGAAGCCCGCAGAGGAACCACGATGAGCGTTGCCGCACGCACCGGGCCGACCGCCGAGCAGCCGAAATCCGACGCCCTGGTCGTCTTCGGTTTCACCGGGGACCTCGTCGGCAAGAAGATCTTCCCGGCGCTGTACGCGATGGTGAAGAAGGGCCACCTGGCGGTGCCGGTGATCGGCGTCGCGTCGTCCAAGTGGGGAGCCGAAGAATGGCAACGCCATGTGCGTGACAGCCTGGTGCACGAAGAACATCCGGGCGGTATCGACGACCCCGCCGCGTTCGATCGCCTGATCTCCCTGCTGAACTACGTCAGCGGCGACTACAACGATGTCACCACCTTCACCGCATTGAAGGCCGCGCTCGGTGGCGCGCAGCGACCGGCGTTCTACCTCGCCATTCCGCCTTCGCTGTTCGCCACCGTGATCCAGAACCTGGCAAATGCCGGACTTGCGGGACTTGCCGGCCCGGCGCAGGACGCGCGTGTCATCGTCGAGAAGCCCTTCGGCCGCGACCTGGCGTCCGCGCGCGAGCTGAACGCGGTGACGCAGACGGTGTTCCCCGAGGCGTCGATCTTCCGCATCGACCACTACCTGGGGAAGGAGGCGATCATGAACATCCTCTACTTCCGCTTCGCGAATTCGTTTCTCGAACCGGTGTGGAACCGCCACCACATCGCCAGCGTGCAGGTGACGCTGGCCGAGGACTTCGGCGTCGGCATGCGAGGCGCGTTCTACGAGAGCGCCGGCTGCCTGCGCGACGTGGTGGAGAACCACCTGTTCCAGATCGTCGCGCTGCTGGCGATGGAGCCGCCGGCATTCCAGAGCTTCGAGGCCGTGCACAGCGCCAAGGCCAGCGTGCTGCGCGCGATGCTGCCGCTGAAGCCCGCCGATCTGGTGCGCGGGCAGTACATCGGCTACCGCGACGAGAAGGGTGTTGCCGACGACTCCGATGTCGAAACCTTCTGCGCGCTGCGCCTGTTCATCGATTCGTGGCGCTGGGCCGGCGTGCCCTGGTACTTGCGCGCCGGCAAGCAGCTGCCGGCCTCCGTGGTCGAAGTGCAGGTGCAGATGCAGCCACCACCGCAGCAGCTGTTCGACGATTCCGGGCCCGCCGGGTTTGGCGCCGAGGGCCGCGCCAACTACTTTCGCTTCCGTCTGCAGCCCGAGGCCAGCATTGCGCTGGCGGCGCGCATCAAGCGCCCGGGCAGGGAATTTGTCGGCGTGCAACGCGAGTTGTACCTTGGCGATGTCGACCCGAACTCGATGTCGACCTACGAACGTCTGCTCGGCGACGCGATGGCTGGCGACGGTGCGCTTTTCACCAACGAGGACGCAGTGATGGCCGCCTGGGCCGTGGTCGAGCCGGTGCTGGCCGAGCATGGCCCGGCCCTGCCGTACGAACCCGCAAGCTGGGGGCCCGCCGAGTCCGCTGCGCTGATCGCTGGCGATGGCGGCTGGCACGACCCTGCAGCCAACGCGCCACCGACCCAATCCCGAACGGAAAGAGACTCCTGATGACGGCCGAAGTGGTCTTCCTGCTCGATGTCGACAACACCCTGCTCGACGGCGACCGTATCGTCATCGATCTGCGCGACCACTTGAAAGGCGAGTTCGGCGTCGCCTGCGCCCAGCGCTACTGGACGATCTTCGACGGCCTGCGCGAAGAGCTCGGTTACGTCGACTACCTGGGCGCCCTGCAGCGCTACCGGATCGACGTTGAAATGGGCAGCGCCGACGAGCAGCGGCTGTTGATGATGTCCTCGTTTCTCATCGACTACCCGTTTGCCGATCGACTTTATGCGCGTGCGCTGGAGGTCATCGCGCACCTGGGCCGCTTCGGCCCGACCGTGATCCTGACCGATGGCGACGTCGTGCTCCAGCCGCGCAAGTTGCTGCGCTCGGGTCTGTGGCATGCCGTCGAGGGCCGGGCACTGGTCTACGTGCACAAGGAAAAGATGTTGCAGGCCGTGCAACGCCACTATCCCGCTCGCCACTACGTGATGGTCGACGACAAGCTGCGCATCCTGGCGGCCATGAAGGCGATCTGGCAGGAACGGCTGACCACCATCTTTCCGCGCCAGGGCCACTACGCACTGGACCCGCAGATTGTGGCGGCCCAACCGGCTGCGGACCTCACGATCGAGTGCATCGGCGAGCTCGCTGATCTCGATCTCTTGCCATTCATCAAGCAGCCGGGCGACGAGGCTCGCGGGGCGCGGGCCCCGTGACCGACTTGGCCGAGTCTGGATCCGACGCCAACCGAGCGGGCAGGAAAAAGGGATCTTGAGGACCCTTGAGAACCCATGCATCTGCGCTTACGCTGTGCACCTCCACCGCCCGCGAACCCGCATGAATATCAGGTTTCAGGCCTTGGGGTGGCTGATGGGACTCGAACCCACGACGACCAGAATCACAATCTGGGACTCTACCAACTGAGCTACAGCCACCGCAGAGAAGCGAAATTATAGACTGCGTGCGGCTCAGCGCCCGGCAGCGGATGCAGCGTCCGACGCCATCGTCGCGCCAGCCTCGATCTGTGCCTTGAAGCGCTTTCTCAGCGCCGCCAGGTAGGCGTCGCTTTCGGCAACGGCCCAGGCTTGTGCAAACTGGGCACGCAGCGCCTCGTCACCACCGGGCACCTCTGCACGCGGCAGCACACGCACCACACGCAGCACGATGAAACCCTGCTCCTGGAGATCGACCCCCACCACGGCGGGCAGCGTGCCGGCATCGGCTTGCATGACGGCATCGATCACCGCCTTGGGCGCGCCTTGCGCCTGCGCGCGCGACACGGTGAACGGGGCACCCAGCGATTCACCCGGCGCCAGCTTCAGGGCCGCCACACGGGCCTGGCCCTCGGTGCGAGCCAGGTCGGCGCTGAGCTTGGCCACCAGGCGTTCACGCACACGGTCCTTCACTTCAGCCAGCGGCAGCGCGCGGGCCGGTGTGTGTTTCACGACGCGGGCCGAAACCAGCTGGTTGGGGCTGATCTCCACGGCGTCGGTGTTGCGCTTGTTGGCCACGGCTTCATTGCCGAACACTGCATTGAGCAGCTTGGCCGATGCCAGCGGGCCGACGGCACCGGGCGCGGCGGTGCGCTGCACGGTAGCCGTCTGCTTGGCCAGCTTGAGCTTGTCCACCACCGGCTGCAGGCTGTCGGACTGTTCGTAGACGGTGTTGGTGAACTGCTCGGCCACCTTGGCCCATTCGCCTTTCACCAGCGACTTGCGCAACTCGTCTTCGATCTCGGCCCGCACCTCGGCCAACGGTTTTTTCTGGCCGCCGCGCACACCCGTGACGGTCAGGAAGTGGTATCCGAAGTCGGTTTCGAAGACGTCGCTGATGTCGCCCTGCTTCAACGCGAAGGCGGCAGTCTCGAAGGGTTTGACCATGGCGCCGGGGCCGAAGAAGTCGAGGTCGCCTCCTTGCGGCGCAGAGCCTTCGTCTTCGGAGTTCTTGCGTGCCAGCTCGGCAAAGCCCACCGGGTTCTTGCGCGCCTGTGCCAGCAGTTCTTCAGCGCGCGCCTTGGCCTTGGCCTTGTCGGCGGCCGAGGCATCGGCGGCGGCCTTGATCAGCACGTGACTGGCGCGGCGCTCTTCAGGCGTGCCAAAGCGTGCGGCGTTGTCGTCGTAGAACTTCTTGACCTGTTCTTCGGTCACGGTCACACCCTTGCTCATGGCGTCAAGGTCCAGCATCACGTACTCGATGTCGGCCTGCTCTGGCGCGCGGAACAGGGCTTGCTGGCTGGCGTAGAACGCCTCCACCTCGGCATCGGTCGGGTTGACCTTGCCGCGGTAGGCGGCTGGGTCGAAGCGTTGCACCTGGACCTCACGCTGCTGCAGCAGCGGGTCGAGCGAAGCCGCGGCGATGGACGGCGGTGCAATCGCGGTCCTTGCCACGCCATTCAACACCTGCTGTGCGGCGAACTCCTGGCGCAACTGCTGCGTGAACTGCTCCGAGTTCATGCCCTGCATGCCCAGCAGTTCCCGGTTGACGCTGCCGTCGGGGTTGCGGATGCCGGCAAATTGCGGGTCGCTGACGAACAGGCGCTGCAGGCGCGCGTCGGTGGGGGCAAGCTGCAGGCTGCGCGCCGCGGCCATCACCACCCGTTCGCGCACCAGCGCGTTGAGGGTCTCGGTGCGCAGGGCGGGTGTGTCCAGGCTGCTGCTGTCCTGCGCTGGGTTCTGGCGGCGCTGGCGGTCGATGACGCGCCGATGGGCGGCCTCCCATTCGCCACGTGTGATGGACACACCGTCGACGCTGGCCACCGACGCGCTGCCGCCGTCCTGGAATCGCGTGTAGCCGTCGACGCCAAAGAAGACGAAGGACGGGATGATGAGCAGCAGCAGGAAGCCCAGCACCAGACGGGTGTGGTTGCGAATGAATTCGAACATCGGATCGGACCTCGGGGCAGCCGCGCAGCAGGGCGCGGGCATGGCAGGGCTACAGAATTCGCGGGTCCGGACACGATTCGGCCCGGTGCAGCAAGGCAGCCCCTTGAAGGGGCACGATTCTAGCCGAGGGGGTGGTGGGTGCTGACGGGCTCGAACCGCCGACCTACGCCTTGTAAGGGCGCCGCTCTACCGACTGAGCTAAGCACCCGGCTGCGACGCGATCAGAGCGCGTCGCGCAGGCCCTTGCCGGGCCTGAACTTCGGAACCTTGGCAGCCTTGATCTTGATGGCCGCACCCGTGCGCGGGTTGCGACCCGTGCGCGCCGCACGCTTGGGCGCAGTGAAGGTGCCGAAGCCGGTGATGGTGACGCTGCCACCCTTCTTGAGCGTGGTCTTGACCGCTCCGATGATCGCTTCGAGCGAACGACCCGCAGCCGCCTTGGAGATGTCGGCCTGATTGGCGATGTGTTCGATCAGTTCACTCTTGTTCACGTCGCGGTTCCCCTCTCAAGGTGTATTGGAGTTTCTTGCTCGCCGTCACGGTGTGCGGCAGGTGGGCAATGGTCGATGGCGCTGTGTGTGGCCGGTGAGCCCGGCGCCGAGCCATTACATCCCCGTGCCAGATTCAGTGTCAAGCGGAGGCGGGATTCTAGGCTCATCTCTTCAGTGCATGAGACCCCGCTTGCGCCCTGTTGCAGCGTGCTTCCTCGCTTGACAAGCGGCATTTGCCCACTCACCTGCTGGGCCCCCTCAAATGCGTGCCAGCTGCTCGACCAGCGCGCGGCCCAGATCGCCGGTGCCGGCCCGCCCGCCCAGGTCGCGCGTGCGAGGCGCGTGGGGGTCGGTCAACATGGCCTCGATGGCCGCCAGCACGGTGTCATGCGCGTCGCGATGGCCCAGGAAATCCAGCATCATCGCCGCCGACCAGATCTGGCCGATGGGATTGGCCCAGCCCTGGCCCGCAATGTCGGGCGCCGAGCCGTGCACGGGTTCGAACAAGCTGGGCCACTGGCGTGTCGGGTTCAGGTTGGCCGAAGGGGCGATGCCGATGGTGCCGGTGCACGCAGGCCCCAGATCGGACAGGATGTCGCCAAACAGGTTGCTGGCCACCACCACGTCAAAGTGTTGCGGGCGCTGCACGAAGTGGGCGGTGAGGATGTCGATGTGGAACTGGTCCACCGCCACGCCAGGGAACTGCGCCGCCATGGCCTGCACACGCTCGTCCCAGTAGGGCATGGTGATTGAAATGCCGTTGCTCTTGGTGGCCGAGGTCAGCTTCATGCGCGGGCGCGATGCGGCCAACTCGAATGCAAACCTCAGCACCCGGTCCACACCGTGGCGCGACATCACGGTCTCCTGAATCACGAACTCACGCTCGGTGCCTTCGAACATGCGGCCGCCGATGCTGGAGTACTCACCTTCGGTGTTCTCGCGCACGATCCACATGTCGATCTCGCCGGGCTTCAGCGCCTGGCCCTGGCGATCGACCAGCGGCGAGCGGATGCCCGGCATCAGGCGCGCCGGTCGCAGGTTGACGTACTGGTCAAACTCGCGCCGAAACTTCAGCAGGCTGCCCCACAGGGAGATGTGGTCGGGCACCGTGGCCGGCCAGCCCACGGCGCCGAACAAGATGGCGTCGTGGCCGCCAATCTGGTCTTTCCAGTCGTCGGGCATCATCTGGCCGTGGCGGGCAAAGTAGGCGCAGTTAGCAAAGTCAAACTCGTCCACCTGCAGCGCGATGCCGAAGCGACGGGCCACGGCGTCCAGTACACGCAGCCCTTCGGGCATGACTTCCTGGCCGATGCCGTCACCGGCGATCACGGCAATGCGATGGGTCTTCACGTCGTCTCCTTGTTTGCAGCGGGCGTGCGCACCACCAGCGCCACGCCAGCGGCCGCCAGGCCCAGGCCTGCCAGCACGCTGGCGCTGAGTGTTTCATCAAAAAGAACCCAGGCCATCAGGGCCGTGGTGGGTGGCACCAGATACATCAGGCTGGTCACCGCCGTGGCCGCGCCACGCTGGATCAGCAGGTACAGCAGCGAACTGCCGCCCAATGTCAGCACCAGCACCGACCAGACCATGGCACCCACCAGTTCGGGGTGCATCTGCACAGTGCCGTCTTCCAGCAGCGCCAGCGGCAAAGTCACAGCCAGTGCCGCCATCAACTGCACGGTGTTGGCGGTGCGCACATCGCAGGGCTGCACCCAGCGCTTCTGGTACAGCGTGCCGGCCGTGATGCACAGCAGCGCAAAGAGCCCAGCCGCCACGTTGGGCAGCGACGCTTCCCCCAGTTGCATCTTGTGGCCTACCACCAGCACCAGGCCGGCCAGCCCCAGCGCCAAACCCAGCCAGTGGCGGCCCGTGACCCGGTGTTCACTGCCCGTGGCGCTGACCCACAGCGCCGTCAGCAAGGGCTGCAAGCCCACCAGCAGAGCGACCAGCCCCGCGCCAAGTCCACCCTTCACCGCCACCCACACACCGCCCAGGTAGCCGGCATGCATCAAGACGCCCACCACCGACAGGTGCAGCCACTGCGCGCGCCCCTGCGGCCAGGCTGCGCGGGCCCAGGCCACCCAGACGACAAAGGCCAGGATCGACAGCGCGTAGCGCAGGCTCAGAAAGCCCAGCGGTGGCGCATGCGGCATGCCGAAGCGGGCGGCCACGAAGCCGGTGCTCCAGATCAGCACGAAGACGGCCGGCATCATGCGCAGCAGTGCTGCGCCATCGGGTTTCATGCGGAGTCAGTCAAACGCAGTCAGTCCAACGCAGTCAGTCAAACGCGGTCAGTCAAATCCAAGATGCGATCGGCACGGGCACCGCTCAAGGTGCCTTGGCACGAATTTCGGGGATCGCCTTGCGCAGGTAATAGGCCATCGACCAGACGGTCAGCACCGCAGCCAACCAGATCAGCACCGTGCCCCACAGGCGGGTGTCGATGAAGCCGAACAGACCGCCGTCGTACAGCAAGAAGGGAATGGCCACCATCTGCGCCACCGTCTTCAACTTGCCCAGCATGTGCACCGCCACGCTTCGCGACGCGCCGATCTGGGCCATCCACTCACGCAACGCAGAAATGGCAATTTCGCGGCCGATGATGATCAGCGCCACCAGCGCGCCCACGCGGCCGTGTTCAAGCAGCACCAGCAGCGCCGCGCAGATCAGAAACTTGTCGGCCACGGGGTCGAGGAAGGCGCCAAACGCCGATGTCTGATTGAGCTTGCGCGCCAGGTAGCCGTCCAGCCAGTCGGTGGCCGCAAAAAGCACGAACATCGACGTGGCGACGATGTTCTTCGTCGCCATGGGCCAGTCCAGGTAGTACACGCCGATGATGAGCGGGATCGAGGCGATGCGCGCCCAGGTCAGCAGTGTCGGGATGGTGAAGAACATGGCCGGGGAGCTTACTCGGGTGTGTGCTCAGTCCAGCGAACGGGGTTTGAACTGGCGCTGATCGTTGAAAAGGAAGACCTCGGTCCACTTCCAGGGCTTGGGCAGTTTGGAGACGTCACCATAAGGCGCGCCGCGGCGGATGGCTTCCTTGGCGAACTCGATGGTATTGGCTGCCATGGCGTTGGCCGGCACGCGGGTGACGATGACGTTGCGCACCGAGCCGTCGGCGTTGAGCTCGATCTCCATGACCGGGATGCCAAACAACATGGGCGGCGGCTTGCCCATGTAGCTTCCTTTGGGGCTGGCGGCCACCATGCGGCGACCGGCCATTTTCTTGAACTCGTCCCAGTTGCGCGTGGCGGGCGCACGCGCCAGGGCCACTTGTGGCCCCAGGTCCACACCGCCCGGGCGCAGCTCGGATGAAGGTGCGGGCGCTGCGGGTGCAGGTCCGGGCGCAGGCGTCGCAGCTGAAGGCGCGGGCGCGGGTGCCCTCCCGGGCGCAGGCATCGGCGACGGCACAGGCACAGGCACAGGCGCAGGCACAGGCACAGGCGAGGGCGCAGCCGCTGGCGTGGCGCAACCCGCGGCCACCAGGGACCAGGCGCTGAGTGCGCCCAACAAGGCCCGCCGCTGTGCGATCCGGGCCTGATCGTCAGTGCAGGGCACGATAAATTTCCTCGGCAAGTTCACGACTGATCCCCTCCACGGTGGCCAGGTCGTCGACACCTGCACTGGCCACGCCCCTCAAACCGCCAAATCGTTGCAGCAGCCGGGCGCGCTTGCGCGGTCCGACGCCTGCAATGTCTTCAAGCTTGCTGCCACCGGTGCGCACACTGGCACGGCGGGCGCGCATGCCGGTGATGGCAAACCGGTGCGCTTCGTCACGGATCTGCGCCACCAGCATGAGCGCCGCCGAATCATGCCCGAGATACACCTTGGCCCGGCCATCGGCGAACACAAGTTCCTCGAGACCGACCTTGCGACCTTCGCCCTTTTCCACACCCACGATGAGTGCCACGTCCAGGCCCAGCTCTTCGAACACCTCGCGCGCCATGCTGACCTGGCCACGCCCGCCGTCCACCAGCACCAGGTCGGGCAGCCGGGCCAGGCCGCGCCGCGCTGCTGGCGCTGGCGCTTGCGCTGGCGCTGGCGCTGGCGCTGGCGCTGGCGCTTGCGCTGGCGCTTGCGCTGGCGATGAAGCTGGCGCTGACGATGGCGCCGACGATGGCGTTGACACCAGCGAGTCATCCGCAGGCAAGGCCACTTCCGCCGCAGGCGTTGCGTCATCGGACTTGCCCTGGGCCACCGCTTCAGCCAGGCGCGCATACCGTCGCATCAGCACCTGGCGCATGGCCGCGTAATCGTCACCGCCGGTGATGCCTTCGATGTTGAAGCGGCGGTACTGGCCGCTTTGCATGGCGTGGTTTTCGTACACCACACAAGAGGCCTGTGTGGCTTCGCCGGCCGTGTGACTGATGTCAAAACACTCGATGCGCAGCTGCGCCGGTTCCGCGGTGTCCAGGTCCAGCGCGTCGATCAGCGCGCGCGTGCGCTGCTGCTGCGAACCCTCTTCGGCCAGCAAGCGGGCCAACGACAGCTCGGCACCCTTGGCCGCCATCTCCAGCCAGATGCGGCGCTGTTCGCGAGGCTGGTGCTGGGCTCGCACCTTCACGCCTGCGGTTTCGCTTAGCGCTTCCAGCAGCGCCGGGTCCACCGGGTGGCTGGTCACCAGCTGCGGTGGCACCGGCTGGCCGATGTAGTGCTGCGCGATGAAGGCTTCCAGCACGGCCACCTCAGGGACCGCAGCCTCGCCGCGGCCGGCTTCATCGGCTTCGGCTGCGGTCAGCGCTGCACCCTCATCGACGTGGGTGGGAAAGTAGGCCCGGTCGCCCAGGTGGCGGCTGCCTCGGATCATGGCCAGGTTCACGCAGGCGCGGCCGCCGGCCACCTTGACGGCCAGCACGTCGACGTCCTTGTCGGCCGCGCTCAGGCTGCTGGCTTCCACCGACTGCTGGTGCAGCACCCGCGACAGCGAGCCGATGCGGTCGCGCAGCGCGGCGGCCTGCTCAAATTCCAAGCCCTCGGCGTGGATCATCATCTGCGACTGCAGGTCGTTGATGACCTCTTGCGGTTCGCCCAGCAAAAAGCGCTCGGCATCGCGCACGTCGCGGGCGTAGTCGGGCGGTGCGATCAGGCCCACGCAGGGCCCCGAGCAGCGCTGGATCTGGTACAGCAGGCAGGGCCGGGAACGGTTGTTGAACACCGTGTCTTCGCAGGTGCGCAGTTGAAACACCTTCTGCATCAGCTGGATGGTCTGCTTCACCGCCCAGGCGTTGGGGTAAGGCCCGAAGTAGCGGTGTTTGCGATCGACCGCGCCACGAAAGTAGCTCATGCGCGGAAAAGGGTGCGAGACGATCTTCAGGTAGGGGTAGCTCTTGTCGTCGCGGAACAGGATGTTGAAGCGCGGCGACAGTGTCTTGATGAGGTTGTTTTCCAGCAGCAGCGCTTCGGCCTCGGTGCGCACCACCGTGGTCTCGAGCCGGGCGATGCGCGCCACCATCTGGCCGATGCGGGTGCCGTCGTGGTCACGCTGCAAGTAACTGGACACGCGCTTTTTCAGGTGCCGTGCCTTGCCCACGTAAAGCAGGTTGCCCTGCACGTCAAACCAGCGGTAGACACCTGGCAGGGCCGGCAGGCTGGCCACCTCGGCCAGCAGTTTGTCGCGCACGGCGGTGTCCGGGGCCGCTTCTGGCGTGGGCAGGGGTTCGGCTGAGTCGTCCATTGGCTGCCATTTTGTACGGCTTCGATAATCGCCCGATGGCGCACTCCACCACCCACCCCGGCGCCCGCTGGGATGTGTTCTGCCGCGTGGTGGACAACCACGGCGATGCGGGTGTCTGCTGGCGGCTGGCCGCGCAGCTGGCGGCGCACGGCCTGAGCGTGCGCCTGGTCATCGACGATCCCGCCCCGCTGGCCTGGATGGCACCCTATGGCGCGGCGGGAGTGCAGGTGCTGCCTTGGCCTGGGCCGGGCGATGCCGCCGATGTGGTGATCGAGGCCTTCGGTTGCGATCCGCCTGCAGCCTATGTGCGGCGCATGGCGGCATGCGTGCGGCCGCCGGTGTGGATCAATCTCGAATACCTCAGTGCTGAACCTTATGTCGAACGTTCACACGGCCTGCCTTCGCCACAACGGGTGAGCCCCGACCGGTGGTTGAACAAGTGGTTCTTCTACCCCGGCTTCACCGACCGCACTGGCGGCCTTTTGCGCGGGGCCGGGCTGCTGCGCGAACGGCAGGCCCTGGACCGCGACGCCTGGCTGCAGGGGCTGGGCCTGCATCGAGCGCCCGGCGAACGGGTGGTCAGTCTCTTCTGCTACGACAACCCGGCCCTGCCCCAGCTGCTGCAGGACCTGTCCGGCGAGCCCACCCTGTTGCTGCTGACACCGGGCCACGCACAGCGACAGGTCACCACGGCCCCGGCCGGCGTGCGGCTGGCGAAGCTGCCCTACCTGAGCCAGACCGACTTCGACCACCTGCTGTGGGCCTGCGACCTGAACTTCGTGCGCGGCGAAGATTCGCTGGTACGCGCCATCTGGGCCGGTCTGCCGTTTGTCTGGCAGGCCTACCCGCAACACGATGGGGCCCACTTGGCCAAGGTCGAGGCCTTGCTGGCGCTGGCCTTGCTGCCCCCCACGGCCATGGCCGTTTGGCGGGCCTGGAACCGCAGTGGCGCCCCGCCGTGGCCCGGCCTCGGGAACTGGGATGAGCGCGGCGCGCATCGGGGCGCGGACGACGGCCTCAGCTGGCGCACTGCCGCCGCCAGCCTTCGGGAACGGCTGCTGGGCCAGGCCGACCTGGCCACCCGACTGCTGGCCTTTGTTGCCAGCAAGGCCAGCAAGTCCAGCCCGTCAAGCCCGTCAAGCCCAGCCAGATAGCCGGCTGCTAGAATTGTGGGCTTTGCGCCCGGCTGCCAGCTTCAACGGCGGCCAACTTCAACGGCGGCCAAGAGGGCGCGCCCAGCCGCCGCGGGTCAAGAACCCCCCGCACCGGGCCGCCACCACCCACGGAACTCGCCATGAAACTCGCTCAGGAAATCCGCGCCGGCAACGTCATCATGCAGGGCAAGGACCCGATGGTCGTGCTCAAGACCGAATACAGCCGCGGCGGCCGCGGTGCCGCCACGGTGCGCATGAAGATGAAGAGCCTGCTCAGCGGCTTCGGCGCTGAAACCGTATTCAAGGCCGACGACAAGATGGACCAGGTCATCCTGGACAAGAAGGAGTGCACCTACTCCTACTTCGCCGACCCCATGTACGCCTTCATGGACGCCGAGTACAACCAGTTCGAGGTCGAAGCCGAGAACATGGGCGACGCCATCAGCTACCTCGAAGACAACATGGCGGTCGAAGTCGTCTTCTACGACGGCAAAGCCATCTCGGTCGAACTGCCCACCACCGTGGTGCGCGAGATCACCACCGACCCCGCCGTCAAGGGCGACACCTCGGGCAAGGTGCTCAAGCCGGCCAAGCTGGTGGGCACGGGCTTCGAAATCAGCGTGCCGATCTTCGTGGAAAACGGTGACAAGGTTGAAATCGACACCCGCACGCACGAGTACAAAAAGCGCGTCTGAGCATCAATCGACCTTCAACAGGGCACCCTTGGGTGCCCTTTGTTTTTGGCGGCATCATCACCAGCCATGCACTTCGACTTTGACGCCGCCGTCAGCGCGCCCTTTCGCATGCAGCCCGGTTTGCGCCGGCTGGCTGCCGGCAGCGCACAGCTGACACCGCTGGGCCCCGGCTCGCGCCACCAGCGCGAGAAGCTGGCCGTGCTGTCGGCTTTCTGGCCCCAGGCGCTGCTGCTGCGTGAAGGATTTGATGCCAGCGGTGCGTTGGCCGCGCTGTGTGCCCATGCCGCAGCAGAACACCCCGGCGCCTGGCAGTGGGACGGCCAGCGCGCGCACGCACTGCTGCTGGGTACGGCGACCGACACGCAGGGTCAGGTCGAGCAGACGGCCGCTGGTGTCTTCGGCCTGGGCGACGAGGTGGCGCGCTGCCTGCACGGCCTGCCTGCAGCCTGGCGGCTGGCCGGCCTGCTGAGCCTGGCATTTGCCGAAGACTTTGCCGTCATCGACGGCACTGACGGCACCATCCCCTGGCTGGCCGTGGCCCTGCCCAGCCACTGGGCGCCAGAAACAAAAGTCGGCCACCACTTTGCCACCGTGCACGCGCCAGTGGCCGACAACGAGCTGCTGATCAAGGCGTCGGAATCGCTGATGCGGCTGGCCTGCGGCAGTGAGCGCTGGGAGCGTTTTGTCTGGAACGTCACCGACCAGCCGCGCCTGCACGCCCACCCCGCGCGCATGGGTCACGATCGCTGGCAAAACACCGCCGTGCAACAGGCCTGGTGGCGCACCGAACGGCAAACCTTCATCCCTGTTCCGACGCATTTGACCGCCAGCCCGCAGGCGGTTTTCACCATTCACGTGCGGGTGCAAGCGCTGCAAGACGCACTGACGACACCGGCGCGGGCGCAGGCCCTGCACGACGCCATCGCCAGCATGAGCCCCGCCGTACTGAGCTACCGGGGACTGCAGGCGGTGCGTGAGCCGCTTCTGCAGTGGCTGGCGGCGCAGGCCGGTGCGCCGGCCTGACCCCGTGACGACCCAGCCCAGCGAGGCTGCAACAGAGCAGGCGATTCGTGTCTTCCTGCAAGGCAACGGCCTGCCCGGGCGCTGGGCCGGCTGCAGCCGCTTCGTGATCCTGGAACTGGGCTTCGGCCTGGGCCACAAGTTCCTGGCCACCTGGCAGGCCTGGCGGCAAGACGCCATGCGTTGCGAGCGGCTGCACGTGGTGGCTGTGGACAACGACCCGCCCACGGCAGACGCGTTGGGGCAAGCGCATGCCGAATCGCCGCGGCCCGATCTGGCACAGGCCTTGATCGAGGCCTGGCCGCCGCTGACCCCCAACCTGCACCTGATGGACTTCGAAGGCGGCCGGGTCCGGCTGACCCTGGCCCTGGGCGACACTCAGGCCCTGCTGCCCAAGCTGCGGCTGGCCGCCGACGCCATCTTCCTGAACAGCACCGCGCCCGCCAACCACCCACCTGTGTGGACGGCGCAGTTGCTCAAGTCCGTCGGCCGGCTGGCCGCGCCCGGCGCCACCGCGTCAAGCGCGAGCCTGGCGCCCGAACTGCACGCGGGCCTGAAGACGGCCGGCTTTGAGGTGCACACCTCGCCCAAGGGCAGCGTCGACGATTCCCGACAGGCCACCACCGTCGCCCGCTGGTCACCCCGCTTCGTGCCGCGCCGCCTGCCCGACCCCGCCGTCGCCAGCTGCGACGCCGTGGTGGTGGGTGCGGGCCTGGCGGGTGCGGCGGCCGCACAGGCACTGGCCCGTCTGGGCCTGCGCGTCACCGTGCTGGAGCGTGAAGCCGCGCCGGCCCAAGGCGCGTCGGGCAACCCCGGTGGGCTGTTCCACGGCACCGTGCATGCAGACGACGGACCGCATGCGCGCCTGTACCGCGCAGCGGCGCTGGCGGCAGCGGTCGAGTACCGCCGTGCGCTGACAGTTGGCGATCACGCCGCTGGTGTGGCTGGTCAGGTGGCTGGCCTGCTGAGACTGGCTGCGCACGAGCAAGGCCAGCCGGGCCTTCAGCGTGTGCTGGATGACCTGGGCTTGCCGCCCGACCATGTTCAGTTGCTGGACGCCGAAGCGGCATCGGTGCTGGCGGGTGTCCAGCTTCAGGGGCCTTGCTGGCACTACCCAGCGGGCGGCTGGATGTCACCGCCGATGTGGGTGGATGGAGCCTTGAAAACGCCAGGCGTTGCGCTGCGCACAGGCACGGCGGTGCAAACGCTGTCTCGCGAGGGCACCGACTGGCTGCTGCAAGACGCGCGCGGCCAGGAACTGGCCCGGTCACCGCTGGTGGTGCTGTGCAACGCCGCGCAGGCCCAGCACCTGCTGCAGCCCCTGGGCGCCGCGCCTTGGCCGTTGACACAGTCGCGCGGCCAGGTGACGCAGGTCCAGTACAGACCACCGGCCGGATCTGCTTCGCTGCGGCTGCCCGTGGCAGGTGACGGTTATGCCCTGCCCTTGCCCGGCAGCATCCTGTGTGGCGCCACCCGCCAGGAAGGCGACGACGACAGCACCCTGCGTGAGGCCGACCACCGCGTCAACCTGGCACGGCTGCAACGGTTGACGGGACTTGTGATTGCCGGCGAACCCTCTGATTGGCAAGGCCGCGTGGGCTGGCGTCTGCACAGCGACGATCGCCTGCCCGTAGCCGGCGCCCTGCCGGCTTTCAATCTGCCGCCCGGACAGCGGCGGGATCAGGCACGGCTGCTGCCACGCGAAGCGGGTTTGTTTGTCTTGACGGCACTGGGTGCGCGAGGCCTGACGCTGGCGCCCTTGATGGGCCGCCTGGTGGCCGCGCAGGCCACCGGCACACCCTGGCCCCTTGAACAGGACCTCGTCGACGCAGTGGACCCGGGCCGCTGGATCGTGCGCGCCGCACG
The DNA here is from genome assembly GCA_038204775.1 of Burkholderiales bacterium. Taxonomy (GTDB): domain Bacteria; phylum Pseudomonadota; class Gammaproteobacteria; order Burkholderiales; family Burkholderiaceae_C; genus Rubrivivax. The sequence continues at coordinate 60,108 of JBBRCN010000007.1, read as the reverse complement.
GCGCGCGAGCCTTCAGCCGGGCTGAGCCGGCGGATCGCTGTCGTCGGCGTCGTCGGCGTCGTCAGCAATCGGCGGCAGGCCGGCGGCCTTGCGGGCGGCCCTTTCTTTTTCTTTCTCTTCTTTTTTCTTCTTCTTGGCCAGCTCGCGTTGGCGCTTTTCGAACGAATAGTTGGGTTTGGCCAAAGCGCTTCCTTGGATGTCGCGGGGAAAACTGGAACAGACCGCCGATTAGAACACCAGCGTCTGCACCCCCTGCGCCGTGCCCAGCAGGCACAGGCTGGCCTTGTGGCGGGCGAAGATGCCTACGGTGACCACACCCGGCCACTGGTTGACTTCGGTCTCCATCGCCAGCGGGTCGGTGATGCACAGGCCGCGCACGTCCAGGATGGGGTTGCCGTTGTCGGTCAGCAGGCCTGCGCGCAGCGTGGCGGTGCCACCCAGCGCCACAAAGCGCCGCGTCACCTGGGCTGCGGCCATGGCGATCACTTCCACCGGCAACGGAAAGGCACCCAGCACGGGCACCCGCTTGCTGTCGTCGGCGATGCAGACAAAACGGGCCGCCAGGTCGGCCACTATCTTCTCGCGCGTGAGCGCAGCGCCACCGCCCTTGATCATGAATCCGTGGCTGTCGATTTCGTCGGCGCCGTCGATGTAGACCGGCAGGCCTTGCACGTCCTGCGCTTCAAACACCGGGATGCCGTGGGCCTTCAGCAACTCGGTGCTCTTCAGCGAACTGCTGACCGCGCCGCGGATGTCACCCTTGATGCCGGCCAGCGCATCAATGAAGTGGTTGACCGTGCTGCCGGTGCCCACGCCCACCAGTTCGCCGCGCACCACATGGGCCAGCGCGGCACGGCCGACCTGGGCCTTGAGTTCGTCTTGGTTCATGGCTGTGATTATCGGGCGCCGCAAAAACTACACGACAGTCGAACGACAGCCAAACGACATTCGAACGACATTCAAACGACAGCCAAACCACAGCCAAAGGACAGCGCCCCGGGCTGCAGCTTGAGGGCCTGAGACAATCCGTCCCATGCCTGCCGTTCCCTATGCGCTAGCGCGCCCTTTCCTGTTTGGCCTGGACCCCGAAACCGCACACGATCTGGCGCTGGGCAGCATCGCCCGGCTGCAGAACTCGCCCGCCCAGTGCTTGTGGGCCCAGCCGCGCTTCGCCGACCCCGTCAAGGTGGCTGGCCTGAACTTTCCCAACCGTATCGGCCTGGCCGCCGGTCTGGACAAAAATGGCCGTTGCATCGACGGGCTGGGTGCGATGGGCTTCGGCTTCATCGAAGTGGGCACGGTCACGCCCAAGGCGCAGCCGGGCAACCCCAAGCCCCGCATGTTCCGGCTGCCCGCGCGCAACGCGCTCATCAACCGCCTGGGCTTCAACAACAGCGGGCTGGACAGCTTCCTGGCCAACGTGCGGCGCGCCAGGACCTTTCGCGCCGCGGGTGGCATCGTGGGCCTGAACATCGGAAAGAATGCTGCCACGCCCCTGCACAAAGCGGCGGACGACTACCTGGTGTGCCTGAGCGGTGTCTACCCGCACGCGGACTACGTGACGGTCAACATCAGCAGCCCCAACACGCGCAACCTGCGCGACCTTCAAGGTGACATGGCGCTGGACTTCCTGCTGTCGAAGCTGAAAGTGCGGCGCGAAGAACTGGCGCAGACCCACGGCAAGCGCGTGCCGGTATTCGTGAAGATCGCACCCGACCTCGAACCCCAGCAGGTGGACGTGATTGCCGCGCTGCTGCGCAAACACGGCGTCGATGGTGTCATCGCCACCAACACCACGGTGGCCCGAGACGCCGTGCAAGGCCTGCCGCACGCCCGCGAAGTGGGTGGCCTCAGCGGCAGCCCGGTGCTGGATGCCAGCAACCGTGTCATCCGGCTGCTGCGACATGCGCTGGGTGCGGGATTTCCCATCATCGGCGTCGGCGGCGTGATGAGTGCCGACGATGCTCGTGCGAAGGTGCAAGCTGGGGCGGATCTGGTGCAGATCTACACCGGGCTCATCTACCAAGGCCCGGAACTGGTGGGCCAGGCCGCCAGGGCGCTGGCGGAGCAGGCTGCGCAAGCCTCGCGGCGCGTCTGAGCCGCTTCAGCCGGGCTGCGTCGGCCGGGCTGCGTCAGCCGGGCTGCGTCAGCAAAAAAGCTTCGATCTCGCGGTTGACGGCCTCAGCGTGTGTCACCGGCCCCATGTGGCCCACGTCTGGCAACGTCACTGCCCGTGCTTGTGGCAGTGCCTGGCGCAAGAGGCGCAATACCTCCCGTGCGGATGCCTGCGAACGGCTGCCGCCCATCAGCATCACCGGCATGGGCAGGCGCGCGATGTCGTTCAACGTGGCCGTCTCTGCAAACAGTGCCTGAGCCCAGGTGCCGATGGGGCGCATGGCGTCGGCCGTCGAGCTGCGTCGCTCGGCTGGCATGGCCTGCCAGGTGCCATCACCCATCCAGTAGTCGATGAACACCCGGCCGGCGCTGTCCAGATCGCCCAGGGCCACAGCCTGTGCCGCGGCACCTGCAGCCCGAGCGATGCCAGCAGCGGCTGCGCCACCGGGCTGCTGCTGTTCCAGCAGGGCAAAAAGGGTGGGCTCGAACATCACCAGGGACAGGACACGACCCGGCTGGCTCAGGGCCAGGCGCATCGCCAGCGCGCCGCCGTAGGAATGGCCCACCAGATGGAAGCGTCCCGGGATCCTGTCCAGCACCGGCGCCAGCAGCGCCACTTCATCGTCCAGGCGACCGTCGCCGCTGCCCTTGCCCGGTGGCCAGGGCGGGCTGCGGCCGGCGCCCAGTTGATCGGGCGCCAGCACGCGAAAGCGCGGCGCCAGCAGTTCCATCAGGCTGCGCCATTGGCCGGACGAACTGGCGTTGGAGTGCAGGCACAGCACGGTGGGGCCGGCGGCGCTGCTTCCGGCTTCACGCACGAAGGCCACGCTTTTGTCGCTGTCATTCACCTTGCACCTCCCCTTCACGCCGCGGGTCGGCACCGCCTTGCCAACCCGCCGGCGTGCGCTGGATGGCCTGCAGTCCGCTGGTCAGCTCCATCTCCTGCACCACGTGCCCGCGGGCGCGCAGCGCGGCTGCGGTGGCGGGCGGGAACAGCCCTTTTTCCAGCACCGTGGGGCCGTTGAAGCTGCCGAAGTTGGGCACGTTGATGGCCTGCTGGGGGCTCAGGCCCCACTGCAGCGTGCCGATCAAAGTCTTGGCCGTGAAGTGGATGATGGCCGGGCCCCCAGGCGAGCCCAGCGTCATCAGCAAGCGGCCGCTGCGGCTGTCGAACACCAGCGTCGGGCTCATGCTGCTGCGTGGGCGTTTGCCCGGCTCGATGCGGTTGGCCACCGGGCGGCCCTGGGCGTCGGCAGGTGCCAGTGAAAAGTCCGTCATCTGGTTGTTGAGCAGGTAGCCGCCGGGCAGGCCGGTGCCCCCGTCGGCCATGAGCCGCGCGCCAAAGGCGGCTTCGATGGTGGTGGTCATGGCCACGGCGCGGCCTTGGGCATCGACCACGCTGATGTGGCTGGTGCCGTGTTCGGGCTGCTCCGGCATGGGCGCCAGCGCCGCCGGTTGCAGCCCTGGCTGGCCGGGCGATGCCGTCTTCATGCTCAGAGGGCCGATCAGCGCCGCGCGCTGGCGCAGGTAATGGTCGTCCAGCAGGCTGGTCCAGCGGCCTGCTGGCGGACTGACGAAATCGGGGTCAGCGACATACAGCGCACGATCGGCATAGGCCAGGCGCGACGCTTCGGTGTACCGGTGCAGCCAGTCGGCGCCAGGCACACCGGCCTGCAGCGCTGGCGGTGTGCCCCCATCGGCCGGCAGCCGTTCCAGCATCCCCAGGATCTGCATCACGGCCAGGTGGCCGGACGAAGGCGGCGGAAAGCCGCAGACGCGGTAAACGGCCAACCATAGGGTGCACAGCGGCTCGCGCAGTTTGGGTGCATAACTTGACAGGTCAGCAGCACTCAATGGGCCGGGCACGGCGTGGCCGCGCACACGCGCCACCAGGTCGGCGGCCACGGGGCCACGGTGCAGCGCATCGCTGCCCTGCGCGGCCAGCGCGCGCAACACGGCAGCAAGCGCCGGGTTTTGCATCACGTGGCCCACGGCATGCGGTTCACCGTTGCGGGCGTAGAAGTAGGCGCGGGCCAGGGGGTCCTGGCGCAGCGAACTCTCGGTCTGCAACTGGCGGTGCAGGCGCGGGCTCATCGCAAAGCCGCGTTCGGCCAGGTTGATGGCAGGCTCGAACAGCATGGCCCACGGCAACTGGCCGTGTCGCCGGTGCGCCGACTCCAGCATCTTCACCGCACCCGGCGTGGCCACCGCACGACCGCCGAGCACGGCCTGGGCAAAAGGCACAGGCTTGCCGTCCGCGCCCAGAAACAGTTTGGCGTCGGCCGCCGCCGGTGCGGTTTCCCGGCCGTCCCAGGCTTGCACCTGGCCCGGTGTGCCACCGTCCCAGTGCATCAGGAAAGCGCCACCGCCGATGCCGCTGGACTGTGGCTCCACCAGGGTCAGCACCATCTGCACGGCAATGGCGGCGTCCAGCGCCGAGCCGCCCGCCTGCAGCACGCGGTAGCCGGCCTGGGTGGCCAGCGGATTGGCGGCAGCGACCATGAAACGCTGGGCGACCGCGCCGGGCTTGGCGGTCCAGCCCGAGCCGCCTTCGGGCATTTCGGCCGGCGGCGGCGCCAACCGCGCTGGCAACGACGGTGGCAACGATGGTGGCGCCAGCGGCGCGGCGCAGCCGGCAAGCGCCAGCACCAGCGCCAGCGCGCACAGGAACATGTTTCGAAATGACATCGGGGCTGCCCGTTGCGGGAAGCCCCGCATCTTAGAGAAGCGGCACGCCGGTCTTGCTCTGCAGTTCTTCGGCGCTGACACCCGGTGCACGCTCCACCACCTTCAGGCCCTGCGGCGTGATGTCCAGCACCGCCAGGTCGGTGATGATGCGGTTGACCACGCCCACACCCGTCAACGGCAGCGTGCAGGCCGGCAGGATCTTCAGATCGACGGTGCCGTCCTTCTTCTTGGCCACGTGCTCCATCAGCACCAGCACACGCGCCACGCCGGCCACCAGGTCCATCGCACCGCCCATGCCCTTGACCATCTTGCCGGGGATCATCCAGTTGGCCAGGTCGCCCTGCGCGCTGACCTGCATGGCACCCAGGATCGACAGGTCGATCTTGCCGCCGCGGATCATGGCAAAGCTGTCGTGGCTGCCGAAGATGCTGCTGCCGGGGATGGTGGTCACGGTCTGCTTGCCGGCGTTGATGAGGTCGGCGTCGACGGCGTCTTCCGTCGGGAAGGCGCCGATGCCCAGCATGCCGTTTTCACTTTGCAGCCAAACCTCGATGTCGCTGCGCACGAAGTTGGCCACCAGCGTGGGCAAGCCGATGCCCAGGTTGACGTAGTAGCCGTCGTGCAGCTCCTGGGCCGCGCGCTCGGCCATCTGGTCGTGTGTCCAGGCCATGGTCAGACTCCCGCTTTCTGGGTTGCTTTTTCTGTGATGGTGCGCTTCTCGATGCGCTTTTCCGGCGTCGCGTTGAGCACGATGCGGTCGATGTAGATGCCCGGCAGGTGGATGGCGTCGGGCGCCAGCGCTCCCAGCGCCACGATCTCTTCCACTTCCACGATCGTCAGCTTGCCGGCCATGGCCACGGCCGGGTTGAAGTTGCGCGCTGTCAGGCGGAACACCAGGTTGCCCGAGGTGTCGGCTTTCCAGGCCTTGACCAGGCTCACGTCGGGCACCAGCGCGCGTTCCATGACGTAGGTGTGGCCGTCGAATTCACGCAGCTCCTTGCCCTCGGCCACGATGGTGCCAACGCCCGTGCGCGTGAAAAAGGCCGGGATGCCGGCACCACCTGCGCGCAGCTTTTCGGCCAGCGTGCCTTGCGGCGTGAACTCCAGTTCCAGTTCGCCGGCCAGGTACTGGCGTTCGAACTCCTTGTTCTCGCCCACGTAGCTGCTGATCATCTTCTTGATCTGGCGCGTTTCCAGCAGCTTGCCCAGGCCAAAGCCGTCCACACCCGCGTTGTTGGAGATGACGGTGAGGTTCTTGGCGCCGCTGTCGCGCAGCGCGTCGATCAGCGCTTCGGGGATGCCACAGAGGCCGAAGCCGCCCACCGCCATCAGTTGGCCGTCCTGGGTGGCGCCGGCCAGCGCGGCGGCGGCGCTGGGGTAGATCTTGTTCATGTGCTTAGGTCTCCTGATCGGCGCGCTTGGGTATGGATGGGCAACTGTTCGGGTCGGGGCAGACGCCGAAGCCGAAGCCGAAGCCGCGCAGCGTACTACGTAAGCCATTAAGTAGGCATTACGTAAGATCGCCTATGCAGACTTCTCCGGAGACTACCGCCATGCCAGACCCGCAAAGCCACGATCCTTCCGTCGCCGACTTGCCTACCTTGCAAGAGGCCCTGTCACGCGTGTTCGCGCCCTGGGTGCAGCAGCTGGACCTGCAGGTGCTGCACGCACAGGCCGGCCAGGTGACGCTGGCCCTGCCGGTGGCGCCGCGCCACGTGCACGTGGGTGGCGTGTTGTGCGGCCAGACGATCATGGCCGCCTGCGACGCCGCCATGGTGCTGGCCGTGATGACGCGCCTGGGCGCCTTCAAACCCATGACCACGGTGCAGCTGCAGACCAGCTTTCTGCGCCCCGTGCCCGGCGACAGCGGCAGTGTGCAGGTGGTGGCGCGGGTGCTGCGGCTGGGCAAGAAGCTGGTGTTTGGAGAGGTCGAGGTACTCGACGCCCATGGCGAGCTGGCGGCGCACGCCACCACCACCTATGCACTGTTGTGAGCCTGCATTGAGCCCGGCCAACCTGGACTACCGCAGCGCCTTCGACTATGCCCCCGTGGGCCTGGTGCTGTCGCGCGATCGGCAGATGATCGACTGCAACCAGGAGCTGCTGGCCATGTTTGGCGCCAGCCGCGAGCAGATCATCGGCCACAGCTTCGAAATCCTGTACCCCACGGCCGACGAGTTCGAACGCACGGGCCTGCGCATCGCTGCGCAGCTGGACGGCGCGGGCCGCTATGCCGACGAACGTGTCATGAAACGCCTGCGCAACACTGGCGCCGCCGCGAATGGCGACCTGTTCTGGTGCCATGTCAGCGGCCGGGCGCTGGACCCGAGCGCGCCACACGCCGCCGGCATCTGGGTGTTCGAAGACCTGTCGTCCAAACGGATGCTGTCGGTTGAACTGACCCCGCGTGAACGTGAAGTGGCGGCGCTGCTGATCCAGGGCCTGACCAGCAAGCTGGTGGGCCGCCGGCTGGACATCAGCCCGCGCACCGTGGACGTCTACCGCGCGCGCCTGATGCGCAAGACCGGCGCCGCCACCACCACCGAACTGGTGCACAAGCTGCTGCAAGGCCAAGCCTGACGACAGGGCGCCCGGGCGCCCCGCCCGCTGCGGCGCCGCAACAAATGCAACCTGGCACCCATACCCGAGTATGGGTGGGCCCCTGATCCGCAAACCTAATATCTTTGCGGACTCCGATGGACACGTTCACCCGCCTGATCGACGCTGCCACCACCGCCATGTGCCCCTTTGTGCCGCGTGTGCGAACGGCGCTGGCCATCCTGCTGGTGGCGCTGGCCATCCTGCTGGCGGCCTGGGTGGCAGTCCGTGTGGTGCGGGCTGCGGCATTGGGCGATGGCGCCCGAGCGCCCATCGACGAACGTCTGCACAGCCCCGGCCCGGCGGCCACGCTGGCCGGCGTGACTCGCGAGCTGGTGTGGTTGCTTGCGCTGCCGGCACTGCTGGGCACGTTGACGCGTGCACCTCGTCGCTGTACCGCAGCACACGCGCCTGGATGGCGGTGCCCTTGAAAGTACGCGACCGTGTGCTGGGCGTGCTGCGTGTGGACCACGGCGAGCAGGACTTGTTCGACCCCGAGCGTGAACGCCTGCTGGCCGAAGTGGCCAGCCAGGCACGCAACCGCTGCTGAACATCCAATGGAGATGAGGGACAAGATGGACGCTATCCGAGTGTTTGTGGTGGACGATCACCCCATGATCCGCCACGGTCTGAAAGCCATGCTGGGCGCCGAGCACGGCTTGTTGTGGGTGGGCGACGCGGCCGACGGCAGCGACGCCGTGCGCACCGCGCCCCCGCTGTCGCCCGACGTGGTGCTGATGGACCTGGTCATGCCGCGCATGGACGGCGTGGCCAGCATCGTGGCGCTGCGCCCGCTGTTGCCCAAGAGCCGGTTTGTCATCCTCACCAGTCTGCTGGAGCCGGCCGAAGTGCGCCGAGCCATGAACGCCGGTGCTGCGGGCTACCTGCTGAAAAACGCATCGTCGCAGGAACTGGTCACCGTGATCCAGATGGCCCACCGCGGCCACCGCGTGCCGGCGCCCGAAGTGACTGACGCGCTGGTGGCCAGCCAGAGAGAATCACCGCCCGGCACCGATCTGACCCACCGTGAGCGTGAGTTGCTGGCCCTGATGGCGCGAGGACTTTCCAATCAGGACATCTCCACGGCACTGGCGATCGCGATGCCCACCGTCAAATTCCACGTCACCAACATCATGGCCAAGCTGCACGCCGACAACCGCACCGAAGCGGTGCTGGTGGCACTGCGCCACAAGCTGGTGGCGCTGGAATAACAGGCAAGCTCAGCGGCGGAGGATTCCGTGATGAACGGCATGGCAAGCCCGACTTACGGCGCGTGACGTCACGGCCCGGCCCAGGCAGCATCCGCAAATGCCCGGGTACTACCAACTCATCGAAGGCTTCGACGGCGGCTTCGCCTTCGCACTGCGTGCCGGCAATCACGAGTGCATCTTCGAAAGCCGTGTCTTCTGGGGCCGCCAGGCGGCCCTGGATGCGGTGGACCGCTTTCGCACCCTGGTGGGCGACGACCGCCAGCTGCAGGCCACCCGCAACGCCAAAGACCAGCACGTGCTGGAACTGCGTGACACCAACCAGCAGGTGCTGGGCCACGGCAGCGTGTGCCATTCAGCCGCCGGGCTCAACGCCAACCGCGCATCGCTGCGGCGCAACGCATCAGCGACCCAGTTCCGCGGCCTGGTTCGTCGCACGCTGGTTCTGCCCTGATCGCCCAGGGGCCGGCACGGGCTTGGCCCGACAATGCCGGCCATGATCACCGTTCACCATCTTGAAAACTCGCGCTCCCAGCGTGTGCTGTGGCTGCTGGAAGAACTGGGCCTGCCCTACGAAGTGCAGCGCTACGCCCGCCACCCGAAGACGCTGATGGCGCCGCCGGCGCTGTTGCAGGTGCATCCGCTGGGCAAGTCGCCGGTCATCACCGAAGGCAGCGGCAACAGCAGCACCACGGTGGCCGAATCGGGCGCCATCGTCGAATACCTGATCGACGTGCACGGCCAGGGCCGCCTGCGCCCCGCGCAAGGCTCGCCCGAGCAGCGCCGCTACACCTACTGGCTGCACTTCTCCGAAGGCAGCCTGATGCCGCCGCTCTTGATGAAACTGGTTTTCGACAAGGTGCGCGAGGCGCCTGTGCCCTTCTTCATCAAGCCGGTGGTGCGCGGCATCGCCGACAAGGTCAACGCCGCCTTCATCGACCCCAACCTGAAGCGCTTGCTGGCTTTCATGGAAGCCGAACTCTCCACGCGAGCCTGGTTCGCGGGCGACGAGTTCACCGCCGCCGACGTGCAGATGAGCTACCCCGTGGAAGCCGCTGCGGCCCGCGCCGGTCTGGACAAGCGCTACCCGAAGCTCACCGACTGGCTGCAGCGCATCCACGCCCGGCCGGCCTACATCAAGGCGCTGGAAGCGGGCGGGCCTTACAACGCAGTGCCCTGAGCGCGAGCGGCGGTGCGGTTGCGGCCGTTCAGCCGTTCAGAAGTTCAGCTCAGTTCGCCGGCCAGCCGCCACTGCTGGCGCAGCGCCGCGGGCCAGGTGCCGTGGTCGATGAGCGTTTCCAAGGCCGCGGTCTCGGCGCTGCAACCCAGGCCCTGGGCCTGCAGCCAGGCGTCGCTGTAGTAGCTGTGGGCGTAGCGGTCGCCCGCGTCGCACAGCAGCGTGACGATGGAGCCGGTCTGCCCGCGCTGGCGCATCTGCTCGGCGCAGGCCAGTGCGGCCACCAGGTTGGTGCCGGTGCTGCCGCCCACGTGCCGGCCCAGGCGCGCACTGAGCGCGTGCATGGCGGCCAGGCTCCACAGGTCGGGCACCTTGACCATGGCGTCCAGCACGCCGGGCACGAACGAGGCTTCCACCCGCGGGCGACCGATGCCTTCGATGCGCGAGCCCTGCTCCAGCGTCAGCGTCGTGTCGCCACTCACGAAGTGATCGAAGAACACGCTGCGCTCGGCGTCCACGCCACACACCTGCGTGGCGTGGCGGCTGAAGTGCACGTAGCGGCCGATGGTGGCCAGCGTGCCGCCGGTGCCGGCGCTGGCCACGATCCAGGCCGGGCATGGGTGCGGCTCGCGCCGCAACTGCGTGTAGATGCTCTCGGCGATGTTGTTGTTGGCGCGCCAGTCGGTGGCCCGTTCGGCGTAGGTGAACTGGTCCATGTAGTGGCCGCCCCGCTCACGCGCCAGGCGCTGCGCTTCGGCGTACACCGCCCGCGGGTCGTCCACCAGGTGGCACTGGCCACCGTGGAAGCGGATGGCCTCGATCTTCTGCGGGCTCACGCTGCGCGGCATCACGGCCACGAAGGGCAGGCCCAGCAGTCGCGCAAAGTAGGCTTCGCTGATGGCCGTGCTGCCGCTGGACGCCTCCACCACCGCGCCGCCCTCGTGCAGCCAGCCGTTGCACAGCGCGTGCAAAAACAGGCTGCGCGCCAGGCGGTGTTTCAGGCTGCCGGTGGGGTGGCTGGACTCGTCCTTGAGGTACAGGTCCACACCCGCAAAGCCGGGCAGCGGCAGCGGGATCAGGTGCGTGTCGCTGCTGCGCTGGTAGTCGGCCTCGATGCGACGGATGGCCTCGTGGGCCCAGGCGCGGCGCGGGTTCATCGGTTCATTCGAGATGGGCCCGAAACCAGTCGGGCATGGGCGCCGACTTGCGCGCCCGGTAGTCGGTCCAGACAGTGCGCGCGCCACCCTCGGCGTAGACCACACCGGGCTCGTCGGTGCGTTCAAGGGTGTGGTAGGTCTCGAAGCTGCTGCGTCCGGGACGGGCCACCGACATCGTCACGCGCACGTCGCCGGGAAATTCAAGCTGGCGCAGAAAGTTGCAGAAGGCGTTGACGATCACCGGGCCTTCGCCCGCCGGGTCGGTGCTGGCCCCGACCTTGAAGATCCAGTCCAGCCGGCAGATTTCCATGTAGCGGAAGTACAGCGTGTTGTTGATGTGGCCCATGGCGTCCATGTCGCCCCAGCGCAGCGGCACGGTCACCTCGTGGATCAGCTTGCGCTCGGCGGGCAGTTCAAACCGCATGCGGCGCTTCCGGATCGATGCGCAGATCGATGCCCAGATCGAGGGCCATGCGGTGCACCAGCTGGCGCAGGGCAGACACCTCGGTGGCCAGGCGGGTCTGTTCTGCACGCAGCGCGGCCAGTTCGCCGGTGCTCACGCTGTCGTCGTTGGCGGCCACGCGGCCGGCGGGCAGGCTCACCTCGCCGCACAACAGGTGCGCCCAGCGGGCTTCGCGTTCACCTGCCGCACGCGGCAGCTTCACCACCATGGGCGCGGCCTTGGCCGCCAGTTCATCCAGGAAGCCTTCAACCGACGAGATGTCGGCAAAACGGTGCAGCCGTTCGGTGTTGAGGCGCAACTCGGCCGCCGTCTGCGGCCCGCGCAACATCAGCACCGCCAGCAGCGCCACGGCCTGGCTGGGCACCTGCAGCACACGTGCGCTGTTGTGTTCGAACTTGACGACGCGGCTGCTGCTGCCTTCGAACACCAGGCTCAGGCCTTTCAATCCGTCCAGCGCAGCCAGCACATCGGCGTCCGTGGCGTCGATCACCGGGCTGCGTGCCGTCTTCTGGTTGCAGCCGCCCACCAGGGCGTTCAGCGACATCGGGTAGGTGTCGGGCACGGTGTGCTGCTTTTCAACCAGCACGCCCAGCACGCGGGCTTCCAGGGGGCTCAGCAAGCGCAAGTGGCGGCTCCGTCAGATGGCCTGGCCGTCATCAGCTGAAATCACGGCGCCGTTGAGAAAGTGGCTCTCGTTGGCGCACAACATCATCAGTACCGCATCCAGGTCCTTGGGCTGCCCCACGCGCTTGCGCGGCATGCCCTGCACCATCTTCTGGCCGGCCTCGGTCTGCCAGACATGGTGGTTGATCTCGGTGTCGATGTAACCCGGGCACAGCGCGTTGACGTTGATGCCGAAGCGGCCCCACTCCAGGGCCATGGCGCGGGTCATGTGCACCACGGCCGCCTTGCTCATGCAGTAGACGCCGATCTGTGGAAACACACGCAGCCCGGCCATCGAGGCCACGTTGACGATGCGCCCGCCGGTGAAGGTGCCCGGTGCTTCGCCCTTGCTGCGCGCGATCATGCGCTTGGCCACTTCTTGCGCCACGAAGAAGGCACCACGGGTGTTGACGCCCATCACATGGTCGAACTCTTCGGGTGTGACGTCGGTCAGCTTGCCCGAGGTGCCGACACCGGAGTTGTTGACCAGGATGTCGATGGCACCCATCTCGGTTTCTGCGTGCGCCACCGCGGCCATGATGCTGGCGGGGTCGCTGACGTCCAGAGTCACCACGTGTGCATCGCCGCCTTCGGCTTCGATTTCTGCGCGCAGCGCCTTCAGTCGGTCGATGCGTCGCGCGGCCAGCACCACGCCCGCACCAGCGGCGGCGAGGGTTCGCGCAAACTGCGCGCCCAGTCCACTGGATGCGCCGGTGACAAAGGCCACGCGGCCGGACAGATCAAGGGTGTATGCCATGGTGTTGAACCTGCTCGCAGCGCAAGGCCGCTGAAAACTGCTGGAGGCGCCAGGCGCCGGGGTCTGCAGGAAACGATAGCACGCACCCTTGGTGGGGTTCGCAGCCGATGCGGCATCATCGAAGGCACCCATGCTGCAACTCAAGAACCTGCACAAACACTACGGCCCAAGCCCCGTTTTTCAGGGGGTGTCGCTGCGCGTGGCACGCGGCGAGTTCGTGGCTTTGCTGGGTGAATCGGGCGTGGGCAAGTCGACACTGCTGAACTGCATCGCGGGCCTGGACGAAGCCGACGGCGGCCAGGTGTTGATCGATGGCGTGGCGCTGTCGGGCCTGGACGACGTGGCGCGCGCACGCCTGCGCCGCGTGCAGCTGGGTTTTGTGTTCCAGGCCTTCCACGTGTTGCCGCACCTGACGGTGGCGCAAAACGTAGGCCTGCCGCTGCGCCTGTTGAACCGGCTGGACGACACGCGCGTGGCGCAGGTGCTGGACGCGGTGGGCCTGGGCGAACTGGGCGCACGCCTGCCGGCACAGCTGTCGGGCGGTCAGCTGCAGCGGGTGGCCATTGCCCGCGCCGTGGTGCACGCACCGGGCCTGATCCTGGCCGACGAGCCCACCGGCAACCTGGACCCCACCACCGCCGACAAGGTGATGGCCGTTCTGCGGCGCCAGGTACAAGAAGCCGGCGCGGCCTGCGTGCTCGTCACGCACTCGGCGGCGGCTGCTTCGGCGGCCGACCGCGTGTTGCGGCTCACCCCGCTGGGCATCGAAGACGCAGCGCCACAGCCCGCTGCATGAACTTCGCCCTGCTGCGCCTGCTGGTGCTGCGCGAGTGGCGCCACCACCCCTGGCGCCACGGCGCGGCGCTGCTGGCGGTGGCGCTGGGCGTGGCGCTGGCGTACTCGGTGCACTTGATCAACAGCTCGGCGCTGGCCGAGTTTTCATCGGCCGTGCGCACGGCCAACGGAGAGCCCGACCTCACGCTCAGTGGCCGTCTATTCGACGACGCGCTGTTTGAACGTGTCGCCGCCGACCCGGGTGTGCAGATCGCCAGCCCGGTGCTCGAGATCGACACCTACGCCAGAAGCAGCGATGGCCGACGCGTGGCCGTGCGCGTGCTGGGCATCGACGCGCTGCTGGCCGCGCCGCTGGCACCGGCGCTGTGGCCGCAGCCGGTGGCTGGCGAAGACCGGCTGGTGTTCCTGGACCCCGACGCGGTGTTCCTCAACGCTGCAGCGCGCAGCGCGCTGAGGGGCGCAGAAGCCACCGCCGACAGCCAGCCGCTGGAACTGCAGGCCGGCGCCGGCTACACGTCCCTGCGTGTGGCCGGCAACGTGGCCGCGGGCGGCACGCCGGTGCTGGTGATGGACCTGGCCGGCGCGCAAGAACGCTTCGCGGCGCTGGGCAAGCTGTCGCGCATCGACCTGCGCCTGGTGCCGGGCACCGACACGCAGCAACTCATTCGTCGCCTGGCACTGCCAGCCGGTGTCACCGCAGTAGCAGCCGGCGTGGCCGAGCAACGGGTGTCGAATCTGTCGCGGGCCTACCGGGTCAACCTCACGGTGCTGGCGCTGGTGGCGCTGTTCGTCGGCGCTTTCCTGGTGTTTTCGGTGGTCTCGCTGTCGGTGGCGCAGCGCACACCGGCCTTCGCGCTGCTGGGTGTGCTGGGCCTGTCGGCACAGGAGCGCAGGCGCTGGGTGCTGGCCGAGTGCGCGCTGCTGGGCGCCGCCGGCAGCGCAATGGGCCTGCTGCTGGGCGCTGCCCTGGCGGCGGCCGCGCTGCGGCTGCTGGCCGGCGACTTGGGCGGCGGCTACTTCCCGGGCATCGTGCCGCCCTTGCAGGTGGGCGTGCTCGACACCGCGGTCTTCGGCGCGCTGGGTGTGGCCTCGGCCCTGGTGGGCGGTTGGTGGCCGGCCCGTCAGGCGCAGCAGCTGGTGCCGGCACAGGCGCTCAAAGGTCTGGGCTCACCCGAGTCCACCGCGCCGCCGGCCTGGCCTGGCGCCACACTGTTGGCCTTGGGCGCAGCGGCGGCGTTCTTGCCGCCGATCGCCGGCCTGCCGCTGGCCGCGTACGCCGCCGTGGCAGCGCTGCTGTTTGGCGGCGTGGCGCTGATCCCGGCGCTGGTGCATGCCCTGCTGGCCGCCGCGCCTGTAGGCGGGGTCCTGCGTGGTGCACTGCCGCTGCTGGCGCTGCAGCGCGCACGCTTCCAGCGCCGCACGGCCACGGCGGCCGTGGCGGGCGTGGTGGCCAGCCTGGCGCTGTCGGTGGCGTTGACGGTGATGGTGGCCAGCTTCCGCGTCGGCGTCAGCAGTTGGCTGGACGCCGTGCTGCCGGCCGACCTGTACGCCCGCAGCGCTGGCAGCAGCAGCGCCGCCGACCAGGCCTGGCTGACACCCGACTTCGTGGCCCGCGCCGCACAGGTGCCAGGCGTGACAAGGCTGGAAGCGTCGCGCCTGCAGCCGCTGCAGCTTTCGCCCGACCGACCCACGGTGACCTTGATCTCGCGCCCGCTGTCAGACCCGGCGGCGCAGTTGCCGCTGCTGCAGGCGCCCCTGCCGGCCCAAGCGGGTGAAGTGGGCGTGTTTGTCAGCGAGGCCATGGTGTCGCTGTACGGCGCCGCAGCGGGCAGCCTGATCGACCTGCCCTTGCCCAGCGGCGTGGTGCCGGCACGCGTGCGCGGCGTCTGGCGCGACTACGCACGCCAGTTCGGCGCGGTGGTGATGGCCGATAGCGACTACCAGCGCCTGAGCGGCGATCTGCGCCTGAACGACCTGGCGTTGACGCTGGCACCCGGCACCGCAGCGGCCACCGTTCAGCAGGCCTTGCGCGCGCTGCTGCCCGACCCCGCGCTGCTGGAGTTTGCGTCCAGCGCCCAGCTGCGCCAGATGTCGCTGCGCATCTTCGACCGCAGTTTTGCCGTCACCTACTACCTGCAGGTGGTGGCCATTGCCATCGGCCTGGTGGGCATCGCGGCCAGCCTGTCGGCGCAGGTGCTGGCGCGGCGCAAGGAATTTGGTCTGCTGTCGCACCTGGGCCTGACTCGCGCGCAGGTGGTGGCCGTGGTGGCCGGTGAAGCGGCTGCCTGGGTGGCGGCGGGTGTGCTGATGGGCCTGCTGCTGGGCCTGGCCATCAGCCTGGTGCTGGTGTTCGTGGTCAACCCGCAGAGCTTTCACTGGACGATGGACCTGGTACTGCCCTGGGCCCGCCTGCTGGCCCTTTGCGCGGCAGTGATGGTGGCCGGCGTGGCCACCGCCGCGCTGTGCGCGCGCAACGCGGCCGGGCGCCAGGCCGTGATGTCGGTGAAAGAGGACTGGTAAGGCCAGCGCATTCTGTCAGTGAGAAATTGTCCACTTGCGGGACACCATCAACGATGAGCATGTCGGGGGTCGGGGCAGCCCTCCAGACCGGTCACTCGAAACACAGACTGTGGTCTGCCCGAGTTTTGCGCGGACTTGTCGTGCGCCTCATCGTCGATGAGGCACCTTGCAAACCCATCGAAGAAGCGGTCGTCAGGGGGCATGCTGCAACACGTTCGTAAGCACATTCGGCTGTGTTCGCTGCCGTACAGATTACGCATCTGTTCGGGTTCAGCATAAGTCACCACGCTGGACAAAGTAACGCGTTTTGATCGTCAAACCGCACTTCTCTACTTCAGCTGATCGTGAAGGCGTCCCTCGCTGTTTTCTGACGACACCATCTTTCGCGCAATTCAATTGAGGTGAACCATGGCTCCAACTGGCCCCGGACTTCAAGCCGAGCGCAAGACCCGCAAGAAGGGATCCGCGCCAGAGCTTGAGTTGGAAAAGTGTCTGACCGGCATCAAAGGCTTTGACGAAATCACGGAGGGCGGGCTTCCGAGAAACAGAATCACCTTGTTGTGTGGGACTACCGGTACGGGGAAAACACTGCTTGGCGTTGACTTTTTGATCAGCGGCGCGAACAAATACAAAGAAACCGGCGTCTTCATGTCATTTGAAGAGACTGTAGATGAGTTGTACAAAGACGTGGCTTCGCTGAACCTGAATTTGCAAGCTCTGGTCGCTGAGAAGAAGATTGTTCTGGACTGTGTTGTGCTCGAGCGAAAAGACATCCAGGAAGCAGGTGAATTCAACCTCGAAGGACTCTTCGTTCGACTTGAGCATGCCATCGACTCCATCAATGCGAAGCGCGTGGTGCTGGATTCCATCGAATCATTGTTCGCCGGCGTCAGTGATGCGGGCATCCTGCGCCTCGAAATCAAGAGACTCTTTCGTTGGCTCAAGGACAAGAAAGTCACAGCGCTGATCACCGGTGAAGTGCATGACGGCTCTTTCACCCACCATGGTTTGGAGGAATACATTTCCGATTGCATCATTCTCGTGGACAACCGCGTCAGAGAACAGATTTCAACACGGCGAATTCGTGTCATCAAATATCGCGGCTCCAACCACGGCGCCAACGAATATCCTTTCGTCATCGACGATGGTGGGCTTTCGGTCATCCCCATCACTTCTGCAGGCATGGATCAACCGGGCACAGCGGAACGGGTGGCGACAGGCGTCGCATCACTGGACAAGTTGTTCCAGGGGGGCGGATACACAAGAGGCAGCACGGTTCTCGCATCGGGCACCGCGGGCACTGGCAAGACCAGTCTCGCAGCCGCTTTCGCCATCGAAACATGCAGGCGTGGTGAGAAGTGCCTGTTCTTATCTTACGAAGAGTCGGCGGGCCAACTCGTCCAGAACATGAGCTCCATCGGATTCCAGCTCGAGCCGCTGATCAAGAAGGGGCTACTGAAAATGGTGTCCACCCGGCCGTCGTTCTTTGGTCTGGAGATGCACTTGCTTGACTTGTACAAGCTACTCGCAGATTTCCAGCCAGAAGCCGTTGTCATCGATCCGCTGACGAGTCTTCTGGGGCAAGGGAATCGACTTGAAGTTCAGTCCATGCTCACACGCATGATCGATGCCCTCAAGTCCAAGGGCATCACTGGATTCTTTACCAGCCTGGTCTCGTCGACCGCACAGAATGACACGAGCGGTGAAATCGGTGTATCGTCTTTAATTGACACATGGATCGTCGTTAGAGAATCAGAAGAAAACGAGGGGCAACGTCGCATTCGCGGCCTCTACATCGTCAAGTCGCGCGGCATGGGCCACTCAAGCGACGTGCATAAATTGGTATTTAGCAACGACGGACTGCAGCTCGTGCCGATGGATTCCAAATCCACCCCAGGACACAACCGAAAGAAGAAATCGGAAAGAGCACCTCCACGAGTCACAAATAAATAGCAAGTCTTTCAGGGAACTCCCCAGTGCCCCCCCTCCGCCACCCGCAATCATGGCAAAGTCGATTCCAACTTGCATTGTAGGAATTGGCGGCTCGGCGGGCGCCCTGAATGCATACAAGTTGCTATTGGATCATTTGCCAGCCGACACAGGGCTGGCATTCGTGATCATCTCGCACATGAATCCAGACGCCTACAGCCAGTTGGCTCTGATTCTGGCACGCCATACCAAGATGCCGGTACTGGTCCCGTCGACTGCCACGCCTATCAGATCGAACCATGTCTATGTGATTCCAGCCAACGCCGATCTGAAAGTTGAGAAATACAGGTTCAAGGTCATTTCGCCTCGCACTCGACGGAACGTGCAAGTCGATCTGTTTTTTGCTTCGATCGCGGAAGCCTTCGGCGACCGGGCGATCGGGGTCATCGTCTCTGGTTACGACGGGGACGGCGCCGCAGGGTGCAAACACATCAAGGAGAAGGGCGGCGTCACCTTTGCACAGGATCACTCGGCAGAAGTCAATGGCATGCCTGTCAGCGCGCAGGCGTCAGCCTTCGTGGATTTCGTTCTGCCGCCGGAAAAGATTTCTGCAGCGCTGATCGAGATTGGAGCGCGCCTGGCGCACAGCGTTTGATGCAGCGAGTTCACTCGGGCCGACAGCGTAAACACTTTGACGCCACCGATCGGTGGGCAAGAACCACAGACCTGCAGGGCCGCGAGTTTCAGCCAACGGCCAGTTTCGGACCTGTCCACATGGCCGGGTGAGGGGAACCGTCAGCGGCGGCGCGTGTGCGGTGTCGCAGACCGTGAAACTAAATGATGTCGGCCGGGTCCATCACGAGCCAGGCGCCAGTTGCACCTTGTGTGGGGAGGCGGCCCGTCCAGCCCGCCATGCCCCACGCGCTGACTTCAAGCGCACGACCAGGCTCCTCGTAGCAATCTTCCAAAGTTCCAGACATCCCAATCAGAAGGCAATCCATGAGCACCACACTGATCGTCATCCTGGTCGTCATCGCGCTGGCGGCTTTTCTTCTGATCGCGATTTTCAACAAGCTGGTCACGTTGCGAAATCGGTACAAGAATGCCTTCGCCCAGATTGAAGTACAGCTCAAGCGGCGCTATGACCTGATCCCCAATCTCGTCGAGACCGCCAAGGGATACATCAAACACGAGCGTGAAACGCTGGAGGCGGTTGTCAAAGCGCGCAACGAGGCGTCCGGCATGTTGTCCAGCGCTGCTGCAGCGCCCGGCGATGCCGACGCCATGAAGGGGCTGGTCGGCGCCGAAGGAAGACTGTCTGGCGCCCTGGTGAACTTGAAGATGGTGATGGAGGCCTATCCGGACCTCAAGGCCAACCAGAACATGATGCAACTGAGCGAGGAACTCACATCGACGGAGAACAAGGTGTCGTTTTCACGCCAGGCATTCAATGACCAGGTGATGGCCTACAACACCTACAAACAGTCGTTCCCACCCGTCGTTTTTGCGCCCATGTTCGGCCACGGCCAGGACGCGGCGCTGTTGGAATTTGCAGACAGCGTCGCGATTCAGGCGGCACCGAAAGTGTCGTTTTGACTGCAGCGTTAAGTCTGGTGGGCGACCGATGAATTTCTTCGAATCACAGGAACGCGCGCACAAGAACACGACGTTGCTGATCGTCTTGTTTGGTGCGGCAGTGATCGCCTTGATTGCCATGGCCAATCTGCTGATCCTGGTGGTGTTCGGCGTGGTCAACAGCCAGCAAATGCGTGAAGGTCAGTCCATCTTTGCGCAGATGGACTGGAAGATGGCCGCCACGGTGGGCGCGGGCGTCAGCGTGGTGGTGCTGGTCGGCAGTCTGTACAAGATGATGGCCTTGTCTGCGGGCGGCAAGGTCGTTGCCGAATCGCTGGGTGGACAGTTGATTCCGCGCAATACCGAAGAGCCCAACCAACGCAAGCTGCTCAATGTCGTGGATGAAATGGCCATCGCATCCGGAACCCCTGCGCCCCCGGTCTATCTGCTGGCCAACGAGCCTGGCATCAATGCCTTCGCAGCGGGTTTCACGCCCCGAGACGCTGTACTTGGAATTACCCAGGGGGCCATCGAGCAACTCAACCGTGATCAACTGCAGGGCGTCATCGCCCATGAGTTCAGTCACATCTTCAATGGTGACATGCGGCTCAACATCCGCTTGATGGGTGCATTGAACGGCATTCTGATTCTGGGTATTCTGGGTTACTACCTGATGTATTCGGCATCGTTCTCGGGGCGTCGGCGCAGCAACGACAACAGTGGCACGGCGATATTGGCGCTGGCGGTCGGGCTGATGGTGATCGGATTTGCCGGCACGTTCTTCGGTGGTCTGATCAAGGCCGCCGTCAGCCGGCAAAGGGAATACCTGGCTGACGCGTCGGCGGTCCAGTTCACCCGCAATCCAGATGGAATTGCGGGCGCATTGAAGAGGATCGGCGCGGCAAAGGCGGGCTCCACCGTGCGCAACCCGGGCGCGCCTGAAGTCAGCCATGCGTTTTTTGCCCAGGGGGTCACAGGCTTCACGCAGTGGCTGTCGTCGACACATCCACCGCTTGCCAAGCGCATCTTGCGAATCGAGCCCCGGTGGGATGGCAAGTTCGATGTTGCTGAAGCGTCACCAGCTCTTGAAAGCCAACCCAAAGTCGACAGCACTTCCGCCATGCCACGCCCCGACGTGTTCCGAAATGTGGCGACTGTGGCGACTTTGGCGGCACAAACCGCAGCTGCCGAGGCCGCGGCATTGGTGGATCAAGTGGCTCGACCTACGCCGGAATCGGTTGTGCTTGCACGGTCGTTGCTGTCTGAAATGCCCGCCGCGATTCGCGATGCAGCGCGTGAACCCTATGGCGCCCGGGCTGTGATCTATTGCCTGCTGCTGGGCAAGGACCCAGGGCTGCGCGAACGGCAACTCGCGCTGTTGCAAGACCGGGCCGACAAGGACGTCTACGCGTTGACGCTGCGTTTGCTGCCACAGATGGATGCGCTGGAAACGAGATTCCGGCTGCCGGTCATCGATATTGCGATTCCCGCGCTCAAGCAGTTGTCAAACAACCAGTGCGCACCGTTTCTGAACAATCTGGCCGCGCTGATCCATATGGACGCCGAGGTGGACCTCTTCGAATGGTCATTGCAGAAGATCTTGTCAAGGCATCTGGACGGGCACTTTCAAAAACCATCGCCTGTTGCAGTGCAATATCAGGAAACGGAACAACTCACGCGGGAAGTTGAATTTGTCTTGTCGGCAGTGGCGCACGCTGGCGCGGCGGGCAGAAACAGTGCGCAAGCCGCGTTTGATGCTTCCGCCCGCGGGTTGGCTTCGACTGGATTGAGTTTGTTCGCGAAGGACCAGATCACGACTGCGGATCTGGATCGGGCCCTCGTCAAGCTGGATCTACTGGCGCCCGCGGCCAAATCGCGCCTGCTGACAGCCTGTGCCATCAGCATCTGGCACGATCAGAAAGCCACCCCGGCTGAGTTGGAGTTGTTGCGCGCATTTGCCAGTGTTCTGGATTGCCCCATGCCGCCTGCTATGGCTTCAGCAAGTCGTCGTAGCGCTTGATGGGCCTCTTGCTTCGGCATGTCCACGTCCATCAGGATGGTGTCGAAGCCGCCTTGCTGCGAATGCGCAACGGCTTCGATGCCGTTGCCGGCCACCGTGACGCGGTGCCCCAGCTTTTGCAGCAGCCGCACCGCCAGCGTCTGATTGATCGCGTTGTCCTCGGCCAACAGCAGGTTCAGCGGGCGGCGGGTTTCGCGCAAGGAGTGTCGAGTGATCAAGGGTCTGGACTGCGCGAGCGGATCGCCGAGTGCCCAGTGCCCAGTGCCCAGTGCCGTCATGATGGTGCCCAACGAGTCCGACTCCGAAACCGGTTTCATCAGATAGCCGGCCAGCCCCATCTCAAGACAGCGTGCGGCGTGGCCGCGCTGTCCTTCCGAAGCCAAGCTTGAACACCGCCACCGCCCCTACCAACTCCTGCGCCTGCAAATTCAGGCTGTCGGCGGCGGCGGCACTCTGTTCGACGAGCGCCGCGTTCTGCTGTGTGGCCCGGTCCATCTGCGCCACTGCCTCGCCGATCTGCGCCACGCCTGCGCTCTGCTACCCGCTGGCCGCGCTGATTTCGGCGATGACGTGGCTCACGCGCTGGATCGAGCTGACCACCTCGGTCAGCGTGGCACCAGCCCGGTCGACCATCGCAGATCCCTCCTCCACACGCTGGACGCTTGCGTTGATCAGGCCCTTGATTTCCTTGGCTGCATCCGCGCGGCGTCCGGCCAGGCTGCGGACCTCTGACGCCACGACGGCAAAGCCACGGCCCTGCTCGCCAGCACGGGCGGCTTCGACGGCGGCATTCAGCGCCAGGATATTCGTTTGAAACGCGATGCCGTCGATCACGCCGATGATGTCGGCGATCTTTCGGCTGCTGTCGTTGATGCCTTTCATCGTGGACACGACTTGGCCCACGACTTCACCACCCCTGACCGCGACGGCGCTGGCTTCCGTGGCCAGCAGACTGGCCCGCCGTGCGTTGTCGGCGGTCTGCTTGACCGTGGAGCCAAACTGCTCCATCGAGGCGGCGGTCTGCTCGAGCGCTGCGGCCTGCTGCTCGGTGCGGGCGCTCAGGTCACTGTTGCCCTGCGCGGTCTCGCGCACGCCGATGGCGATGCGGTCGCTGCTGGCGCGGACCTGCCCCACGATGCCTGACAGCGCCTGGCTCATGTGCCGCATGGCGGCCATGACGCTGGCGCCGTCGCCGTGCGCGGCCGGCAAGTCGCTCGAC
Source organism: Burkholderiales bacterium (assembly GCA_038204775.1). Lineage (GTDB taxonomy): Bacteria > Pseudomonadota > Gammaproteobacteria > Burkholderiales > Burkholderiaceae_C > Rubrivivax. Next base: position 37,224 of record JBBRCN010000007.1, on the reverse strand, counting down.
AGGTCGCCCAGAGCCACAGAGCGGGCCATCGCAGCGGCGACGTCGGGCTCCCCGCCCACCGTGGCGAAGACGTAGCGGCGGATCCAGATGCCGAAGCCGGCCAGGCCCAGCGTGGCCAGCGCCAGCAGGCCCCACTGCGCGTGCTTCGTCGTCTTCGTGGTGGCGTCGAAGGCCACCATCGACGCGTCGGCAAAAGCCACAGACTCCTTGACCGTGTCGTCCACGCCCTTGCGGTGCGCCAGGTAGGCGCCATGAGCCATCTTCATCAGGCCCTGCGCGATGGCGGGATCGGCGTTCGCAGACAGGGCGTCGATCACCCGGTCGGCGGCTTCGATGAACGCGGTGCCTGCCTCGTGCTGTGCGCCCAGCAGCTGGGCTTCCAGCCCGTAGGGCCGGTTCTGGCGCCAGAAGGCAACCCGGCTCAGTTATTCGCCCTGCAGCCGCGTCCACTCAGACTTGGCAGCGTCCTTCTCGATCGTGCCTTCGATGGCCTGCGACAACACCAGGCGCATTTCGATCAGGTACATCGGCGGCGGAAGGATGTCGGCGGTGACGTCCTTGGCGACGAAGGTCCGTGTCGCGGCGTCACCTGCCTGGCTCGCACCCCACAGGGAGATGGCCCCCACAATCGCGGTGACGGCGAGCGCGGCTGCCGTGAAGAGGGTCAACATCGCGCGCAGCCCCATGCGACTGCGGGTGATGGTGGGGGTTGGATCGATGTGCGCCGTGGTCATGCCGAAGCCTTGTCTCGTGTTCCGAACACGGCGGGTGCGCGACGCCAGTTCCGGCGTCAGGCCGCTCCACACCTGCTTGCACTATCGGCCGCGCAGCACTGGTCTTTGAGCGGGACGGTAGCGCGCTGGAACAGTCGCCGGGTTTGACCGGAAAAAGCACAGCCAGCGGCCGCTCCGGTGGACCGCCAACAAAACTCCAGGGGGCCGGCAACGCATCTTCGGCAGACCACTCTTTCTGAAGTGGCCATGTGCGCTCCGAAGAGAACGTACCGGCCAGAACGTGGCGTCGAGCGTGCGGTGCTTCCCACTCAACGGGGCAGAATCCATTGCTCGTGACAGGCCGTGGAGGATCAATGAGTTTCGGATCAACATCAGCTAGCAGCATTCCGACGAGCTGGTGAGCCCGCTGCGCCGGGCCCTCTTGCTGGCGGCGCTGGCTGCACCGGCGCGCGTGCGCGCTCAGTCCGATGAACCGGTGCGCCGCGGGCGCGTGCTGACCTTCCCGCGCGACCACGGCGCGCACCTGCTGTCGCGCACCGAGTGGTGGTACGCCACGGGCTGGCTGGGCCAGCCGGAAGCGCCCCAGTTGGGCTTCCAGATCACTTTTTTTCGCAGTCGCACCGGCCTGGCTACCGACAACCGCAGCCGCTTTGCCGCGCGGCACCTGCTGTTTGCGCACGCCGCCATCACCCGGCTGGGGCCCCGTGGCAGCAGCCACCTGCACGACCAGCGCATCACCCGCTGGTCAGGGGACAGCCGCTCGGCGCTGGGTCGCGCGGGGCTGGACGATGCGGACGTGCAGATCGGCAACTGGCGCCTGCACCACCAGGCCGGCCTGTGGACCGCCAGCCTGCCGGCGCGCGACTTTCAGCTGAACCTGAAGCTGCAACGCACCCAGCCCCTGCTGCTGCAGGGCGACGCCGGCTTCTCACGCAAGGGTCCCGACGAAGTGCAGGCCAGCCACTACTACAGCGAACCTCAACTGGCCGTCACCGCGGCCGAAGGCGGCAGCGGCCGCGCCTGGCTGGACCACGAGTGGAGCAACGAGATCCTGCACCCCGACGCGGTGGGCTGGGACTGGATCGGCATGAACCTGTTCGACGGCAGCGCGCTCACCGCGTTTGTGCTGCGCCGCGCCGACGGCAGCGCACTGTGGGCCGGCGGCAGTTGGCGCCGCGCTGGCGCTTCGGCCCAGCCCTTTGCGCCGAAGGATCTGCGCTTCACTGCAGGCCGCACCTGGGCCAGCCCGGCCAGCGGCGCACGCTACCCGGTGCAGTGGCAGGTGGACACACCCGCCGGCCGCTTCACGGTGCGCGCCCTGCTGGATGCGCAAGAACTGGACAGCAGCGGCAGCACCGGCGCCATCTACTGGGAAGGCTTGAGCGAACTGCTGGATGTGCAGGGGCAGCGCGTGGGGCTGGGCTATCTGGAGATGACAGGCTACGCGGCGCGCTTGCGCATGCAGTGACAGGCGCCGGCCTGCCGCGCGCGCCCTTCAGGGCTGTTTGGGGCGCGCCCGCCGATCGTCCAACCAGGGCCCGGCTGCGCTCAGCCGGCCGGCATCCACGGGCGCAGCGCGCACGCAGTTGCCACCGGCCTGGCGCGCGGCCAGCACGGCGTCTTGTGCGTCGTCGATCAGGGACTGCAGATTCAGGTGCGCCGGGCGCAGCTGCGACACACCCACGCTCACCGTCACACGCAGGCGACGCGGGGACGTCTCCTGGTGGAACGGCACCTCCATCAGCTCGGTGCGTTCGCGGATGCGTTCGGCCACGTCCAGCGCGCCGGTGGCATCGGCATGGGCCAGGAACACCGCCATCTGCGAATCGGAAAAGCGGGTCAGCAGGTCGGCACCACGCAACGTGGGCGAGGTCTGTCGCAGCATCTCGGCCAGCACGGCGTCGGTGGCGGCGCCGCCGCGCGATTCGACCAGGCGGGCAAAACGGTCCACATCCACCAGCAACAGGGCTGCGCCCGAGCCGTAGCGCCGCGCACGGGCCCATTCGCGGGCCGCCAGTTCAAGAAAAAGCGGCCGCGTCGTGCCGATGGGGCTGTTCACCGCGCCAGAGACCAGTGCGCCGATGCCCGACTGCCGGTTGAAGCGCAACAACAACGCCGCCACGGGCAGCGCTGCAACGGCCACGGCCAAGGCGGCTGAAGCCGGCGCCAGCCACCACAGGTCGGCACCAAAGGCCAGCGCCAGCCCCCAGGTCAGGCCTGCCGCCAGCGTGGCCGCAGCCAGCATCAAGGCCAGCGCCAGCCAGGGCAAGGCGATGCGCGCAGCAACGGGCTGGCGCACTTCGGTGTCGTCAGCTGGCGCAGACAGAGGGGAGAGGGGATTCGTCATCAGGCGGCGAGAAACCCCTTATTCGACCACAACCGCCGCCAACTGAAGGCCCATTCAGTTGCGGGGGTGTGACAACCCCGGGGGACAGCACGGCTTGCTGAGCGTGCAAGCAGGCTCTGGCTGCCCGGCCGAACAGCCCGCATAGACTCTGCCGCATGGCCCAAGACGACAAGCCGCGCGAAGCGGCGCGCACCCCCCGATCGCTTTCCGGGCTGCTGCCCTTCATCCGTCCCTACAAGGGTCGGGTGGCGCTGGCAGTTGTGTTTCTGGTGCTGGCGGCGGTCAGCACGCTGGCATTCCCGGTGGCGCTGAAGATCCTGATCGACCAGGGCCTGGTGGCCACCGACCCCGGCGCCCGGGCCATGGCCCTGCGCGAGCACTTCCTGGCGCTGTTTGGTGTGGCGGCTGCCCTGGGCACCTTTTCCGCGGCGCGCTTTTACATGGTCAGCTGGTTGGGCGAGCGCATCACCGCCGACCTGCGCAATGCCGTCTACGCGCACGTGCTGCGCCAGAGCCCGGAATTTTTCGAGAGCACCAAAACCGGCGAGGTGCTGTCGCGCCTGACCACCGACACCACGCTGGTGCAGACGGTGGTGGGCAGCAGCCTGAGCATGGGCCTGCGCAACCTGGTCATCGGCGTCGGCGCGCTGATCGCGCTGATCGTGACCAACCCGCTGGTGATGACGCAGGTGCTGGGCATCCTGGTGCTGGTGGTGCTGCCCAGCATCTACTTCGGCCGCCGCGTGCGCAAGCTCAGCCGCGCCAGCCAGGACCGGGTGGCCGACAGCAGCGCCATCGCGGCCGAGGTGCTGGGCGAGATTCCCGTGGTGCAGAGCTACGTGCAGGAAGCGCGTGAGGCGGCCCGCTTCGACCTCAGCACCGAAGACGCCTTCATCACCGCACGCAAGCGCACCGCCGTGCGTTCGCTGCTGGTGGCGTTCATGATCACCGCCACCTTCGGCGCGTTGTTGTGGGGCGTGTACCAGGGCACGCAGGCCGTGATTGCCGGCAACATCAGCGCCGGCCACCTGGGGCAGACGGTGGTCTTCGTGATCATCTTCGTCAGCTCGGTGGCGGTGCTGTCCGAGGTGTATGGCGACCTGCTGCGCGCCGCCGGCGCCACCGAAAGGCTGATGGAACTGCTGTCGGCCACCTCACCCGTGGCCGACCCCTCCCAGCCGCGACCCCTGCCGCTGGCGCAGGGCGGCTCGGCGGTCAACTTCGAACACGTGACCTTCCACTACCCTTCGCGCCCCAAGCAGGCGGCACTGAGCGATTTTTCGCTGCAGGTGCGGCCCGGCGAAACGGTGGCCCTGGTGGGCCCCAGCGGCGCCGGCAAGAGCACGGTTTTCCAGCTGCTGCTGCGCTTTTACGACGCCCAGTCCGGCGCCGTGCACATCGACGGCGTGCCGGTGACGCAGCTGGCCCTGCAGCAGCTGCGCCAGCGTGTGGGCATCGTGCCGCAGGACAGCACGGTGTTCTCCACCAGCGCGCTGGAGAACATCCGCTACGGCCGCCCGGATGCCACCGACGCAGAAGTGCACCTGGCCGCCAAGGCCGCCTTCGCCCACGACTTCATCACCGACCTGCCCGAGGGCTACGCCACCTACCTGGGCGAACGCGGCGTGCGCCTGAGCGGCGGCCAGCGCCAGCGCATCAGCATCGCGCGGGCCATGCTGAAAAATCCGCCGCTGCTGCTGCTGGACGAAGCCACCAGCGCGCTGGACGCAGAGAGCGAACGGGTGGTGCAGGCCGCACTGGAAGCCGCCATGGCCGACCGCACGACGCTGGTCATCGCGCACCGCCTGGCCACGGTGCTGAAGGCCGACCGCATCGTGGTGCTGGACGGCGGGCACATCGTGGACGTCGGCACCCACGACGAGCTGGTCGCACGCGGCGGCTTGTATGCGCGCCTGGCCGCGATGCAGTTCGATTTGCAGCCGGCGCTGGCCTGAATGGCTGCTGACGCCTGTTCATAATTCGTGCATGCAGCCCGTCATCCGCAGCCCCTACGAAGACTTCATGCGCCACGTGCTCACGCACGGCGTGGTCAAGACCGACCGCACCGGCACCGGCACGCGCAGCGTGTTCGGCCACCAGATGCGCTTCGACCTGAACGAGGGCTTCCCGCTCATCACCACCAAGAAAGTGTTCTGGAAGGCCGTGGCGCTGGAACTGCTTTGGTTCCTGCGCGGGGACAGCAACGCCAGGTGGTTGCAGGAACGCGGTGTGACGATCTGGGACGAATGGGCCGGCCCCGACGGCGACCTGGGCCCTGTCTACGGCGTGCAGTGGCGCAGCTGGCCCACGCCGACACCTGAAAACCCGGGCGGCCACGTCGACCAGATCGCTCAGGTGGTGCAGCAGCTGAAGACCAACCCGGACAGCCGCCGCATCATCGTCAGCGCCTGGAACGTGGCCGACCTGCCCAAGATGGCGCTGATGCCGTGCCACGCCTTCTTCCAGTTCTACGTCGCGCCCGGTGAAACGCCCACGGCACGGGGCCGGCTGTCGTGCCAGCTCTACCAACGCAGCGCCGACATCTTTCTGGGTGTGCCCTTCAACATCGCCAGCTACGCGCTGCTGACGCACATGCTGGCCCAGCAGTGCGATCTGGACGTGGGCGACTTCGTCTGGACCGGCGGCGACTGCCACATCTACAGCAATCACCTCGAACAGGTGCAGCTGCAGCTGACGCGTGAACCGCGGGCCTACCCCAGGCTGCACATCCAGCGCCGGCCGGCGTCGATCTTCGACTACGCCTATGAAGACTTCGAAGTGCAGGGTTACGACCCGCACCCGCTGATCAAGGCGCCGGTGGCTGTTTAGGGCTGCCTGGTCCAAGGCTCGCCACAATCCGGGTCCATGTCTGCAGCACCAATGCCCAAGCTTGAAGTGGTTCTCATCGCAGCCGTGGCGCGCAACGGCGTCATCGGTGGTGGCAACCAGCTGTTGTGGCACTTGCCGGCCGACAGCAAACACTTCCGCCAGACCACGGCCGGCCATGCGGTGATCATGGGCCGCAAGACCTGGGATTCGCTGCCCGACCGATTCCGCCCACTGCCCGGGCGACGCAACCTGGTGGTCACCCGGCAGGCGGGCTGGCAAGCCCCTGGCGCAGAGCCTCAGCCTTCGCTGCATGCCGCCCTGGCTGCGGTCGGCGCCACGGCCGACGCGGCTCGCGCATTCGTCATCGGCGGTGGTGAGCTGTACGCACAAGCGATGCCGTTGGCGCACACGCTGGAGCTGACCGAGATCGATCGCGACTACGCCGGCGACACCCTGTTCCCCACATTCGACCGTCAGCTGTTCCGCGAAACCCGGCGCGAGTCGCACCCGGCCCTGTCGCCCGACACACCGGTTTTCGCTTTTGTGACCTACCGGCGAAACTGAGCGGCAACAAGAAAGCCAAGGCCAGCACCATGCAATTTGCCACCTGGAACGTCAACTCACTGGCCGTGCGCCTGCCGCAAGTGCTGGACTGGCTGGTCGCCAACCCGGTGGATGCGCTGGTGCTGCAGGAAACCAAGATCACCGACGACAAGTTTCCTGCGGTTGAAATCCAGGCCGCGGGTTATGCGGTGCAGTGGTTCGGCCAGAAGACCTACAACGGCGTGGCCTTGCTCAGCCGCATCCCGGCTGAAGACGTGGTGAAAAACGTGCCGGGCCTGGATGACGCGCAGGCCCGTGTCATTGCCGGCACCGTGGCCGGCGTGCGGGTCATCGGCGCCTACTTTCCCAACGGCCAGGCGCCCGACAGCGAGAAGTTCGTCTACAAGATGCGCTGGCAGGACGCCTTTCACGACTGGGTGCGCGATGAGCTGGCGCTGCACCCGCAGCTGGTGTTGATGGGTGACTTCAACGTCGCACCCGATGACCGCGACGTCTACGACCCCATCGGCTGGATGGGCCAGATCCACTGCACACCCGAAGAACGTGCGCAGTTCCAACGCCTGGTGACGCTGGGCCTGAGTGATGCGTTTCGCCTGTTCGAGCAGCCCGTCAAGAGCTGGAGCTGGTGGGACTACCGCAACCTGGCCTTCCGCAAGAACCAGGGGCTGCGCATCGACCACATCCTGATCAGCGATGCACTGAAGCCTGCGGTGCAGGCCTGCGTGATCGACAAGCTGCCACGCAAGAACGAAAGGCCCAGCGACCATGCGCCGGTGGTGGTGACGCTGGGCGACTGAAGCTCAGCCGATCTGCCGCGCCTGCAGGCCCCGCAACGCGCCCAGCCGGGCGTTGACCGGGTTGCGGTGCAGGAATCCATGCACAAATTCGGCCGGCACCTGCGGCAGGGCCACCGCATGAAGCCAGTGCATCGCCTGTGACTCGCAGCGCACGGCGTCGGCCTCGCAGCCGGCCGCGCGGTAGCCGGCTGCTGCGGCCAGCATATGCTCGGGCAGGTAGTTGCTCGGGTGGCGCCAGCCCAACGCCAGGGCTTCCAGACGCGCGGCGCTGGCACCGGCCTGGGCGCTGCGGCCCAGCGAATGCAGCGCGCGCAAGCACTGCGCCTCGGCCGCCGCCGACAGGGTGTGGTACTCGCGGGCTGTGGCCAAAGCGCCGATGTCCTGCGCGCTGACCAGCGCCTGCTGCGGTTCTTCGTGAGCCGCCTGGAGCACGCGGATCTGCAGCCATTCAAAGCGCGCCACTGGCGCCGAAGCGGCAGCCAGCGCTTCCTGCAGCAGTGCCCGTTCGTCACCCCCGGTGGCGCGCACCAGCTGTGCGCGCGCCAGCAGGCGCTTGCCGCGTGGCATGCCGCTGGGCAGCGATGCATCGTCGCCCAGCAGCTGCATGGCGCGCGCCGGCTGACCCAGCGTCAGCCACACCTGCGCCAGCCACTGCTCCTGCAGCGCCCGCAGTGCACCTGGGGCGCCGGCGGTGCGCGCAAGTTCGCGCTCGAAGATCGCCAACCCCTGGGCATAGCGGCCCAGGCCGCACAGCATGAAGGCCAGCCCCGTTTCGTTCCAGGCCAACAACGCATCGGACTGGCCGGTGGCGGGCGCCAACGCCGACGCAGCGCGGGCATGTTCCACGGCGGCTTCAAGTTCGCCCCTGCGCAGCAAGGCGCCGCCGAGGTTCATGCGCGCCGTGACCTGTTCGCCCACGTCGCCCAGCTCCTGCGCCCAGGCCAGGTGGCGATGCGTCCAGGCCAGCGACTCTGCAGGCCTGTCGGCCTGCACCATCAAGTTCTCGAGCGCCCCCGCGAGCTCGATGCGGCGCGCCAGGTCCGGCAACGTGGCCACGTGCTCGGCCCAGGGCAGCACCAGCGCCAGGCCTTCTTCGGGCCGGCCCTGCAGGCCGCAGGCGGCGCCCACCATGCACGCAGCGGCCACCCGTGTGGCCTGATCTTCGGCAGCGGCCAGGGCCAGCGCACGGCGACCGGCAGCCTCACCTTCTGCCACCCTTCCGGCCCACACGCAGGCTTGGGCATGGGCGGCCCAGGCGGACGCACGCAAGGACGCCGGAATGCGCTCTGGCGTTTCGTCATCAGCACGCACAAGCTGCTGGCTCAAGCCAAGCGCGGCCACGGCGCCATCGCCGTGCAGCAGGGCGTGCACGGCCTGGCTGCGCGCATCGAAGGCTGCGGACTCGTCGCCGGCAGCGTCCAGCGCCGTGGCGGCAGCCTGCAACAGCTGCGCCTGTTCGCGCGCACGCCCGGCAGCGCGCACCCGCTGCGCAGCGCTCAGGTAAGCCGCACCGGCTTCGGCCTGGCGGTCGGCCTGGCGCCAGTGTTCGGCCACCCGCGCCGGCTCGGCGCCACGCTCGGCCAACCAGGCCGCCACCTGGCCGTGTGTGTGCGCGGCCAGCACCGCCGGTGTGGCACGCAGCACCGCGTCGTGCACAAGATCATGCGCGAAGCCGGCTCCGCGCAGCACCTGAGCGGCCTCCAGTTCCTGCCAGGCATCGGCCAGCGCCAGGGCCGGTGCACCCAGCACTTGCTCGGCCAGCGCGATCTCGAAGTCAGGTACTGCGACTGCCGCCACCCGCGCCAGCGCCAGGGCCGGGCGCGACAGCCGCGCGAGTCGCTCGTCGATGACATGCGCCAGGCTGTGTGGCCGCGGCAGCGTGACAGCCGAGCCGTCGGTGCCGGGCTGCAGCCAGGCGGCACGCAGGGTCTCGAGCACGAACAGCGGGTTGCCCCCGGTGTGGCGCAGCAGCGCCGGCGCCAGCGTGTCGGCTTGCAGGCCAGGCAGGTCCAGCGTGTGCAGCAGCTCGTGCAGCTGCTGCACATTCAGCGGCTGCAGCACGACCACACGCAGCTGCGGCAGGCCCGAGAAGGCGCGCAGCGGCTCGGCCACCTCGGGGTCGATACCGTCCAATGGTCGCTGCGCGAGTACCCAGCGCAGGGTTGCCAGCTCGTCGGACTGCGTCAGGCGCAGCAGCAGCTCCAGGCTTGCGCGGTCGGCGAAGTGCAGGTCGTCGGCCACGACGCAGGCCAGGCCTTGAACCGCCGCCAAGTGGGCGCCCAGCGCTGCGAGCAGCAAGGCCGGCGAGGTGCCCGAAGGCGCCACCTCGCCACTCAACCACGCCAAGGCAGGCGACTCGCAGGCAGCCGATGCGGGCAGCGCACGCAGCAGCCGCACCAGCAGTGCGTACGGCACCGCAGCGTCACCCGGGCGCGCTTGCACCGTCAGCACGTCGACGCGCTGCGCGAAGGCCTCCTGCAGCAGGCGCGACTTGCCCAGTCCGGCCTCGCCCACCAGCAGCGTCAGTGGCGAGGCTTCGTCGGCCAGCGCTGCCCATGCAGCATCGCGGCCCACCAGGCGCGGCGGGCGCGACAACGCGGCCGGCACGGGTTGACGCACCGCCACCACGCCTTGCGACCGCGCACGCTCCACGGTGACCAGCAGGGTCAGCGTCTCGTCGCCCGGGCGCAGGCCGAGCTCGGCCTTCAGCAACGTTTCACAGCGTTCGAAAACAGCGATGGCCGCTGCACGGTCGCCACGCAGGTGGTGCAAACGCATGAGCCGGCGATGGGCGTGCTCGGACAGCGGGTCTTGCGCCAGCACGCGATGCGCCAGCGCCAGCGCCCGGGCCAGCGCGCCTTCGCGTTCGGCACTTTCTGCGGCAGCGGCCAGCGCCTCGCGCCGGGTGTGTCTTGCCGCACGCCGCGCGGCGCCCAGCCATGCCGCGAACTCGGGCGTGTCGTCGTAGGTGAATGCGCCCAGAAGTTCCGCCGTCGTGCCATCGCCTGCCCTGTCGTCTTCGCTGTCCAGGCCCGGCGGCGCCTGATCGTGCTGCAGGTCGGCTGCGGGCTCGATTGTTTCGCCCATCTCCACCAGTCGCGCACCGGTCGCCCGGCGCAACCGGTGCACCCGTTGACGCAGGTTGTTCAGCGCGCCGCGGCCGTCGCCTTCGGGCCAGAGCATGGCAGCCAGGGCAGCGCTGCTGGCCTGCGGTTGCTGCGCCACGTAGGCCAGCCAGGCAGCGTCCTTGCGCGCCAGCGACACCGGCAGCGCCGGGCCGCCGACGTGCAAAGGCAGCAGGCGCGGCGTGGCCAGCAGTTCCAGTCTCCAGGCCGCGCCCTTGTTCATCGTTGTCGATCACCCCGCGAGGCCACCACGGCCCGCACTGCGAGGCTAACCGCAGCGCTTCAATCGAGCCGGATGCCCGGCGCCAGGGTGGGCTGCAGCAGACCCCCCGGCGCCGTGCCACCGGCCAGTTCGCCTGCGTTCTTGAAGCCCAAACCCCACAACGTGCCGTCGGAACGCAGCATCGCGCTTGTGCAGCCGTCGATTTCGACCACGCCGTCGATGGTGCTCAGCACCGTGGGTGCCAGCACCAGCGGCAGGTTGCCGTTGCCGGGGTGGATGCCCCAGTACCAGACCCGACCGGCCGCGGTGAGTGCGCAGGAGCTCCGGCCCAGGCTGACCGCCACCACATCGCCAAGGCCGGACACCTGCACCGGCACCGCGCTCGGCGCCGTGGACCCGCTGCCCAACTGGCCGAAGCGGTTGTCGCCCCAGGCCAGCACCTGGCGCGTGCCGGTCAGCGCCAGGCAGGTTTGATCACCACAACTGGCCTGCACGACATCGCTCACCCCCGGCACGGCGCTGGCCGTGGCGATGTGCGTGGCCAGGTCGCCCGCCAGGTTGCGCACGATGCTCAGGGCCCACACCGATCCGTCGGCTTTGATGGCCACCGGCCTGCCGCCGCGCGAAAAGGCCACGACACCGGTCAGGCCGGCCACTTGCCTCGGCGCTACGGTGGCGCGGACATCAAAGGCATTGCTGCGATCAAGCTGCACCGTTCCCGGCCAGTGCCAGACCGTGCCGTCGGCGCGCAGGGCGAAGGCGTACCGCACGTTGTTGGCGTCGTAGCCACCGGCCGCGGCGACCTGCACCACCTCGTCCAGCCCCGGCAAGGCCACCGGCCGGGCCACCGGCGTGGTGACATTGAAAGCAAAGTTGCCCAGGGTCCCGTCGGGCTGCCATTCGCCCCAACCGTAGGCGCGGCCATCGCGGCCGGCTGCCACCGTGTAGGAGCTGCCGGTGGCCAGCTGCGTGGCCTGCACATCCACGCTGCGCGCCTGGCTGCCGGCCAGCAGGCTGCCGCTGCCCAGGGCCCCCGTGCGCTCACCCCAGGCCAGGCCCGCGCCGCTGGTCAGCAAGGCGGTGTGGAAGCCCGTCGCGGCGGCAAGCCGGTACGGCGCCAGCGCTGCCACCGGTGGCGGGGGTGGCGGGGGTGGCGGAGGGGGCGGCGGGGGCGGCGGAGGTGGGGGCGGCGGAGGTGGGGGCGGCGGCGGCGTGGGCGGCGGCGGCGGGGGCGGCGATGCCACAGGCGGCGCCGGCGGTGTTTCCGAGTCCGCGCCCGCGTCGGAGCCAGAACCGCCGCACGCCGACAGCGCACAGATGAACACCGCGACCGCGGCGCAACGGGATGGGTAGTCAGATCTCATCACAATTCCTCCAGCGACTGGGGCATGCCAACGATGCCCATGGGTCGCTTTGTAGAGCTGCGTGAGTTACTGGCCGATTACCCGGCGCCCGGCACCAACGCGGGCGGGCTTCAGTCGGGCAGACCCAACTCCTGAATCTTGCGCGTGATGGTGTTGCGCCCGATGCCCAGGCGCTGCGCCGCTTCGATGCGGCGGCCGCGGGTGATTTCCAGTGCGGTCTGGATCAAGGTGGCCTCGAACTGCCGGGTCAGGGACTCCCAGACCTCGGCTTCGTGGGCGTCCAGGCGCTGGCGCGCATCGCGGCGCAGGTCGGCCAACCAACCCGGTGGCGGTGCCGGGATGGGCAGTCCACTGCCGTCCACGGCCGGCACGTTGGACGCAGCCGCTGCAGCGACAGGCGCCACCATGTTGGCGCCTTCCATGGTGGCCACAGGCGCCGGTGCGGCTGACCCGGTCGAGACAGCGGCGTCCAGCAACTCGGCCGGCAGGTCCTTGGCTTCCACCACCTGCGCCGGCGCCATCACGGTCAGCCAATGGCACAGGTTTTCCAGCTGGCGCACATTGCCCGGGAAGTCGAAGCCGGCCAGGCGGCCCAGGGCTTCTTCGGTGATGCGTTTGGTGTCCACGCCCAGTTCACGTGCGCTTTTGCCCAGGAACAGGCGCGTCAGCATGGGGATGTCTTCGCGTCTTTCGCGCAACGGCGGCAGGCGCAGGCGGATGACGTTCAGGCGGTGGTACAGGTCTTCGCGGAACACGCCCTGGCGCACCCGTTCTTCCAGATTCTGGTGCGTGGCAGCGATGACACGGACATTGCTCTTCAACGGCTGGTGACCGCCCACGCGGTAGAACTGGCCGTCGCTCAGCACCCGCAGCAAACGCGTTTGCAGGTCAAAGGGCATGTCGCCGATCTCGTCCAGAAACAGCGTGCCGCCATCGGCCTGTTCGAAGCGGCCGCGGCGTGTGGCCTGCGCCCCGGTGAAGGCGCCACGCTCGTGGCCGAAGAGTTCGCTTTCCAGCAAATCCTTGGGGATCGCCGCCGTGTTGATGGCCACGAATGGGCCGTTGCTGCGCGGGCTGTGTTTGTGCAGCGCACGTGCCACCAGTTCCTTGCCGGTGCCCGATTCGCCGGTGATCATGACCGTCACGTTGCTCTGGCTCAGCCGGCCGATGGCGCGGAAGACGTCCTGCATGGCCGGCGCCTGGCCCAGCATCTCGGGCGCCTGCACGGGCGAGGTCTCGACGACTTCTTCGCGCAGGCTTTCCTGCACCGCGCGGCGGATCAGTTCGACCGCTGCCGTCACGTCGAAGGGCTTGGGCAGGTACTCGAAAGCGCCCCCCTGGAAGGCACTGACAGCGCTGTCCAGGTCGGAATACGCCGTCATGATGATCACCGGCAACCCGGGCAGGCGCTGCTTGACCTGCGCCAGCAACTCGATGCCGCTGCCGCCGGGCATGCGGATGTCGCTGACCAGCACCTGCGGTGAATCGTCTTCCAGGGCCTTGACCACGTCGCGCGGATTGGAGAACAGGCGCACGCTGAACTGCTCGCGGGCCAGCGCCTTTTCCAGCACGAATCGAATGGATTGGTCGTCGTCGACGACCCAGATGGGTTTCATGCGTGCTACTGCGCCCGGTGAGGGGCCCGTCAGGGCAAGGGAATCAATATCTTGAACACCGTCCGTCCAGGCACGCTGTCACATTCGATCGTGCCGTGATGCTGTTGCACAAAAGTCTGCGCCAATGTCAGGCCGAGCCCTGAACCGCCTTCGCGCCCGCTCACCAGGGGGTGAAAGATGCGATCTTGGATGTCCTCGGGCACGCCTGGACCGTTGTCCTCAATATGCAATTCCAGTGCCAGACGAAAGCGCTGGCGCCCGAAGGTGGCCTGGCGCGCCACACGGGTGCGCAGCGCCAGTTGCGCGTCGCCCCGGCTGATGCGCCCGGTGTACGGCGAACCGTCTGCCGGGCTGATCCCGGCCAGCGCCTGGGTGGCGTTGTGTGCGATGTTCAACACCGCCTGGATGAGCTGCTCGCGGTCGCCGCGGAACTCGGGGATGCTGGTGTCGTAGTCGCGTTTCACGCTCAGGCCGCGCGGGTATTCGGCCAGGATCAACGAGCGCACCCGCTCGCAGACTTCATGGATGTTGACGTCCGCCACCACGTGCGGGCGGCGGTGCGGCGCCAGCAGGCGGTCCACCAGGGCCTGCAGGCGATCGGCCTCTTGAATGATGACGCGGGTGTACTCGGTGAGTTCCTTGCTGCGCAATTCCATCGCCAGCAGCTGCGCCGCGCCGCGGATGCCGCCCAGCGGGTTCTTGATCTCGTGCGCCAGGTTGCGCACCAGGTCCTTGTTGCTCTGCGCCAGCGAGTGGGCGCGTTCTTCGCGGTCCAGGCGTGTCTGCTGTTCGATCTCGATCATCTCCACCAGCACACGGTCGGCCCATTCGGTCTGGCTGACGATCACGTGCACCGGCAGTTCGCCGCCCGCTGAAGGCTTGCGCATGGCCGCATCGAAGCGGCTGGTGGCCACCTGGTTGCTGGACACCGCCAGCAGCGTCTCGCGCAGCGGTGCAGCGTCGTGCAGCCAGTCGTAGACACCGCTGCGCTTGAGCGCCCGACGCGACAGGCCCAGGGTGTTTTCCAGCGCCGAATTGGCCATCAGGCACTGGCCGCTGGGGTCGATGAGCGCCACCATCGTGGCCAGCTGGTCGAAGGCTTCAAATCCGGCGTCGGCGCCAGCTGAACTGCCCGGCGTTGCGTCGACTCCGGGGCCGCTCATGAAGGCAGCTTGGCGATCTCGCGCTTGATGGCGGCGATGTCGGCCTCTTTGCGCTGGAGCGCGGCTTTCATCTCGGCCACCCGTTCGATGTAGCGGGCGTAGTTGCGCTCGTCGCCCCGGCGTTCGGGTTCGCCGTTGTTGAACTCGGCCTGCATCGCACCCAGGCGTTCTTCTTCTCGTCGCAGCTCATCAGACAGGATGCGGCGGGCGTCGTTGTCGCGCGCACGTTGCGAAGCCGGGTCCACCCGCGAGTCCCCTGGCCTTGGGCCCGACGCGCCCGCTGCCACCGGGCGCGGCCTGGGCGGCGCCTGCACGATCGAGATGAGCGCACCTTCGATGGTGCGGCAGCCCTTGTCACGGGCATCCTGCGGCGACAGCGCATCGGTGTACAGCACCGGCGGCCCGGGGCAGCGGTAAACGGGTTTGGACCCGTCCTGGGCCTGGGCGGGCGCCTGGCCCAGCGCCAGGGCCAGGGCCGTGAAGGGCGCCGAAAGTTGGAGCAGGCGCCAGGCAGTGCGATGCAGCGGGTGAAGACAGGGGTTTTCAGCCATGGTCGCATTGTGGCGCAGCCCATCGCCACGCCGCAAAGCCGGGCGCCCAGGGAAAAGGGCAACTCCTTTGCGGGAGTTGCCCTTCTGGGCCCGGCGGCTTGTGCCTTCGCTTACAGCGTGTAATACATGTCGAACTCGACCGGATGCGTGGCCATGCGGAAACGAGTCACTTCCTGCATCTTCAGGTCGATGTAGGCGTCGATGTAGGTGTCGGTGAAGACACCACCCTTGGTCAGGAAGGCACGGCCCTTGTCCAGGTACTCCAGCGCCTGGTCCAGGCTGTTGCAGACGGTGGGGATCTTGGCGTCTTCTTCGGGCGGCAGGTGGTACAGATCCTTGGTGGCGGCTTCGCCCGGGTGGATCTTGTTTTCCACGCCGTCCAGACCGGCCATCAGCAGCGCCGCAAAGCCCAGATAGGGGTTCATCAAGGGATCGGGGAAGCGTGCTTCCACACGGCGGCCCTTGGGATTGGCCACGTAAGGGATGCGGATCGAGGCCGAGCGGTTCTTGGCCGAATAGGCCAGCTTCACCGGCGCCTCGAAGCCAGGCACCAGGCGCTTGTAGCTGTTGGTGCCGGGGTTGGTGATCGCATTCAAAGCTCGCGCGTGCTTGATGATGCCGCCGATGTAGAACAGCGCAAATTCGCTCAGGCCGGCGTAGCCGTCACCGGCAAACAGGTTGACACCGCCTTTCCACACGCTCTGGTGCACGTGCATGCCGCTGCCGTTGTCGCCCACGATGGGCTTGGGCATGAAGGTGGCCGTCTTGCCGTAGGCATGCGCCACGTTGTGAATCACGTATTTCTGCAGCTGCACCCAGTCGGCGCGCTGGACCAGCGTGCTGAACTTGGTGCCGATTTCCATTTGGCCGGCGTTGGCCACCTCGTGGTGGTGCACTTCAACGGGGATGCCCAACGATTCGAGGATCAGGCACATCTCCGAGCGCAGGTCTTGCCCGCTGTCCACCGGCGGCACCGGGAAGTAGCCGCCTTTCACGCCGGGGCGGAAGCCGGTGTTGCCGTGTTCGTATTCCTTGCCCGTGTTCCAGGCCGCTTCTTCAGCTTCGATCTTGCTGAAGCAACCCGACATGTCGTTGCCCCAACGCACGCTGTCGAAGACAAAAAACTCGGGCTCGGGGCCGAAGTAGGCCGCGTCGCCCAGGCCGGTGCTCTTCATGTAGGCCTCGGCGCGCTTGGCCAGCGAACGCGGGTCGCGTTCGTAGGGCTTGCCGTCGGCGGGGTCGATCACATCGCAGGTCAGGATGAGCGTGGGCTCTTCGAAGAAGGGGTCGATGTTGGCCGTGTTCGGGTCGGGCATGAGCTGCATGTCCGACGCTTCGATGCCCTTCCAGCCGGCGATCGATGAGCCGTCAAAGGCGTGGCCGTCGGTGAACTTGCCTTCGTCGAAATGGGACACAGGCACGGACACGTGCTGCTCCTTGCCGCGGGTGTCGGTGAAGCGGAAGTCGACGAACTTGATTTCGTTTTCCTTCACCATCTTCAGCACGTCGGCGACGGTTTTTGCCATGCAGATCTCTCCTAGCGGGACTCGGGGGGGTGGTTGTTGGGTGTTGGCGCAGCCGCGGGGCTGGCCCTGGCTCTTTCAAATTTAGCAGGTTCCATGCCGACGGCCGGATGCAGCGGCGGCTGACGAAAACCGGTCACGGCGCCTGCCCTTGGTGCAAAAGTTCGCACCAATGTCGAGCGTCGTCAGGCCAACTATCGCACCAACTCGGGGCCCAGCGTCGCACCAAAACGCTCCAGGCCTTGTCGCAGAGCAGCGAAGGCGGTCACGCCATCGCCCGCGCCCTTGACGCCCAGCTCGATTTGGCGGCCCCACTGCGGGTGGTCCACGCTGGGCAGACTGAACACCTTGATGTCGGAGAACTGCCGCTCGATGTCTTCCATCAACGGCGTCAAGCTGGCTTCCATGGCGCCGAACACGATCACCGACCGTTCCTTGCTGCGCTCGCTGCGGTGCAGGTGGGCGTAGTGCTGGTCCAGCACCCATTCGATCATGGGCCAGGCCATCACCGGAAAGCCGGGCACAAAGTGCACGTGGGCCACGGAAAAACCGGGGATCTTGTTGTACTGGTTGGGGATGAGGCGGGCGCCTGCGGGGAAGGTGCCCATGTTCAGACGGTGCACGTTGTCGGGCCGGTCGGGTTCGAAGGGCACACCTTGTTCGGCGGCCATGTCGCGCATGCGTTCCAGGATCAACTCTGCTGCCTGCGGGTGCAGCACCAGGTCCACACCGGCTGCGGCGGCTGCGCACTGGCGCGTGTGGTCGTCGGGCGTGGCGCCGATGCCGCCGCAACTGAAAACCAGGTCGCCACTGGCCAAGGCGTGCTGCAAGTCGGCGGTGATGCGCGGCCGATCGTCGCCGACGTAGCGCGCCCAGCTCAGCGACAGGCCGCGTGCGGCCAGCAGTTCGATGACCTTGGGCAGGTGCTTGTCCTCGCGTTTGCCGGACAGGATTTCGTCGCCGACGATGATGAGGCCGATGTTCATGGTGGGGTTCCCGGTGGCAGTGCGGTTGCAAGCTCGGCCAGCGGCGGTGGCAAGGACGAGGCCGCCCCGAGCCGGATGCGCTGCAGCTCACCCAGGCAGAAGTGCGCAAACCAGCAGGCCGCAAAAACAAAGACAACGCAATACAGCCACACCGCCGCCAGCGCCAGCACGGGCGCCAGCACCAACGCCATGCTGCCGGCGGCCCAGATCAGCGAGGGCAGCGCCCCGAGATAACCGCAGAGGATGCCCATGGCCAGCAGGCTCCAGCGCCGGCCGCGCAGCACCTGGCGGCGCTCGCCAGCGCTGGCATGGTGGCTCAACACGTCAAAAGCCAAGACACGGCAGGTGAGCCAGCCCCAGATCAGCGGCGGCAGCACCATCACCAGCGGCGGCACCAGCCACAACGGCACGCTCAGGCCCAGCGCCAACATGGCCGCCAGCGTGCAGGCCAGCGACCACCCCAGACCTTGCCACCAGCTGGCGCCGTGCAGAGCCTGCAGATCGGGATAGCGCTGGGCGGCCACCAAGCGCACCACCGCCGGTGCGGCCAGTGCGGCCACCAGCAGCAGGGTCAGCAGCAGCACCACGGGCACCGCCAGCGCCACCACCACCATGGGCGCCACCACGGCGCGCAGCTGCGGCATGCCCACCGAGTGGAGCCACTGGTACACCGTCTCGCTCAAGGACCAGCTGTCCATGATGTTGCGTATGCCGTCGATGGCCGTTTCCCAGTAAGCCCAGCCCAGCAGGCCCACGGCTGCCGCCACCAGACCCAGGGGCAGCAACGACCACAGCAGCACCCGCGGGTGCAGGCAGGTGGCGGTGGCCCGCCAGAAAGCGGTCCAGACGGTCACGGCGCACCGCCATCCAGGGCCGGCGGCCGCGGCTTCAGCCCTTGCCGGATGACCCGCGCCAGGCGCTGCAGACCCAGCCGCTGCTGCGCCCAGAAGCCACGGCCATAGTCCCGACCCTGCAGTTGGTCACGCACGCCGGTGGGGCCGTCGCTCGCATCGAACCGGGCCGTGCCGAAGACCCAGTCCCAGACCGGGAACAAGACCGCAAAGTTGTGGCCACCCAAGCTGCCAGGCCCTGCCGATTCATGGCCGATGCCCATGCGGTGGTGCAGGCGGTGGTAACGCGGGCTGACCAGCAAGCGCCCCAGCACGGGGCCGAATGACAGGCGCACGTTGGCATGCGACAGGCTTTCCAGCAGCTGCGTGGCCGCCACCACGGCGATGAACTGCCCCGGCGCGATGCCCACGGCCAAGGCCACCAGCACAAACACGCTGTCGCGCAGCACGTCGTCCAGCAGGTGGTTGCGGTTGTCGCTCCACTTCGTCATCTGGCGCTGGCTGTGGTGCAGCGCATGCAGCTGCCACCACCAGCCGAATCGGTGCTGCGCGCGGTGCAGGGCGTAGTCCACGGCGTCGAAGAGCAACAGGTAGAGCAGGAAGCCGATCCAGGCGATGTCGGTGATACCGGGCCACAGGCCGTCCAGCGACCAGGTGCTGAAGCCGGCCATGCGCGCCTGCCCGGCCAGTTCGGTCCACAAGGGGTCCAGGCTGAAGAACATCAGCACACGCACCAGGCCCAGGCGGTGGATCAGCGTGTAGATCACGTCCACCCGCACCGCCGCGCGGTCGGTGACGGGCTCCACCGGGCGCCAGCGCTCCAGTGCGCCGAAGACAAAGACGATGACCAGCAACTGCACCAGACCCACCAGCAACCAGCCGGTGGCGACATAACCGTCTTCCAGCAGGTTGCCCTGGCCGGCGGCAAACAGAAGCGGCTGCACCGCACCTTCAAACAGCATCTGCTGCGCGGCGTGGAAGAGGTCCAGCGGGCTGTTCAACGCAAGCGCTCCATGGCGGCACGGTACTGCGGGTGTTCGCGCAGCGTCGCAAAACACAGGCCGCGCTGTTTCAGGCCCTGGATCAAGGGCTCCAGCACGGCGGGCGCCCAGGCGTCCTTGCGCGACCAGATGCCCAGGTGCGCCAGCAGCACGTCACCGGGCTGGATGTCGCGCAAGGCGCGCGCCAGCAGCGTGGCATTGGGGTGCTTGTCGCTGGGCAGTTCGTCGCCCAGGAAGCCGGCCGCCGTCCAGCCCACGTGCACCCAGCCGCAGGACTGCGCCGCCTGCAGCAGGGCCGGCGAGGTGCGCCCCCCCGGTGCGCGAAAGATCGACGCCATGCGCTGGCCGGTGATGGCCGACCAGCGCTGGGCTGGTCGCTGCAGTTCGGCGCAATAGGCCTGGCGGTTCAGCACGCGCACCCGGCCGGCCTGCGGGCCTTGAGTGGGCTTGACGCGCACGCCGGCGGCCGTGTCGGCTTGCCACACGTCGTGATCCCAGGTGTGCGAACCGAAGGCGTGGCCTTCGGCGACGCGCTCGCGCCACCACGGCGCCCAGCTGTCGTCCAGGCTGCTGCCCCCGGTCAGCGTGCGTTCGTTGGCCAGGAAAAACGTCACCTTCACGTCGTGGCGCTTCAACACGTCGGCCACCAGCGGCGCCACGGCCATGTGGCCGGTGTCGAAGGTCAGGTAGACCGGTCGTTCGCAAGGCGCGCCAATCGCTGCGCTGCACAGCAGCCCTGCGCCGGCCAGCAGCCCTGCGCCGGCCAGCCGCGCGGCACACCGTGCAAAGCTACTGGCGCGGTGCATGGTCCAGTGTCCACACACCGTGCGGCGAGCGGCCGACATCGATCTGCCGCACCACGGTCTTGCTGGGCAGGTCGATGAAGCTCAAGCGACGCGCCCAGCGCGAACTGACCATCAGTGTGCGGCCGTCGGCCAGCAGCTCCATGCAGTCGGGGCCGCCGGGGGCCGGGTACTCGGCCACGACACTGAGCGTCTGGCCGTCGATGAGGCTGATGGTGTTGGCCACGCGGTTGCTGACGAACACGTGCCGGCGGTCGCCCCTGGCCCGGAAGGCGTGCGCGCCATTGCCGGTCTCGATGCGTTTGATCAGCCGCGGTGTGCTGCCCGGGGGGCCGCTCACGTCGTAGGCCTCGACGTAACGATCACCGGTCAGCGCCACGAGCAGCGTGCGGTCGTCCGCGCTGAGAAAGATGTCGGCCGGCAGCCTGCCGACCTTGATCTTCCAGCGCGGTGTCTGCGTGACCATGTCGATGGCCAGCAACTCATCGCTGTCCTGCAGCGAGGCATACACCACCGAGCTTTTGCTGTCGATGCTCAGGTGGCTGGGTGTGCGCGGGGTTTCAATGCGCTTGACCAGCGTGAACGGCAAGGCCGCGGCGGCACCTTGCCAGCGGTACAGGTCGATGTGGTTGAGCCGGTTGGACGCGGTCACGAACCACTTCATGTCGGGCGAGAACCGCAGGTGGTAGGGATCGACGATGTCCTTCACGGTGCGCAGCACCACGCCCGTGGCGGGGTCGATGAAGGTCAGTGAATTGCTGGCGGCGTTGGCCACGATCAACGTCTTTTCGTCAGGCGCCAGGTACAGGTGGTGCGGCTCCTTGCCGGTGGGAATGCGCCGGATCTCGGCCCGCGTGACGGGGTCGATCAGGCTCACGTCGGCGTCCTGTGAATTGAGCACGAAGATGGGCCGCGGCGCGCTGGCGGGCGGCACGAGCCGCACAGGCGGCATCGGCTGTGTGGGTGGCGCCGGTTGCGCCCAGGCCATGCCACTGAAGGCGGCAACAAGGATCAGCGTGGCGCGAAGCCGCAGCCAGCCGTGTCCGAAGGTAAGCGGCATCACTCGTCGTCACCGCCCAGGATGCCTCCCAGCAGGCCGCCCCCCACCGCCAATCCGCCCAGCGCACTTTCTTCACGCCGCCCGCCCATTTGCGGTGCGGCCGCAAAGACCCGCGACGCCAGGCGACTGAAGGGCAGGCTTTGCAGCCAGATCGTGCCCGGCCCCGTGAGCTTGGCAAAGAACAGGCCCTCGCCGCCAAACAGCGCGGTCTTGATCTTGCCGACGTACTGGATCTCGAAGCTGACGCTGGGCGTGTAGGCCACGACGCAGCCGGTGTCCACCAACAGCGTCTGGCTGGCGTGCAGTTCGCGGCGCAGCACGGTGCCCCCGGCATGCACGAAGGCCAGGCCGTCGCCTTCGAGCTTTTGCATGATGAAACCTTCACCGCCAAAAAAGCCGGCCGACAGCTTGCGCTGGAAGGCGATGCCCAGTGACACCCCCCGCGCCGCGCACAGGAATGCGTCGCGCTGGCAGATCAGGGTGCCGCCCATCTGGCGCAGGTCCATGGGCAGGATCTTGCCCGGGTAAGGCGCGCCAAAAGCCACCTTCTGCTTGGCCGCGGCGTTGTTGGTGTAGACGGTGGTGAACAGCGACTCGCCGGTCACCAGGCGCTTGCCCGCGCCCAGCAGCTTGCCCAGCAAGCCGCTGTTCTGGGCCCTGCCGTCGCCGAACACGGTATCCATGGCGATGCCGGCCTCCATGTAGAACATGCTGCCGGCCTCGCCGACGGCAGCCTCGCCGGGGTCGAGTTCGACCTCGACGTACTGCATCTCTGCGCCCTTGATCTCGTAGTCCACCACATCCATGCCCATCGCTGCCCCCCCCGAAGCCTTCTCTGCACCATCCGGGATCGTACCGAATGGCCGTAGCAAAACGTTGCAATGCAACGTCGCCTGACACCAGGGCCTGGCGGCGACCGCAACAGAATGCCTGCCCATGCCACCCATGTCCGATGCCCTGGTTTTTTCTGCCGCTGCCCTGGCGGCGGCTTCGGCCTCGCTGACGGCTTTTGGGCGCCGCCGGCAGCGGTATGGCGGCTGGGGCTTTTGGGTGGCCGCAATGTGGCTGACCACGGCGGGCGCGGCTCTATCGGCTGTATCGGCCTTCGTGCCGCAGGCGGGCAGCGGGCCGCTGTCGGGCCTGTCCGCCGTCGGCACGGCCCTGGCCGGGCTGCTGCTGATGCTGTGGCCCGTGTTCACGCTGGTGGGGCTGCGACGTTTCCATCCACGCCAGGCGCTGCCCGGCCATGAACACTGGGACTGGGGCGTGCTGGCCGCCGCCGCCACGGTGGCTGTCGGCGCCGGCTGGCTGGTGCCCGACGACAGCGCCTGGGTCGCCACCGCCAGCGGCATGGCCGTGCTGCTGTATGCGGCCAGCCTGCTGTTCATGGGCCCGGGCGGGCGCGAGTTCAAGCCCGTGCAGGGCCTGGGCGCGGTGATGGTGCTGGTGGCGCTGGCCCCGGCCGCGACGGCACTGTTGGCCTCTGGACCCCTGCAACCGTTGCCCGTTCGTGTGGCAGCAGCAGCCCTGGGCGCGGTGGTGCTGGCCTTCATGGCGCTGACGTTGGTCTGCGAGCGCACCGAGCGCCAGCTGCGCGATTCACGCCGCCGCCTGCGTGTGCTGGCCAACCTGGACACGCTGACCCAGGTGCCCAACCGGCGCCACTTCCAGGAACTGGCCGACCAGGCGCTGAACCAGGACGAACCCGGCACCTGCGTGCTGCTGCACTTCGACATCGACCACTTCAAGCGCATCAACGACCTCTTCGGACACGCGGCTGGCGACCGCGCGCTGCGCCTGGTAAGCAGCGCCATGCTGGAAAGCCTGCGCGCCCACGACGTGGCGGGCCGCCAGGGCGGTGACGAGTTTGTGCTGCTGCTGCGCCGCACGACGCCGCGCGACGCCGTTGGTGTGGCCGCGCGCATCGTGGCCGAGGTGCAGCGCCGAGCGCCGGGTCAGCAACTGCCCACGCTGAGCCTGAGCTTTGGCGTCGTGCAGATCGGCTTTGGCGAAGGCATCAACGCCGCGCTGCGGCGGGCCGACCAGGCCATGTACGAAGCCAAACGCCAGGGCCGGTCGCGCGTGGTCACCGCCGCGGGTGACGAAGAGCGGCCGGTGTTTGCCGAAAGCCAACGGCTGGGGCTGATGGCGGCTTGAGCCAGTTGGGCCTCTCGGGCCTCTCGGGCCTCTTGGGCTTCTCGGGCCTCTCGGTCCGCTGGAGCCGTCCGGGCGGCCAGCCCCGCTTGCCATAATTAGCCGACATGTGGACCGCCATCGTCGCCATCGCCCTGGGTGCGTCCATCGGCGCCTTGCTGCGCTGGTGGCTGGTGCTGGGCATGAACCACCTGTTCCCGGCCCTGCCCATGGGCACGCTGATGGCCAACCTGGTGGGGGGCTATCTCATCGGCCTGGCGCTGGCGCTGTTTGCGCAGATGCCGCAGCTCACGCCCGAATGGCGCCTCTTTGTCATCACCGGCTTCCTGGGCGGGCTGACGACGTTTTCGACCTTTTCTGCAGAAGTCGTGGCGGCCCTCAACCAAGGCCGCCTGGGCTGGGCGGCGGCTACCGTCAGCGTGCACGTGATGGGCTCGCTCGGCCTGACGCTGCTGGGCCTGGCCACACCTGCACTTCTGCGGCGCTGATCCCGGGCGCACAGGCCTGATCGTCAAGGCGAGGCGCCAGCGCAAGGCACAGCCGCTGCGGCTCGTAGAATCGCGCCGCACTTTCCGACACTGCACCGACACCTGCGGAGACCCTTGATGACCCCTGCCGAGATCCTGGCTGCACATGGCCCCCGCGAGGCCATGGAATACGACGTGGTGGTCGTCGGCGCAGGCCCAGGCGGGCTGGCCGCGGCCATCCGCCTGAAGCAGATCGACCCCGCGCTGTCGGTGGTGGTGCTGGAAAAGGGCTCGGAGCCCGGCGCGCACATCCTGTCGGGCGCAGTGATGGACCCGCGGGCCATCACCGAACTGTTCCCCGACTGGAAAGAGCGCGGCGCGCCGCTGAACCAGCCCGTGACGCAGGACGAGGTGCTGTTCCTGCACGAAGACTGGGCCCGCACCACCCCGCAATGGTTGATCCCGGGCTGTCTGCACAACCACGGCAACTTCGTCATCAGCCTGGGCGCGTTCACCAAGTGGCTGGGCGAACAGGCCGAGGCGCTGGGCGTCGAGATCTTCCCCGGCTTTGCCGCCGCCGAAGTGCTGTACACCGAAGCCGGTCAGGTGCGTGGCGTGGCCACGGGCAACCTGGGCATCGGCAAGGACGGCAAGCCGCACGCCGGCTTCCAGCTGGGCATGGAACTGCTCGGCAAGTACACCGTGTTCGCCGAAGGCTCACGCGGCCACCTGGGCCAACAACTCATCGCGCGCTATGAACTGGACAAGGGCCGCGACCCGCAGAGTTATGCGCTGGGCGTGAAGGAACTATGGGAAGTGCCGGCCGACAAGGCCAAGCCCGGGCTGGTGCTGCACAGCGCCGGCTGGCCGATGGACGAACACACCTATGGCGGCGGTTTCCTGTACCACCTGCAAGGCAACCTGGTCACTCTGGGGTTTGTCACCGGCCTGGACTACCAGAACCCCTGGATCAACCCTTTCGAAGAGATGCAGCGCTGGAAGACGCACCCGGCCATCCGCGCCCACATCGAAGGCGGCAAGCGCATCGGCTACGGCGCCCGCGCCATCACGGCCGGCGGCTTGCTCAGCATTCCCAAGCTGGTGTTCCCGGGCGGCGCGCTGGTGGGCTGCGAAGCCGGCATGTTGAACGCGGCACGCATCAAGGGCAGCCACGCCGCCATCAAGACCGGCATGCTGGCCGCAGAGGCCGCCGCAGCGGCGCTGAAGGTCGGCCGCAGCCACGATGAGCTGCTGGCCTACCCCGAGGCCTTCGAGAAAAGCTGGCTGCATGAAGAGCACCAGCTCAGCCGCAACTTCAAGCAGTGGTTCAAGCAGGGCAACACCATCGGCACGCTGATGACCGGTGTCGAGCAATGGCTGCTGCCCAAGCTGGGATTCAAGAGCCCGCCCTGGACGATTCATCGCAAGGCGGCCGACCACACCCGCCTGCACGCGGCCAGCCAGGTGCCGCCCATCCACTACCCGCGGCCCGATGGCAAGCTCACTTTCGATCGCCTGAGCAGTGTCTTCATCAGCAACACCAACCACGAAGAAGACCAGCCGGCGCACCTGACGTTGAAGGACGCGTCAGTGCCTGTGGCCATCAACCTGGAACGTTATGCCGGCCCCGAGAGCCGCTACTGCCCGGCTGGCGTCTACGAGTTTGTCAACACTGGCGGCGAAGACCAGCTGGTGATCAACGCGCAGAACTGCGTGCACTGCAAGACCTGCGACATCAAGGACCCGACGCAGAACATCGTCTGGGTCACGCCTGAAGGCGGCGGCGGGCCCAACTACGCCGGCATGTAGCTGCGGGCCAGCCGCTGGCGATGCTCGGGCTGCAGCGTCCATCACCATGTGGTGCGCGACACCTGCGAACGGGCTGCCGATGCCGCCGTGCCTATCCTGGCCCGCGACGGGGGCGTTGCCAAGCGCTGGCACCTTTACAACGCCCTTCCCAACGCCGCCCCCAAAACCAGCACGCGCACCGGCCGACCATAGCCACTGCTGACCGCATGCATGGCAGCCAGCGCCTGCTGCATCCGTGCCGCCGGCAGACCGTCCATCACCATGAAAGTCGCGCGGCGGGGCTGGAAGCGCAGCAGCGCGGCCCAGGCGGCAGGCTCGTCGGCCACCCAGCCGGAGTCCCAGATGTCACCGGCCCGTGCTGCCCGGCCGGGCACCACATCCTGCACCTTCGCGCGCAAGCGCAGCGCCAGGCGCTGGGCCGCGCTGCCGCACGCGTGCAAGTCATGGCTGCCGTCGAGGTGCAGCGCCAAAGCCGCTGCGCGCGCGGACGCATCGGCTGAAGCTGGCGCATGGGCCACGTCCAGCCACCGTGACGGGTCCGCCAGACACCAGGTACGCAGGGCTGGCCAGTCAGTTGCTGGTACGCCGGCTGCAGCCACAGCCGTTTCCGGCGGCCAGGGGTAAGGCCACAGTGCCGCCGAATCGAAACGCGCACCCGCGATGCGCAGCCAAGCGCCGATCACGACTTCAATGCATCAACGACAGCAACGGCTTGCAGCTGTGCGGCCAACCTAGCGCCCGGCCAACTTCAGCAAGGCACGCCGCGTGCCACCACTTCCCAGCGGGATGCCTTGTGATTCCAGCGCCGCTTCTACCGTGGCCAGTGCACCCAGGATCTGCGCCGGGTTCTGGTCGCCCAGATGCCCGATGCGAAAGCCGCGCCCCTGCAGCGGGCCCAGCGCACCGGCAAATGCAAGTTGGTACTGCTCACGCGCCAGGGCGCGCATGCCATCGACATCGGTGCCGGCCGGCACCGTCACGGTGGTCACGGCATTGGACCGGCTGGCCGCATCGCGTGCGAAGAATCCCAGCGCGCCACCTTCGCTCCAACCTTCCACTGCCGCGTGCACCAGGCTGGCCAGGAGCCGGTGCCGCGCCAGCACGTTTTGCAGCCCTTCGCACTGGATGAGGCCCAGCGACACCGACAGCGCCGCCATCAGGTTCTGCGGCGGCGTGCCGCAGAACTTGCGGTAGCTGAGATCGCTCTTGCGCAGCACGATGTCCCAGTAAAAACGCGGCGCCGGGTTGCGCTGCGCGGCGGCGAAGGCCGCTGCGTTGCAGGCCAGGAAACCCACACCCGGCGGACACATCAGCCCTTTTTGCGACGCACCCACGGCCACGTCCACGCGCTGGCCGTCGAAGTCGAAAGGCTCGGCACCCAGCGAGGCCACCACGTCCACCACGAACAGCGCCGGGTGATCGGCCGCGTCCAGCGCGGCACGCAGCGCGCTCACATCGCTGGTGATGCCGCTGGAGGTGTCGGTGTGCACCACGAACACTGCGACGATCTCGCGCTGCTTGTCGGCACGCAGCGCTTCGGTGACCCCCGCGGGGTCGATGGGCAGGCCCTCCACCCACGGTGTGCGCACGACCCGGCGGCCCAGCGCTTCGGTCTGCACGGCCCACGATTCAGAGAAGTGGCCGGTGCCCGGAATCAACACCGTGCCACCGGGCGGCACCAGGTTCTCGACGGCCGCCTCCCACGCGCCGTGGCCGTTGCAGGCGTAGAAAAAGACGTCCGCGGACTGGGTCTGCAGCACCTGCTTCAGGCCGGCTTCACATGCGGCAATGGTCTCGTCGTTGCGCGGGTCGCCCATGTCCATGGGCTGGCGCATCAGCGCGTGCAGCACCTCGTCGGGCAAGGGCGTGGGCCCGGGTGAATGCAGCAGTCGGCGGCCGGGGATGCGGGTGGGTTTGTTCATGCTGCGATGGTAAGGCGCTGCCAATCGGCAATGCTCTGCGGCAACATCGGGCGCACGGCGCGCTGACAATCAGGCCATCAAAATCCGGCACCTGCCGCCAAAACTTCAGGAGACAAGCACCCATGGACCGCCGACACTTCATCACCGCCCTGGCCGCCAGCGTTGCCGCATCGGGCGCGGCCCAGGCCCAGGCTCAGACCCCCGCCGGCACGCTGCGCATCATCGTGCCCTTTGCGCCCGGCGGCCCCATCGACGTCACGGCGCGTGTGCTGGCCGAACAGGCCAGGGCCACGCTGGGCAATATCGTCATCGAAAACCGCCCGGGTGGCGGCGGTGGCATCGGCGTCAACCTGGTGGCCAAGGCGCCCCCCGACGGCCTGACGCTGGGCATCGCTGCGGTGGCCATGCATGCCATCAACCCCTGGCTGTTTGCCAAGCTGCCCTACGACGCGATCAAGGACTTTGCGCCGGTGACGCAGATGGTGCGCATCCCCAACGTGCTGGTGATGAACACCGAAACTGCCAAGCGCCTGGGCATCGGCAGCCTGAAGGACTTCATCGCCTACGCCAAGGCCAATCCGGCCAAGCTGAACTACGGCAGTGGCGGCAACGGCAGTGCGGGGCACCTGGGCGGCGAGATCCTGAAGTCGCGCGCCGGCTTCTTCGCCGTGCACATCCCCTACAACGGCGGCGCGCCGTCGCAGCTGGCGCTGCTGTCGGGCCAGGTGGACTACAGCCTGGACAACCTGGCCAGCGCTGCAGCCAACATCCGCGCCGGCAAACTGCTGCCGCTGGCCGTGACGTCGGCCCAGGCCAGCCCGCTGCTGCCCGGCGTGCCGGCCATCGCCGACGTGCTGCCCGGCTTCGAGATTGACACCTGGTGGGGCCTGATCGCGCCGGCCGGCACGCCCAAGGACGTGGTGGCCCGGCTCAACACCGCTTTCGTCGCAGCCCTCAACGCTCCTGAATCCAAGGCCCGTTTTGCGCAGCTGATGGCCGAGCCGGTGCCCAGTACGCCGGAGCAGTTTGCCGGCCTCATCCTGCGCGAGTACCAGCGCTACGAAGGTGTGGTCAAGGCCAGCGGGGCCAAGGCCGAATGAGCGGGATTCACGCGTCGGTGGCCGCATGACGCCGCAGCAACTGCTGAGCCACATCGACAGCGGGCAGCTGTGGCCCCCAGGCGCAGGCGACTCTTTTGACGACCCAGGCGCCGCTTGCCAGACAGCCCTGGCCGTGCGCGCCCTGCGCGTGGCGCGCGGCGAAAGACCGGTGGGCTACAAGGTCGGCTTCACCAACCGCAGCATCTGGCCGCGCTACCAGGTGTTTGCGCCCATCTGGGGCACCGTGTGGCAAAGCACGATCAGCTTTGCGCGCGACGGTGGCACGGTGTCTTTGGCGCAGGCTTGCCAACCGCGCATCGAGCCCGAGACCGTGTTTGCCTTCAAGGCCGTGCCGCCGCCAGGCGCCACGCTGACACAGCTGTTCGACGCGCTCGACTGGCTGGCCCCGGGCTTCGAGGTTGTGCAGTGTCACCTGCCTGACTGGAAGTTCCGTGCTGCACAGACCGTGGCCGACAGCGGCCTGCATGCGCACCTGCGGGTGGGCGAGCCGCTGCGCGTGACCGACCCGGCGGCCGATGCAGTCGAACTGCACAAGCTGCTCGCCAGCGCGCGCGTGACATTGGCCCGCGACGGCCAGCCGGTGGAAGAAGGCTGCGGCGCCCAGGTGCTGGACAGCCCGCTGCAAGCCCTGCTGCACTTTGTCAACGAACTGCGCGCCTGCCCCGGTGCACCCGACATCCGCGCTGGCGACGTGGTAACCACGGGCACCTGGACCGACGCCTGGCCGGTGCAGACGGGTCAGCAGTGGTCGGCAGACTTCACGGCCGGCCTGGGCCGCGTGTCAGTGACCTTCGGCTGAAGCGCTGCATCACCACTGCGGTGGCCGCTTGTCGATGAAGGCCTGCACGCCTTCCAGCGCGCTGCCGTCCATCATGTTGCAGGCCATCGTCTGCTGGGCATCGGCGTAGGCGGCTTCGATACCCGTTTCCAGCTGGCGGTAAAACAGGCCCTTGCCCAGTGCGATGGCGACTCGCGGCTTGTTGACGATGCGCGAGAGCAACAGCTCGACTTCAGCGTCCAACTGCGAAGCATCGACCACGCGGTTGACCAGCCCTTTGGCCAGAGCCTCATCGGCACTGATGAAGTCACCCGTGACCAGCATCTCGAAGGCCGCCTTGCGCGACAGGTTGCGCGACAGCGCCACACCGGGCGTGCTGCAAAACAGGCCCAGGTTGACGCCGCTGACGGCAAAACGTGCCTCGCGCGCGGCCACCGCCAGGTCGCACATGGCCACCAGCTGGCAGCCGGCGGCGGTGGCAACGCCCTGCACGCGCGCGATCACCGGAACCGGCAGTTGTTGCAGGCCCATCATCATGCGACCGCATTGCGCAAAGAGTCGTTCGTAGTAGGCCAGCGAAGGCTCCGCGCGCATCTCTTTCAGGTCGTGGCCGGCACAGAAGGCCTTGCCCGTGGCTTTGATGACCACCGCACGCGCCGTGTCATCAGCGGCCACGCGGTCCAGCGCCGCCTGCAGCGCATCCAGCAAGCCTTCGCTGAGCGCATTGAAAGCCTGCGGGCGGTTCAGCGTCAGCGTGACGACGCCGCGCGTGTCCTTCTCGAACAGCACCAGGGGTTCGGCGGCAGTCGTTGAGCTCATGGCGGTCTCCTAATCGATGGCCGAAGCGGACTTCGCACGCTCGCGCAGTTGAAACTTCTGGATTTTGCCGGTGCTGGTCTTGGGAATGGCCTCGAAGCGAATCTCGCGTGGCACCTTGTAGTGGGCCAGCAGGGACTTGCAGTGGGCGATCAGGTCGGCGACCGTCACTTGTGCATCAGCCTTCGTCTCGACAAAGGCCACCGGCGTTTCGCCCCACTTCTCGTCGGGCCGCGCCACCACGGCGCAGGCCAGCACGGCGGGGTGGCGGTACAGCGCGTCTTCCACTTCGAGGCTGCTGATGTTTTCGCCGCCGCTGATGATGATGTCCTTGCTGCGGTCCTTGATCTTCACGTAGCGGTCGGGCTCCAGCACGGCCAGGTCGCCGGTGTGGAACCAGCCCCCTTCGAAGGCCTTGTCTGAAGCCGCCGGGTTCTTGAGGTAACCCTTCATCACGATATTGCCGCGAAACATGATCTCGCCCATGGTCTGGCCGTCGGCAGGCACGGGCTGCATCGTGTCGGGGTCGAGCACGGTCATGCCTTCCTGCAGCATGTAGCGCACTCCCTGGCGGCCGTTCAGGCGGGTTTGTTCGGACAGGTCTGCACCCGCCCACGCGCTGCGCTTGACGGCCACGCTGGCCGGGCCGTAGACCTCGGTCAGGCCGTAGACGTGCGTGATGTCGAAGCCGATGCGGGCCATGCCTTCGATCATCGACGCCGGCGGTGCTGCGCCCGCCACCATGCCGCGCACCTTGTGGGTTATTCCTTCCCGCAGCGCGGCGTCGGCGTGGATGATCAGGTTGTGCACGATGGGCGCGGCGCAGTAGTGGTCGGCGCCGTGCATGCGCATGGCCTGCAGGATGGCGGCGGCCTCGACGCGACGCAGACAGATGTGGGTGCCCCCCAGCATCGCCACGGTCCAGGGAAAACACCAGCCGTTGCAGTGGAACATCGGCAAGGTCCACAGGTACTTGGGGAAATGCGGCATGGTCCAGGTGGCCGCGTTGCACACCGAATTCAGATAGGCGCCGCGGTGGTGCGTGACCACACCCTTGGGGTCGCCCGTGGTGCCGCTGGTGTAGCTGATGGCGATGGCATCCCATTCGTCGGCCGGGCCTTGCAACTGCGCCAGCGGTTCGTGCGCCGCCAGCAGCGCTTCGTACTCGTGGGCACCCAGCCGCTCTCCTGTTCCGGTGAATTCGCTGTCGCAGACATCGATGACCACGATGCCGCGCCCGTGGTCACCACGCAGCGACGCCAGGGCTTGTGACATGACGGGCGAATACTCGCTGTCGGTGATCAGCACGCTCGCTTCGCAGTGGTTCATCTGCCAGGCCAACAGTGTCGCGTCCAGGCGTGTGTTCAGGGTGTTCAACACGGCGCCCAGGGCCGGCACGGCGTAGTGCGCTTCCACCATCTCGGGCGTGTTGGGCAGCATCACGCTGACGGTGCTGCCGCGCTTGACGCCCAGGGCCAACAGCGCAGCCGCCAGGCGGGCACTGCGGTCACGGGTCTGCGCCCAGGTGTAGCGCCGGTTGCCGTGCACAACCGCGGGCAGGTCGGCAAAAACTTCCGCGCTGCGTTCGACAAAACTTACCGGGCTCAGCGCCACGAAGTTCGCCGTCGTGGGCGCAAGACCCTGTTCGTAGATGTTGTGCATGTCACGTGTCTCCTGCGGCCATGGTACTGGTGTGGCCCGGCTGCTGCGACGAATCCGATCGTGAGCCCTTTGCACGGGGCTGCGGTAGCGTAGTCTGCCGGCCATGAATGCACCGGCGCTCAAGCCCACCTCCACCCTGCCCGGCCGCAGTTTCTGGCTTGCCTGGGGAGGTTTTTGCACGCTGATGGTGCTGGTGGCCGTGCAGGAAAGCCTGTTCGACGGCCGCCTCCGCTGGCAGTGGCCGCTATACGACGAATTGCTGGCGATGGCGTTGGCCACCGGCGTGGCGGTGTCGCGCTGGCGTGCCGGCCCGGCACTCGATGCACTGCTGCCCACACCTCGACGCTGGCTCGAGCAGAGCCTCAAGCCGCTGTGGTGGTTGGCGCCAGTCTTCGTGGTGCTGCTGTACGCGCTGCGTCACGCCACGCGGGCGCTGCTGGGCGAAACCTACCCACACGCACCCTGGCCGGCGGTGTTCGGCTACGAGTGCCTGAAGTTCGCGGTCTTCTATGCGCTGCTGACCGGCGTGCAGTTCGGTCAGCGCTCGCACCACGCGCTGGCCGCCGAACGGCTGCGCGCGGTGCGCGCCGAGCAGCTGTCGGCGCAGGCACGGCTGCTGCAGCTGACGCAGCAGGTGCAGCAGGTGCAGCCCCATTTCCTGTTCAATGCCAGTTGGTGGGTGGACTATGCACGTTCGTTGATGGACTGGGTCGATCACGAGCGCCGCCGCCAACGGCCACGACGGCCTCAACGCCCGCTGATCAGCTTCGCCTCTGCAACCGACTGGCGCTGGGGCAATTGCTCGTTCGTGGCAAATCGCTAAATGCTGACGCAATTCCGCATCTGCCAAAGCGCTGCTGGACGGTGCCGGCCGGCTGCTCCACGGGGCCGAGCGCATTTGCGCTGCCTTTGACCAATGGCCCGGGCAGGCAAAGTCGAACTTCCTGGTGCGATGCGAATTGCTGTTGTGGCCAAGTGCTCAAACCCGCGATGCACGGATTTTGTTTCGTCTAGCTCAGTGAGCCCGCGCCTTGAAGCGCGTCACCGCTGCGTGAGCCCGAGGCCCGCCCTTGGCGGGTGCCATACCAAGCCGGCCGCGCCGTCGCGGGCCGGTCGCCAACCAAACGCTGGCACTGCAGTTCGACCTCGCGCAGCAAGTCCTGGAGGAACGCGACGAAGCCCTGTACTGCCGCATCGCCGCGCGCCTCGGGTCTGTACAGCGCGCTGAAGGGTGGCGCATCGCTGCTGCCCCAATCGGTCATCACAGGCTGCAGTTCGCCGCTGGCCACGTGCGGCCACACCGACAGGTCGGCGAAGCGGCCAACGCCCTGGCCGCTCAGCGCGGCCTGCAGCACGTAGTCGCGGCTTTCGCTGACCAGCCAGCCACGCACGGCAACTTCTTCCTTCTCAGTGCCGCGCACGTGGCGCCACAGGTCAAGCACCGTACCTTCGGGCACCCGCACCAACAAGCAGGCATGCGCCTCCAAATCGCGCGGTCGCTGCGGGATGCCGTGGCGTTCCCAGTACTCCGGGCTGGCGCAGACGATCAGCTGGCTCTGCGCCAGACGCCGCTGCACGAAGCTGACGTCGCCGGGCCAGCCAAGCGCCACTAGCACATCCAGTCCGCGCGCCTGCGCGTCGGTCACGGTCAGGTGATCGATCGACCGCAGGTCGATGCGCACGTGCGGGAACCGTTCGCGAAAGCGCGCCAGCCCGGGCACCAGCAGCAGCCGCGACAGCAGCCCCGGCGCGCCGACGACCAGGGTGCGCTCGGCGCGCGGGGCGCAGGCGGACGCGGCCGCGTCGGCCTGCTGCAACTGCTCGAGCAGCGGGCGGCAGGTCTCGAGGTAGCTCTCGCCGCGGCCGGTGAGCTTCAGCCCCTGGGTGTTGCGGTCCACCAGACGCACACCCAGCTCGCGCTCCAGCGCGCCCAGCAGCTTGGCGATCGACGGCACACTGACCTCGCAGCGCCGCGCGGCGCCGGAGAGGCTGCCTTCTTCGGCGGCAGCCACGAAATACTGCAGCGCGCGCAGCTTGTCCATGCACGGTCCTCCTGTAGTAGCCAGCGGGTAGCTTGAACCAAAAGCTGAAGCGGATTTTGCGCTGGCGGTGCTTTCGTCGGCAAGGCCGGCTGCCTAAAGTACGACCCAACGCATCAGCAGGTCTACACCGATGAACAACGCCACCTTCAACCGCCCAGCCGGCCTCACACAGCCCGTGGCGCCTGGCAGCGGCGACGTTCAGCTTTTGGCCTGGGCCTTCGGGTGCTTCGGTGCGCTGCGCATCGTCGCCTACGTGCCGATGCTGCAGACGATTCACACCAGTGGCGCGTCGGATCAGCACTCGCTGCTCACTTGGCTGACCTTCCTCGGCGCCAACGCCACCATGGCGATGTGGCTGCACCGGGGTAACGGTGGCAAGTGCAACCGCGCGGTGCTGCTGAACGCCATCAACACGCTGATGTGCGCCGCCATCTGCGTGTTGATTAGCTGGACGCGCCTGGCACCCGCCCTGGCGAGCTGAAGTCGCTTCGCCGCCGGCGAGCCTGCCCTGCCAAACACCATGCCCACACCCTACGCAACACCGACCACCAGCCCAGGAGGATCCAATGAACCGACGTCTCGCCTCGCATGCCATTGCGGCCGCCGCCCTGATAAGCGCCGCCGCCTCGCCCACCCACGCCCAGGGCGAATTCCCCAGCCGCGCGCTTCGGCTGGTCGTACCGCTTGCCCCCGGCGGCCCGACCGACTTCCTTGCCCGCGTCGTCGCCCAGGATATGGCGCGAACGCTGGGGCAGCCGGTTCTCGTCGAGAACAAGCCGGGCGGCGACGGCCTGATCGCTGCCCGTGAGGTGATCTCAGCGCCTGCCGACGGACACACGCTGCTGTTCGCGATCGGCTCCATGCTCGCCGCGCCGCTGCAGAGTCGACCGCCAGCTTTCGACTGGCGCGCCGAGCTGGCGCCGCTGGGGCGCGTGGCGCGGGTGCCATTCGCGCTGGCGGTGCATCCAGGCTTGCCGGTGCGCACCGTGCAGGAACTGGTGGCCCATGCGCGCATGCACCCTGATCAACTCAATTTCGCGACCAGCACCATGAGCGAGCTGATGGCCGCTGCGCAGTTCATGCGCGCCGCCGATATCAACATGACGCGCGTGCCCTACAAAGGCGGCGTGCAGTCGATGCCCGATCTGCTGGCCGGCCGCGTGCAGGTCTGGTTCGGGCCCGTGTCGCTGATCGCGCCACAGGTGCCGGCCGGGTCGCTGCGCGCCTTGGCCACGCTGCTGCCCGAGCGCAGCGCTGCGCTACCCGGCGTGCCGACACTGGCCGAGGCTGGCTACGCCACAGTGCAGGTTCCCACGTGGCAGGCGCTCTTCGCGCCCGCGAAGACTCCCGCGCCGGTGCTCGAGCGCCTAGCCGCGGCCGTGGCCGCCGCGACGGCGCGGCCGGAGGTGCGTGCCGAGATCGAGAAGAGAGCCATCTTCGTCGACGCCGCCCCGGCCGCCGAGCTGGGACGCATGGTCGCTGCCGAGCAAGGAGCATGGGTCCGCCTGTTCGCCGACTACCGCCTGGGCAGCGACTGAGATGACGTCAGCCGGATCGCGACGCCTGCTGTTCTGTTCCAGCGGCGGGGCCGGCCACCTGCGGCCACTGTTGCCGCTGGCGCATGCGGCGCTGCGGCGCGGGCACCGCGTGCTGTGGGTCACGGCGCCGGATGCGACCGGCGAACTTGCGGCCGAGGGTATCGAGGCATGCTCGGCTGGGCTGGGCACCACGGCGGCGCGGGCCGCGTACCGGCACCGCTGGCCCGAGTGGGTCGATCTGCAGGGCGAGGCACTCGGCGCACACGCCTACCCACGCTTGTTCGGGGGGGTGATTGCGCCGGCCATGCTGCCGTCGCTGGAGCGCGCCATCGACGGCTTCCGACCCGATCTCGTCGTCCACGAAGTCGCCGCACTGGCCGCGCCGCTGGCATGCGCCCGCCGCGGCCTGCGGCACTGGACGCACGGGATCGGATTGCCCCAGCCGCCGGCGCAGTTGCGCGCCGCTGCCGCCCAGGTAAGCGAACTCTGGATCGCCGCGGGCCTGGCGCCACCGGCGGACGGCGGCGTGTACGCGCAGGGCTATCTCGATATCGCGCCACCGGCCCTGGCGCGGCATGCGGACGCACCGGCGGTCCAGGTCTGTACGCTCAGCCCTTCAGCCGTCGCGCTGCCGCGTCGCCACCGTCTGCCGCAGCCGCTCGGCGAGCTGCTCGCCAGCAGCCCGCGGCCGCGCGTCTATCTCAGCTTCGGCACCGTGTTCCAGGACAGCGAAGCACTTCTCACTGCCGCGCGCGCGCTGGCCAACCTTCCAGTGCTGGGCGTGATTACGGCGGCCAATACCGCGCGCTGCGAGGCGCTGCGAGGCCTGGGACCTGACATTCACGTCCTGCCCTATGTAGACCAGGCCGAGTTGATGGAGCACTGCGACATCGTTGTCTCGCACGGCGGAGCCGGCACGGTACTCGGTGCATGCACTTCAGGCCGCCCTCAACTCGTGCTGCCACAAGCGGCCGACCAGTTTCGCAACGCACGGGCGCTGGAGCGCGCCGGCTGCGCACAGGTGCTGCATCGGGCAGACGCGACCGAAGACCGCATCGCGGCTGCAGTTCTCGCGCTGCTCAACGACGACGGCGCGCGGCGCTCGGCCCAATCGATCGCGCAGGAGATCGCCGCCATGCCTTCCGCCGATGACGTCGTCGCAGCACTCGTCGTGGCGGCCTAACGAGGGCCACGCTAACTTGAGCCACCGTGAAGCTGACTTCGTAGAGCGTCTGGACCTGGCCGATACCGGGTTTACCCGCAGCATGCCGTAAGCGGACCCTGGCCAGTCGAGCCCACGCATTGAAAGTCAGCTTACTGGCCCGGCTTCGTACTCACGCTCCCGGCAAACAGCGCCACTTCGAGCAGTTGATCAGCG
>JBBRCN010000006.1:0-80937 GCA_038204775.1 Burkholderiales bacterium | reverse complement strand
GCCGAGCGGTCGGTCACGATCTTGGGGGTGATGAAGACCAGCATCTCGGTCTTGCGTGTGCTCTTCACCCGGTTCTGGAACAGCAGGCCAAGGAAGGGAATGTCGCCGAGCAGCGGCACCTTGTTGACCTCGTTCTGTTCGTCCTGCGTGAAGATGCCGCCGATGACCACGGTGCCACCGTTTTCCACCAGCACCTGGGTCTTGACCTGCTTGGTGTTGATGGCAGGGCCGGCGGACGTCAGGGCGCCGCGGCTGTCCTTGTTGACCTCCAGGTCCAGGATCACGTTGCCTTCGGGGGTGATCTGCGGCGTCACTTCCAGGCGCAGGCTGGCCTTCTTGAACGCCACCGAGGTGGCACCGCTGGAGGTGGCCTGCTGGTAGGGGATTTCTTCACCCTGTTCGATGCGCGCCTTGGTCTGGTCGGCGGTGATGACACGGGGGCTGGACACCACGTTGCCCTTGCCTTCGGCTTCAAGCGCCGAAATCTCCAGGTTCAGGAATCGGTTGGCCGTGGCGCCGAACAAGGACAGCGCAAAGGTCGCCGCGCTGGCGCCGCCGAAGGCCGATGTGTTGGCCGGCAGGTTGACAAACTGCGAGTCGCTGAACGCCAGGGTGCCGCTGGTCTGACCGGTCTGAACGCCAATGGCGTTCATGTTGCCGCCCGGCGACAGGTAGTTGTTGCCACCGACGTTGTAGCCCGGGATGCCGCCGCGCAGACCGCGCAAGTCGGTGCCGCCCAGCTTGATGCCCAGCGAACGCCCGAAGCTGTCGTCTGCTTCAACGATGCGGGCCTCGATCAGCACCTGGCGCACCGGGATGTCGATCTTGGCGATCATGGTCTGGATCTCTTCCAGCTTGCTGGGCACGTCGGTGACGAACAACTGGTTGGTGCGAGTTTCGAAGATCACGCTGCCACGTGGCGACAGGATGCGGTTGCTCTGCCCCGGGGCCGTGCTGCCGCCACCCGAGAGCGCCAAGCCCGTCAAGCCCTTGGCCACTTCTTCAGCCTTGGTGTAGTTCAGCTGGAAAGACTGCGTGCGTGTCGGCTCCAGGTCGGCAAGCTTCTTCTTGGATTCCAGATCGAGCTGTTCCTTGGCGGCCAATTCGTCCTTGGGTGCGATCCACAGCACATTGCCGTTCTTGCGCACGCCCAGGCCCTTGCTCTGCAAGATGATGTCCAGGGCCTGGTCCCACGGCACGTCCTTCAGACGAAGCGTGACGGTGCCGGTGACGGTGTCGCTGGTGACGACGTTGAAATTGGTGAAGTCGGCAATCACCTGCAGCAGCGCACGAACCTCGATATTCTGGAAGTTCAGGCTCAGCTTCTCGCCCTGGAAGCCTGGGCCCTGGGTGAGTTTGTTGGGGTCGATCTTGACGGGGCGCACTTCCAGCACGAATTGGTTGTCGGTCTGGTAGGCGCTGTGTTCCCACGCGCCGGTGGGCTCAACGACCATGCGCACGCGGTCGCCGTTCTGGAACGTCGAGATGGTCTTGACCGGCGTGCCGAAGTCGGAAACGTCCAGCCGACGGCGCAGTTGTTCGGGCAAGGTCGAGCGCAGGAATTCCACCACCAGCGACTGGCCCTGCTGGCGGATGTCCACACCCACTTGTGTACTGGGCAGGCTGACGATCACCCGACCGGCGCCGTCCGCACCGCGGCGGAAGTCCACCTCGCGCAGGGGTTGTGTGTCGGTGTTCTGCGGCGGCGCAAACTGCACCGGCTGTTCGGCGGATGCCACGGCTGCGCCGCCACCGTCCAGCACCAGCAAGAGCGTCTTGCCCTGGATCAATGCCCGGTAGCCCGAGGCTTGTTTGAGGTTCAACACCAGCCGTGTGCGGTCACCTGCCTGGGCCACGGCCACCGAACGCAGATTGCCCTGGTTGATCTCGACATTGCTGCGGCCCATGGCGTTGGATACACCCGGCAGGTCGATGGCGATGCGGGGCGGTGACTGCACCGAAAACCCGGTGGGCACGGCTGGCAGCGGCTGAGCCAGTTCGATGCGAACCACTTCGGTACCGGCTTGCTGGCTGCTGGTGATCGACTGGATTGCGTTCTGCGCCCACGCCGACGTCGGCACCACCAGAGATCCGGCAGTGGCAACGAAAGTGCAGACGGCGGCAAAAGCTGCTCGCCAGTGGAACATGGTCGGATTCTCCTGATTGATCCTCATCGCGCCCTCTCCTGAAGTTGAAGCGTGGCGGGGCGTTCGATCCATTCGCCTGCAGCGTCTTGAATGATTTCGCGCAGGGCGATCTCGGTTTCGCCAATGCGCGTGATGCGGCCGTAGTTCTGGCCCAGGTAGTCACCCACCTTGACCTGGTAGAGCAAAGCATCCACGCGCAACAAAGCGTAGGGCTGGCCTTGCCTGTTGACGCTGCCGACCATGCCCATGCTGTCCAAGGGATAGGCCTCCAGCGGTTCCTTGCGCCGGTTCAGTTCAGCCGACAGCAGTGAATTCGGCTGCCGGGCCTCTTGCTTGAGGGCAACCGTCAGCTTTTGGGTGCTGAAGGGGTCAACAGCTTGTGCCGAGGTGTAAGGCTGGGGGTCGAATTTCTTGGGCGCCTGCAGTGGCGTCACGTTGGGCTTGATCTCGCGGCGCTGCTGGTCCATCCACTGGCGCAACTCGTCATGCTCTGCACTGCAGGCGGCCAGCAGCACCAAGGCCATGGCTGCTGTCAGGGTCCAGGTCAGGCGCCTCACTTTTTGGCTCCCGCGGCTTTGGCTGCGGCCTGGCGCTGCTCGGCGATTTCTGTTGCGTCCAGGTAGCGGTAGGTGCGCGCCGTGGCTTCCATGGACAGGCCAGCGCTCAAGTCACGTGCTGAGGCCGGTGCGATGGTGATGTTCTGCAGCGTCACGATGCGCGACAGGTTGGCCACGTCGGCCGCAAAGGAGCCAATGTCGTGGTACCGACCATTGACGCGAATGGAGATCGGCAATTCGGCGTAGTAGTCCTTGACCTGCATCTGCCCCGGCCTGAACAGCTCGAACTGCAGGCCGCGCCCCAGGCCCGCCTGGTTGATGTCGGACAACAGGGCGTCCATTTCGGCCTTGCCCGGCAACTGCTTTTCCAGCTGCGTGACGTACTCCTGCACCTGCAGTTTCTGTTTGCGCAACTCGCTCAGGTTCACGGCTTGGCGCAGGCGGGAGACGTAGTCTTCCTTCAGGCGCGGCTCTTTCATGCGCGACGCTTCCAGCTCGTCGGTGGACGCCGACAGCACCAGAAACCAGCCCGCCACCACGGCGGCGGCCACCGCTGCCACCCACGACGCTGCCTTGGGCAGCGTGGGCCACTGGCCCGGCTCATTGGGGTTGAGGTTGCGAAACTGGGACGCAGCGTTGTCCAGCAAGCTGCTCATCTCGAAGTTGGCGGTTGATGCCTTGGCCATGTCAACCTCAGGAAGATTTGGCGGGGACGGCCGCCGTCGCCGGGCCCGACGCCGCGCCCGCTGCGGGCGTGCCGGACTGCGGCCGTTTGATCGTGACGCGCATCGAAAACTCGAACAGGCGGCGCTGCTCGCGGTTGGCGGTGGTCACGGCCGTGGCCTTGATTTCCACCAACTCGGGCTTTTCAAGCCAGGCCGAGTTGTAGAGCGTGTTGCGCAAGAACTCGGACACCCGCTCGTTGGTCTGCGCGGTACCGGTGATGGCCACCACCTGCCCGGTCTGGCGGATGGTGCTCAAGTAGACACCTTCGGGCGTCTGGCGCACCAGTTCGTCCAGCAGATGCACGGGCACGTTGCGGTCGGTCTGCAGGTCTTCGACAGCCTTCTGCCGGGCCTTCAGCGCGTCGATCTCGCCGCGCAGCGTGGCGATGTCCTTGATCTGCGAATCCAGTCGCGTGATCTCGGTTTGCAAGAATGCGTTGCGGGACTCCTGAGCCGAGGTCATCTGCCCCAGCACCGAGTACCAGATGCCAACGACCGCCACGCCAGCCAAGGCGCAAGCCGCCAGCCCGATGAAGAAGGAGCGCTTGCGTTCGCGGCGCCGTTCTTCCCGGTGGGGCAGCAGATTGATCAGGATCACTGCAGGAACCTCCGCATCGCCAGGCCGCAGGCCGTGAGGTAGGAAGGCGCCTCACGCCGGACGCGGCTTTCGCGCACCGCTGAACCCAACTGCATGTTTTCGAACGGGTTCACCACATTCGACGCGAACCCGGTCAGGTCGGTGACCCGATCCTTCAGCCCCGGCAGCGTGGCTGTGCCACCCGCCAGCATCACGTAATGCACCTTGTGGTGTGGCGTGCTGGTGAAGAAGTACTGCAGCGCGCGGCCGATTTCCTGCGACAAGCTGTCCACAAAGGGCGCCAGGATGGCGGCTTCGTAGTCTTCGGGCAGGTCACCGGACAGTTTCTTGGCCTCGGCCTCTTCAAAGGAAAAGCCGTACTGGCGCGAAATCAACTGGGTGAGCTGCGAGCCGCCAAAGGCCTGGTCGCGGTCGTACAGCATCTCGTCGTCGCGCAGCACCTTCAGGCTGGTGGTGTCGGCGCCGATCTCGAACAGCGCCACCAAGGCGTCGCGCCCTTCGTTGGGCAATGAGGCCACGACGCGGCTCATGGCCAGGCGCGAAGCGTGCGACTCGATGTCCAGCACCACGGGCTTCAGGCCGGCGGCTTCGGCCAGTCCTTGGCGGTCTTGCACGCGGTCTTTGCGCGAAGCGGCAATGAGCACCTCGACGTCACCCGCTGAAGTGGGGCTGGGCCCGATGACGCAGAAGTCCAGGCTCACTTCGTCCAGCGAGAAAGGGATGTACTGGTTGGCTTCGGACTCGACCTGCAGTTCCATCTCTTCTTCGCGCAGGCCGGCCGGCAGCATGATCTTCTTGGTGATGACGGCCGATTGCGGCATCGCCATCACGACATGCCGGGTCTTGGAGCCGCTTTTGCCCAGCACGCGTTTGACTGCGGCGGCGACCTCATCGAACTTTTCGATCTGGCCATCGGTGATCCAGCCCTTCTCGAAGGGTTCTGAGGCAAAACGTTCAAGCACGAATTCGCCGTTGGTGGTTTGGTCCAGTTCAACCAGCTTGACGCTGGACGAACTGATATCCAACCCGATCACGGGGGGGTGCTTGCGGCCCAGCAGTGTGTCCAGAAATCCCAAATTACCTACTCCCCAGCCATGATGGCGCAGCCTTGAAAAGCACCCCGAGGGCACCCGCCACT
Organism: Burkholderiales bacterium; assembly: GCA_038204775.1. Taxonomy (GTDB): domain Bacteria; phylum Pseudomonadota; class Gammaproteobacteria; order Burkholderiales; family Burkholderiaceae_C; genus Rubrivivax. The sequence continues at coordinate 75,772 of JBBRCN010000006.1, read as the reverse complement.
GGCCCCGTTCTTGTTAAGAAGTTACTTCAATGCTAGCAGTAAACCCCTTGAACAACAAAGAAAAAAGGGGGCGAGAACCCCTCCAGACGTTGCCAATCGCTGACGCCAGAACGCTCAGTTGAAACAACCCGCAAGCCACCATCCAGGGGTCGGGCGGCAAAGGGTCTGCGGGGCGTGGAGGATTTCACGACAAGGCTTGTCGCAAGCGCTGACAGCGTTTGTCCGTGGCACTTGCGGGCGCGTTCCTATAATGAATTTCACCCGGCTTTCGGGATACACATGACCGGTCCACGTGCCCACACCCGCCGCTGAAGACTTTGCCCCGGCTGCCCGTGCAAAGGCAAAACCCGGATGGTTGCGCAGCCTTGGGCATGGTCTGGGCTGGCTCTTTGGTCTGGGTCTTGCGGGCCTGCTTGCTTTGTTGGCCCTGGTGGCGCTGGCACTGGCGGTGGCCTATCCCAACCTGCCCGAGATTGCCAGCCTCACCGACTACCGGCCCAAGCTGCCGTTGCGCGTCATCTCTTCGGATGGCGTGCAACTGGGCGAATTTGGCGAGGAGCGCCGCAACTTCGTGCCCATCGCGCAGATGCCGCAGGTGATGAAAGACGCGGTGCTGGCCGCCGAAGATGCCCGCTTCTATCAGCACGGCGGCGTGGATTACAAGGGCGTGGCCCGTGCCGCGCTGGAAAACTTGCGCGACGCCCGCAGCCAGGGCGCATCGACCATCACCATGCAGGTGGCGCGCAACTTCTACCTGTCGACGGAAAAAACCTTCACGCGCAAGATCTACGAGATCTTGCTGGCGCTGAAGATCGAGAGCCTGCTGGGCAAGGACCAGATCCTTGAGCTCTACATGAACCAGATTTTCCTGGGCCAGCGCGCCAATGGCTTTGCCGCTGCCTCGGAAATCTACTTTGGCAAAAAGCTCAAGGACGTGACCGTGGCCGAGGCCGCGATGCTGGCCGGTCTGCCCAAGGCCCCGTCGGCCTACAACCCGATCTCCAACCCCAAGCGGGCAACGATTCGGCAGCGCTACATCATCGACCGCATGTTCACTGGCGGCTTCATCACCGAAGCCCAGCACGACGAGGCACTGGGCGAAGTTCTGCGCTACCGCAGCCAGAACGACAGCCTGATGTACGGTGAGTTTGTGGCCGAAACGGCGCGCCAACTGGTCTTCAGCCAGTACGGCGATGAAGCCTACAGCCGGGGGCTGAACGTGCACCTCACGGTGTCGGCGGCCGACCAGTTGGTGGCCTACCGAGCGCTGCGCAAGGGTCTGATGGACTACGAACTGCGGCAGGTCTATCGCGGCCCCGAGGCCTATGTGGACCTGCCGGCCGACGCCAGCCTGATCGATGCCCGAGTGGCCGAGGCTTTGGCCGAACACCCCGACAACGACGATCTGCGCGCTGCCGTGGTGCTGGAAGCGACTCCGCGCAAGGTCACGGCGATGCTGCAATCGGGCGACGCCATCACCGTCGTTGGCGAAGGGCTGCGGCCCGTGACCTCGGGGCTGTCGGACAAAGCCGGCCCCAAGAAGCAGATCCGCCGCGGTGCGGTGGTGCGTGCACTCAAGAACGATAAGGGTGAGTGGTCGCTTACTCAACTGCCCGAAGTTCAAGGCGCCATGGTGGCCATGGACCCACGTACAGGCGCGATTCGAGCCCTGGTGGGTGGCTTCGACTTCGGCAAGAACAAGTTCAACCGCGTGACGCAGGCTTGGCGCCAACCGGGTTCGAGCTTCAAGCCCTTCATCTACTCGGCGGCCCTTGAAAAGGGCTTTACCCCCACCACGGTGATCAATGACGCGCCGCTGTTCTTCGACGCCAGTGTCACGGGCAGTCAGCCTTGGGAACCCAAAAACTACGACGGCAAGTTCGAAGGCCCGATGCCGCTGCACACGGCACTGGCCAAGTCGAAGAACATGGTGTCGATCCGCATCCTGAATGCCACCGGCACCGACTTTGCGCAGTCCTGGCTGGACAGCTTCGGTTTCGACCGCGACAGGCACCCTGCCTACCTGACCATGGCGCTGGGGGCTGGTTCGGTGACGCCGATGCAGATGGTCACCGCCTATAGCGTGTTTGCCAACGGCGGCTATCTGGTGCCGCCCATGCTGATCTCGCGCATCACAGACAGCAAGGGCCGTCTGCTGCTGCAGACGCAGCCGCCTGAACTGAACGAGAACCTGCGCACGCTGCCGGCGCGCAATGCCTTTGTGATGGATACGCTGCTGCAGGAAATCACCCGCAGCGGCACCGCAGCACGCGCACAAGGCACGCTGCGACGGGCCGATCTGTACGGCAAGACGGGCACCACCAACGACTCCATGGACGTCTGGTTTGCTGGTTTTCAACCCACCATCGCGGCCGTGGTGTGGATAGGCTACGACAACCCGCGCAAGCTGGGTGACCGGGAAACCGGCGGTGGCCTGTCGCTGCCCGTGTGGATCGAGTTCATGCAACACGCTCTGAAAGGTGTGCCGGTGCAGGAAGTGCAGCCGCCGCCTGACGGCCTGGCGCAATCGGGCGGCTATTGGATGTTTGAAGAGTACGCGGCCGGCCAGGGCATCAGCAGCCTGGGCCTGCAAGACACCGTGCCCCAGGCGCCCAGCGCAGAAGAGCGCAGCAGCATCCTGGACCTGTTCAGAAGGTAGCTTGCTGCCTGCCAGGTCGGTCAGAACTTCAGATCTTTGCCGCCTTGTGCGCTGGCGTGTTCCGACAAGGCGCCGAGAAAGTCGCTGCCGTCGCGGGTGTCCACCCAACGGCCGTCTGACCAGCGGTAGTGAAAGCCCCCACCCAGCGCGGCCAGCCACACCTCATGCAGCGGCGGCTGGGTGTTGATGATGATCTTGCTGCCGCCTGGGAAACTCAGCTCCAGCAGGCCGCCTGTGCGCTGGCTGTCGATGTCGATCAAGTCGTCCTGCAGCCAGCGGTCGGTGGTGGCTTCGATGCGGGCCAGCAGGGTGCTGGTTTCGCGCTGGTAGTCGGCGTCGCTCAGGGGCCGGGCTTCGGGAGCCGTGCTCATAGAATCCTTCAGATGCGTGTGCAAGCAAAGTCCAGTGTATCGAGACGCCTTCAGCGGCCCTGCCTCACCGCGTGGCTGGCAGGGTTGACGGTGCTGGTTTGCGGCTGTGGACAAAAAGGCCCCCTGACAATGCCCGACAAGCCGGCCGCCCAAGCCACGGCGGTGGGCACACCGGCGTCTGCAGTCCAACGATGACCCTGCCTGGATCTCCCTATCTGGCCCGGGTGGGCGGTGATCTGATGCTGGACGGCCACCGCCTGGCCGACCTGGCGCAAAGCTTCGGCACACCGCTTTTTGTCTATTCACGTGGTGCCATGCGCGCGGCGCTGGCCGCCTATGAACAAGCGTTGCAGGGCCGACCCCACCTGGTCTGTTACGCCATGAAGGCCAACGCTTCGCTGGCTGTGCTGCAGACCTTCGCACAGGCAGGCGCCGGCTTCGACATCGTCTCGGGCGGTGAACTGGCCCGTGTGCTGGCTGCGGGCGGCGACCCGTCCAAGGTGGTGTTCTCCGGCGTGGGCAAAACACGCGCGGAAATGCAGCAGGCGCTGCTGGCCGGCGTGCGCTGCTTCAACGTCGAAAGCCTGGGTGAACTGGACCGCCTGGACGAGGTGGCCCGTGCCGTGGGCCGAATTGCGCCGGTGAGCTTGCGTGTCAACCCCGATGTGGATGCCGGCACGCACCCCTACATCTCCACCGGCCTGAAGGGCAGCAAGTTCGGCATCGCCCATGGTCAGGCGCTGGCGGCTTACCGGCATGCCGCTTCGCTGCCAGGCTTGCAGGTGGTGGGCATCGATTGCCACATCGGCTCGCAGATCACGCAGCTGGCGCCGTACTTGGATGCGCTGGACCGTGTGCTCGACCTGGTCGAAGCGGTAGAAGCCGCAGGCATCGCCATCCAGCACGTGGACGTCGGTGGTGGCCTGGGCATCACCTACACCGACGAAGCGCCGCCCGACGCTGCGGTTTTGGTGGCCGGCCTGCTGCAGCGGCTGGACGCGCGTGGCCATGGTCACCGCGAAGTGCTGCTTGAACCTGGCCGCTCGCTGGTCGGCAATGCGGGTGTGATGCTAACCGAGGTGCTCTACCTGAAGCCAGGTGAAGAGAAGAACTTCTGCATCGTCGATGCGGCCATGAACGACCTCATGCGCCCGGCCCTGTACCAGGCCTGGATGGGCATTGAACCTTGCCGGCTGCGCGAGGGCCCGGCCCGGTCATGGGACGTGGTGGGCCCGGTGTGCGAATCGGGCGACTGGCTCGGCCGTGACCGCGACCTGGCCTTGCAGCCCGGCGACGTGCTGGCCGTGCTGTCGGCCGGCGCCTACGGCATGGCCATGTCCAGCAACTACAACACCCGACCGCGTGCGGCCGAGGTAATGGTGGACGGTGACAGGGTTCACCTGATTCGCCAACGCGAAGCGGTTGAAAGCCTCTTCGCGGACGAGCGCTTGATCTAGATCCTGCCCTCTTGCACGGCGTGGCAGGCCACGTGCACGCCCTGAAACACCGTCAGCACTGGCCGTTCCTGTGAACAGCGGGCATTGGCATGCGGGCAGCGCGGGTGAAAGGCGCAGCCGGTGGGCGGGTTCAGCGGGTTGGGCACTTCACCCTGCACCGGTGTGCGCGAGCGGCCGCTCATGTGGATGTCGGGAATGGCGTCCAGCAGCATGCGTGTGTAGGGGTGGCGCGGGTGGCCGAAGAGCTCGGCCTTGTCGGACAGCTCGACCAGTCGGCCGAGGTACATCACACCCACCTGGTCGGCGACATGGCGCACGACGGCCAGGTTGTGGCTGATGAACAAGTAGGTCAAACCCCGGCTGCGCTGCAAGTCCTTCATGATGTTGAGCACCTGCGCCTGCACCGACACGTCCAGGGCCGATGTCGGTTCGTCGCAGACCAGGAATTCCGGTTGTGTGGCCAGTGCACGTGCAATGCTGATGCGCTGGCGCTGGCCGCCGCTGAACTGGTGCGGGAATTTTTCGACGTCGGCCGCCGCCAGGCCGACCGACAGCAGCAGTTCGCCGACCTTGGCCTTCAGCGCGTCGGTGCCCCGCGCGCCAGCTGACGCGCTGGACATATTCACCAGGCCATGTTCGCGCAGCGGCTCGCCCACGATGTCCAGCACCTTCCAGCGTGGGTTGAGGCTGGCGTAGGGGTCCTGGAAGATCATCTGCATGCGCCGCCGCAGCGTGCGCAAGCCGGCCGCATTTTGTGCCGCGTCGGTGGGTTGGCCGTCAAACTGCACGTCGCCGCGGGTGGGCTGGTACAGGCCGACCAAGAGGCGCGCCACGGTGCTCTTGCCGCAGCCCGATTCGCCCACCAGCGCCAGCGTCTTGCCACGTTCGATGCTGAAAGACACACCGTCCACGGCGTGCACAAACTGCCGCGGCTTGCGCTCGACCACGCGGTTGAGCCAGGGGGCCGACACATCGAAGGTCTTGGACAGGTCGCGCACCTGCACGAGCGGGGTCATGCGTTCACCTTCGATTCGTTCACCAGCCAGCAGGCCGCACGTGTGGGGCCTGCGTTGAAGAGTTCGGGCCGCTCTTCGCGGCAGCGTGGCATCACTTGCGGGCAGCGGGGGTTGAAGGCGCAACCCTTGGGAATGGCATTCAGCCGCGGCATCGAGCCGTCGATCTGCAACAGCCGTTCGCGGTCTTCGTCCATCGCCGGGATCGATCCCATCAGGCCCGTGGTGTAAGGGTGGCTGGGCCGGTGGATGACATCGCCTACGGGCCCGATCTCGGCCACGCGGCCGGCGTAGAGCACGGCCACGCGGTCGCAGGTTTCGGCGATCACGCCCATGTCGTGCGTGACCAGCATCACCGCCGCGCCATGCTCTTTGCACAGGCGCTTGAGCAGCGAAATGATCTGCGCCTGGATCGACACGTCCAGCGCCGTGGTGGGCTCGTCGGCGACGAGGAGCTTGGGCTCGGCCGCCAGCGCCAGGGCGATGACCACCCGCTGGCGCATGCCGCCGCTGAACTGGTGCGGGTACTGGTCGATGCGCTGTTCTGCCGCCGGAATGCCGGTTTCCTGCAGCAGACGGACGGCCCGCTGGCGCGCTTCTTCGGCACTGACGGGCAAGTGGGTGAGGATGGTCTCGGTGAGCTGGCGGCCGATGGTGTACAGCGGGTTCAGCGAGGTCAGCGGGTCCTGGAAGATGGCGCCGATCTGGCGGCCGCGGATCTTGCGCATCTGCTCATAGGGCAGGTTGTCGATGCGTTGCCCGGCCAGGCGGATCTCGCCGCCGGCAATGCGGCCGGGTGGTTCGAGCAAGCCGATGATGGCCGCACCGGTGAGCGACTTGCCGGCGCCGGATTCGCCCACCACGCCCAGGATTTCACCGGGCGCGATGTCGAAGGAAATGTCGTCCAGCGCCAGCAGCGTGCCGTGGCGCGTGGGGAATTCGACGCGCAGGTTCTTGACTTCGAGCAGCGGAGCGGCCATCTCAGCGCAACCTTGGATTGAGTGCATCACGCAACCAGTCGCCCAGCAGGTTCACGCTCAGCGCAATCAGCACCAGCATGGCGCCGGGGAAGATGGTGATCCACCACTCGCCGCTGAACAGGAAGTCATTGCCCACCCGAATGAGCGTGCCCAGGCTGGGCGACGTGGGCGGCACGCCCACACCCAGGAAGGACAGCGTCGCTTCGGTCAGGATGGCCGCCGCCACCTGGATGGTGGCCAGCACCAGCACCGGGCCCATCACGTTGGGCAGCACGTGTTTGACCATGATGCGATAAGGCGACACGCCAATCACGCGTGCGGCCTGCACGTATTCCTTGTTGCGTTCGACCAGCGTGCTGCCGCGCACCGTGCGTGCGTACTGCACCCAGCCACCCAGCGAGATGGCGATGATCAGCACGCCAAAGGCCAGTTCGTCGTGCGCGTTGGGAAACATCGCACGCGCCACGCCGTCGATCAGCAGCGCGATCAGGATCGACGGGAAGGACAGCATGACGTCGCACACCCGCATGATGAAGGCGTCTGTCTTGCCGCCGACAAAGCCCGACAGCAGGCCCAGGCCCACGCCCACGGTCATCGACACCAGCACCGAAGCCAGACCCACGAACAGCGAGATGCGCGCGCCGTAGAACAGCGCCGACAGGATGTCTCGGCCCTGGTCGTCGGTGCCCAGCAGGTAGGTGCGGCTGCCGCCCTCCAGCCACGCTGGCGGCAGCCGCGCGTCGGACAGGTTCAGCGTCGCCAGGTCAAAGGGGTTGTGCGGCGACACCCAGGGTGCAAATACCGAACAGAAGATGCACAGCGCGGCAATCACCGCGGCCACGATGGCCATCGGTGAATGGCGGAAGCTGAACCAGATGTCACCATCCAGGAAGCGCCTGAAAGCGCCAGGCGCGGCCACGGTGGAAGGGGTGGGAGGGGTGGAAGGGATGGAAGAAGTGCTCATTTGTTCAATGGCCCGCCGCCGACTTTTCCATGCGCAGGCGTGGGTCGACCGCGAAGTACAACAAGTCCACCACCAGGTTGACGGCGACGAAGATCAGCGCGATCAGGCACAGGTAGGCGGCCATCACCGGGATGTCCGCAAACTGCACCGCCTGAATGAAGAGGAAACCCATGCCAGGCCACTGAAACACGGTTTCGGTGATGATGGCAAAGGCGATCAGGCTGCCCAGCTGCAGGCCCGTGATGGTGATCACCGGCACCAGCGTGTTCTTCAGCGCGTGGCCGAAGTAGACGGCGCGGTCTTGCAGACCGCGGGCGCGTGCGAACTTGACGTAGTCGGTGCGCAGCACCTCCAGCATTTCGGCGCGCACCAGCCGCATGATCAGCGCCAGCTGAAACACCGACAACGTGACGGCCGGCAGGATCAGGTGTTTCCAGCCGTCCACCGTGAGCAGGCCCGTGGTCCAGGCGCCCAGCGCGACGGTGTCGCCGCGGCCAAAGCTGGGCAGCCACTTCAGCGTGACGGCAAAGATCAGGATCAGCAGGATGCCGATCAGGAAGGTGGGCAGCGACACCCCAAGCAGCGACAGAGTCATCACCAGTTGAGAACCAAACTTGCCACGCCGCAGCGCCGCATAAACACCCAGCGGCACACCGGCACCCAGCGCGATGACGGCGGCGGCCATGGCCAGTTCCAGCGTGGCCGGAAAGCGCTCGGCAATCAGCGCTGACACCTTGCGCCCCTGGCGCAGGCTGAGGCCGAACTCACCTTGTGCCGCATTGCCGATGAACTTGGCAAACTGCACCGGAAAGGGGTCGTCAAGCCCCAGGTCCTTGCGCAGCTGGTCGCGTTGTTCTTGTGTGGCGTCCTGTCCCAGCAGGTTGGTGACCGGGTCACCGACGAACTGGAACAGCATGAAGGCGATGAAAGCGACCGTGACCATCACGATCACGGCTTGCATCAGGCGGCGGAGGATGAATACGAGCATGGGGCTTGGCCGCAAGCCCGCCGTGACGGGCCTGGCCTTGGAAACGGGGTCAGGGGAGGGTCAGAAACAAGCCAGAAAGCCTGAAGGAAAGCAGGCCGTCAGGTGCAGCGGTCAAGAAGCCATGACGCAAGCCCAGTGCCAAGTCTTGCGGGTCAGCCAACTGATGTGCTCGAAGCCCGGAATTCTCCGGCCATCGTGATGCCGGCCGATGCGGTGTTTGCACCCGGTCGGTGCGGCTGCTCAGGCTGTGGCATCACGGCTGTGGTGGGTCCTGAAAAGTGACCGGCCCGTACCAGGACAAGGCGCTCGACGCGGTGTTGTCGGTGTCGGTCATCAGCGCAATGGCGGCCAGCGGTCCGGGTTCTTCGCCAAAGGCCAGCCGGTAATCGGCCGCCAGGTTGCGTTTGTGATCGCGCCAGCGACGCAGCTTGCCCGGGCCCGAATCGACCACGATCTTGCGGATGCGGTCGGTGCGTGGGTTGACGATGACGCTGCCCACCGGCGCGGTGGCGTCCCACACATAGACCAGGGTGGCAAAGGGCGGTTTTTCGCCCGTCAAGGCCTCGGCCAGCTCAAACATCACGCGGGTGCGCTGGGGCAAACGGCTCACGTCGCCATCGAAGGCAAACATCACACGCGCAGGCGCATCTTCCTGTTCGGCCACTGCCACGTTGGCGTCGGCGATCAGATCGTTCACCCACCAGGAAAAGCTCACTTCACTCAACCGTGCGGGTGGCTTGCTCAAGCGCTGACGCCACATGCTGGCCGAACGGTTGGACGTTGCGGCCCAGGCGGCACGGCCGTCCTTCTCTGTCCACACATACTGGGTGCTGCGTTTGCCCGGCAAGGCCACGGCGTGCCACTCGCTGGCGGGCGGTGGACTGGGCGGCGTGGCGCATGCAACTAGCGCGAGCGTTGACAGTGCGATGAGTTTGCGCATGGGGCGGAAGTCAGGTGAAACAACGCGCGGCATGCGCAGAAAAAAGCCGCCCGAAGGCGGCTTTGGGGCTGCAACCCACCTGTTGCCAGGCGGGTGTCATCAACCGATCAGAACGAGTGGCGGACGCCGAACTCGTAGGCGGTCACGTCGCTGGCCGAGCCGGTGCGGTCGATCTTGCCGTACTGGGCGTAGACGGCGGTGCGCTTGGACAGGTCGTACACATAGCCCAGGCCGATCAGGTCAGCGTCGTTGGCCACGGTCGAGCCGTCAGATTTGGCATACGAAGCCTTCAGGGTGCCAGAGCCGATCGGCACCAGCACGCCAACCAGGTAGGTGGTCTGGTCCAGGGCCGCATAGTCACGCTTCGAGTACTGGCCCATCAGGGTCATGAAGCTAAACTTGAACGAACCACCGACGTTCACGTCGGTGTAGTCGTCGATCATGGTGCCGGTCCGGTCGGTCTTGCCGTAAGCCACTGCCACGTTCACGGGGCCACCGGCGTAGCCGATGCGGCCACCGAAGTACTTGTTGCCCGTGGTTGCTTCACCAGCAGCCACTTGCAGCTGGCCGTACACGCCACCCATGGCCGGCAGGAAGTAGCCGATGGTGTTGTTGGCGCGAACCAGCGTCGTGGCGCCAGAGCTCAGCGTGCTAACGACGCCGGTCACTGAGGCAACACCGTTGGTGCCGAACGGATCGAACACGGTGTAGTTCCAGAAGGACGGCGTGTAATCGCGGCCCAGACGGACTTCACCAAAACCACCCATCAGGCTGACGGTGGAACGGCGCTGCCAGGTTTGGCCGCCGGCGTTGCCGGTGTCGGGGTTCAGCGCGCCTTCGATCCAGAAGCCGGCACGCATGCCGCCACCCAGGTCTTCGACACCGCGGAAGCCGAGGCGGCTGGACGCGTTGCCGTCTTGGCTCAGCGACTTGATCGTCGTGGAGCCTGTCTTGGTGCTGCGGGCATTCACGTCGACGACACCGAACAGCGTGACCGACGATTGGGCCGAAGCGACGCCAGCGAACGCGGTCAACGCGGCCAAGGCGAGTAGAGATTTTTTCATTGCAACTATCTCCTATGTTGATACAAGAGGTCCCGATCGGGAGGGGTTACCCGGCGAGGGGTTGATCAGGCCAACCTCCTCAGCGGAAGTTGACCGTATTGCACCAGACGCCCAGGGCAGTTGCCATCGATAGAGCGACAAATGAAGGTTTCATGTTGTCTGTTAACAACGTGTCACAGCTCTGACATGGGCAAGATTCATTTCCGCTATTCTGGTGCCTCATGGATTACCCCGATCGTTTGCTGTCCAGTTTCGACAACGCGCTGCGCACCGTGTTTGGCGCCGTGCATGCCGCACGGCCTTGCCCAGCGACGGCCGATTCGGGCACTGCGCCTGACGCACTGGACGAGGCCGACCGCCGTCTCGCCGGTGCGCTGATGCGCATCAACCACGTGGGCGAAGTCTGTGCTCAGGCCCTGTACCAGGCCCAGGCGCTGACGGCTCGTAGCGAGGTCCTGCGTGAGCAGATGCAACACGCTGCACGTGAAGAAACCGATCACCTGGCCTGGACGCAGCAGCGGCTGCAAGAACTGGGCGACCGGCCCAGCCTGCTCAACCCGCTGTGGTACGCCGGTGCTTTTGGCATCGGCCTGCTGGCCGGGCGTATGGGCGACAAGGTGAGCCTGGGTTTTGTCATCGAAACCGAGCGCCAGGTGGAACAGCACCTGGCCGGTCATCTGGAACGGCTGCCACCACAAGACCAGCGTTCGCGGGCCATCGTCGATGCAATGAAAAACGACGAGGCGCAGCACGCGGCGGCTGCGGTGCGCGCTGGCGGCATGGATCTGCCACCGCCAGTGGCCTGGCTGATGCGCGGCGCGGCGCGTGTGATGACGACGGTGGCGCACCGCATCTGACGCATCGTCCAGGCGCACCTGGCTGCGGCCTCGAGCGGCGCCGCGCCTTCAGGCGGTTTCCACGATCTCGAAGCTGGTGCTGATCTGTGCTGTCTTGGCCAGCATGATGCTGGCCGAACAGTAACGCTCGTGCGACAGCGCGATCGCCCTTTCGACCGCTGCGGCCGACAGGCCCTTGCCGCTGACGATGAAGTGCATGCCGATGCGCGTGAAGACCTTGGGGTCCTGTTCGGCGCGGTCGGCGGTGACTTTTACCTGGCAGCCGGTGACGGCGTGACGGCCCTTCTTCAGGATCATCACCACGTCATAGGCTGTGCAACCGCCCGTGCCGGCCAACACGGTTTCCATGGGCCGCGGCGCCAGGTTTCGACCGCCGCCAGCGGGCGCGCCGTCCATGGTCAGGAAGTGGCCGCTGCCGGTCTCGGCCACAAAACCCATGCCGGTGCCTGGCATCCAGTTGATGGTGCATTCCATGGTGCATCTGCCCTGTTGTCGCGCGCCGCAGCGGGCGCTGTGAAAAATTGGACTCGGCTCACTATCGCGAACACGCAACAAGCATATTGCACTGCAGCAATGCGGTGATAGACTGGTCCGCACGGAGGAAGAAACGAACGCTTGTTCAATAGCGCGTGTCCAACAGCGTTCCTCGCCGCCTTCACCGATTGTCTCCTCCACCTCCTGAATGGTGGATTCAGCCCGGGGCTCACAAGGCTCCGGGTTTTTTTTCTGCCTGCGTCGGGTGGCTGGTGTTGCCCATCGGTGAGCCCAGCGCCAAGCGTGCCGGGTGCGCTGATTGCGCTGGCTGCGCTGACTGCGCTGATCGCGTTGATTGCAGATTGCGCTGACTTATCATCCGCCCCCCTCAGACCGCCCACAGCAACCCTCCCTGCAGCCGCCCGCCGTGACGCCCGAAGACACCCGCCCGCGCATGGCCGTTTCTGCCAAGGGGCAGCGCATCGCTGCCGAGTACCTGAAGCGGGTGCTGACGGCCCGGGTCTACGACGTCGCGCGCGAAACCGCGCTGGAGCCGGCGCGCAACCTGAGCCGGCGTCTGGGCAACCCGGTGCTGCTCAAGCGCGAAGACCAGCAGCCGGTGTTCAGCTTCAAGCTGCGCGGCGCCTACAACAAGATGGCGCACCTGGCGCCGGAACAGTTGGCCGCCGGGGTCATCTGCGCTTCTGCCGGCAACCACGCCCAGGGCGTGGCGCTGGCGGCCAAACGCCTGGGCTGCCGCGCTGTCATCGTGATGCCGGTGACCACACCCAGACTCAAGATCGACGCGGTGGCCGCGTTGGGCGGCGAGACGGTGCTGCATGGCGACAGCTACAGCGATGCCTACCAACACGCGCTGCAACTGCAGGCGGCAAAGGGCCTGACCTTTGTGCACCCCTTCGACGACCCCGATGTCATCGCCGGCCAAGGCACGGTGGCGATGGAAATCCTGCGTCAGCACCAAGGCCCCATCGATGCCGTCTTTGTGGCCATCGGCGGCGGCGGCCTGATCTCGGGCGTGGCGGCCTACATCAAGGCCGTGCGGCCCGAGGTGCGAGTGATTGGCGTGCAGACCGTGGATTCCGACGCCATGGTGCGCTCGGTGGCCGCCGGCAAACGGGTCACGCTCACCGAAGTGGGCCTTTTTTCCGACGGCACAGCCGTCAAGCGGGTGGGCGAGGAGACTTTTCGCGTGGCGCGTGCGCTGGTGGACGACTACGTGCTGGTGGACACCGATGCCGTGTGCGCCGCCATCAAGGACGTGTTCCAGGACACACGCAGCATCCTGGAACCGGCTGGCGCGCTGGGCGTGGCGGCCATCAAGCAGTACGTCGAAAAACACAAGCTGAAGGGTCGCACGCTGGTGGCCATCACCTGCGGCGCCAACATGAACTTCGACCGCCTGCGATTTGTGGCCGAGCGGGCCGAGTTCGGCGAACAGCGCGAAGCGCTGTTTGCCGTCACCATCCCTGAAGAACGTGGCTCCTTCAAGCGCTTCTGCGAGTTGATCGGCCCGCGCTCGGTGACCGAGTTCAACTACCGCATCAGCCACCACAAAGTGGCGCATGTCTTTGTCGGACTGGCCATCGCCAAACGGGAAGAAGCCGAACGCATCGAGCGCCAGTTCAGCAAACAAGGCTTTGCCAACGTCAACCTCACCGACGACGAACTGGCCAAGGAACACGTGCGCCACATGGTGGGTGGCCGCAGCGAACTGGCGCGCGACGAGCGCCTGTTCCGTTTTGAGTTTCCTGAAAGACCCGGCGCGTTGATGCGCTTCCTGGCCGCCATGCACCCGGGCTGGAACATCAGCCTCTTCCACTACCGCAACCAGGGCGCGGACTACGGCCGCATCCTGGTGGGCATCCAGGTGCCCGCAGGCGACGAAGCCGGCTTCGTCGAGTTTCTGCGCACCTTGGCTTACCCCTTTGTCGAAGAAACGCACAATCCCGTTTACGAACTATTTTTGCGCTGAGGCCGGTCGATACACTCTTTGGCCATGGCCGCCAGCAGATCGCTTGTCTCCCCCACTTCCAGCCCTTTGCTGGAGAAGGCCCTGCGCGACAAGCTGACGCGGCGCAACGAAGCAGGCGGCAGCCTGGGTGAACTTGAACCGCTGGCCGTGCGCCTGGGGCTCATGCAGAACACGCTCAAGCCCGTGTTGCACGACCCGCAGTTGCTGGTTTTTGCCTCAGACCACGGCTTGGCCGTGGACGGTGTCACCGAAGCCCTGGCCCGGCCGACGCACGAAACCGTGCACATGCTGCTGAGCAACCAGCTGCCACTGACCGTTTTTGCGCGCGCCCAGCAATTGGAAGTGACGGTGGTGGACTGCGGCATGGCGCACAACCTGTCGCCGCACGAACGGCTGATGATGCGCAAGATCGCGCACGGCACGCGCAACAGCCGCGCCAGCGCCGCCATGAGCCTGGAACAGGCCCACGCCGGCATGCGCGCCGGCATGGAAATCGGCGACAAGCTGCGTGGCAACGTCACGGTGCTGGCCGGTGTGGGCGTGGGGTCGCACGAAAGTGCGGCGCTGGTGCTGTCGCGGCTGACCGACAGCTCGGTGCGCGACCTGGTCGTCACCGGACCGCACATGGACGGGGCCTACCTGGCGCACCTGATGACGGTGATGCAGGCTTCGCAGGCGCGCCACCGCGAGGTGGTCGAGCCCATCGAGGTGCTGGCTGCCTTTGGCGGCTTTGAAGTGGCGGTGATGGTGGGCGTGATCCTGATGGCCACCAGCAAGCGCCATCTGCTCATGATCGACGGCATGCCGGCCTGCGCCGCGCTGATGTTGGCCGCGCGCATCGCGCAGCCGGTCACCGACTACTGCGTGTTCTGCCGCAGCCACGGCCACCGCGGGCTGGACCAGGCGCTGAACCTGTTCCGCGCCTCGGCGCTGATGGAACTGGGCATGGAAAGCACCGACGGCACAGGCGCCACGCTGGCCTGGCCGCTGGTCAAGAGCGCTGCAGCGCTGCTGACCGAAGTGGCCGACGGCGAAGACCCGGGCCCGTCGCGCCCGGGCGGCCTGCACGAGCCCTTTGTGGAGCCCGAACCGGTGCCGATGCCGTCGCCGTTTGGGGACGCGCTGTACTGATGCGCTGTACTGACACACTGTACTGACGCGCTGGTCTAGCGCAGCGGCCCGCCTTCCGGCGCCGTGTTCGGCGGTGCTGTCATGGGCGGCGGTGGTGGAATCTGAGGTGGCGCCCGCTGCGCCGGCGGCGGGGTCAACATACGCGGCGGCACACGCGGCGGCACACCAGGCGGCAGGTAGCTTCCAGGGTTGGATGTGGCCCCCGGCAACTGCCCTGTCGCGGCAGACGCCGGTGGCGCCAGGTTCAGCGAGATCATCGATGTGCCTCCAGCCGGCCCCAGGCTGACGCCCCGCGCGCTGACCGACTGCAGCACATGCGGGCCATCCACCAGCGCACCCACGCGGTAGGCTTTTGGCGGTTTGCCGTCGACCGAAATGAGTGCCAGGCCTTCGCGCCCGGCTTTCGGCTGGCGCGGGCTGACCACGCCGATCAGGTTGAAGCGCTCGTCGGCCGTGGGTTCCGGCGCAGCACCTGCCAAGACAGGGGCCGCATCCACGCCCAGCAGGCGGCTCAGGTCACCGCGAGCCATGTTGCCGGCTTGCGCCAGCTGGGTCTGCGGCGGTGCTGGCGGGGCTTGCACCCACAACTTCAAGCCCCAGAAGAGCGCGCTGGCCGCCACAGCGGCCCAGACCCCGAAAGTGACAGTGCGCGTCCACATGCGACGATTATCATGCACCCCCCTTTCGACCCTTCCCGGCCGACTCTGCACGTGGGCACTTTTGCGCCGTGCCAGACCCCGCTGAATCCGACATGAAGTTTCTGCCGTTCACCCGTCGCGCGGCCCGCGCCCGGGGTTTCACGCTGATCGAGTTGCTGGTCGTGCTGGTGATCATCGGCGTGCTGGGCGCGCTGATCGTGCCCAACCTGTTTGCCGGCCTGGACGAAGCGCGCGCCACGGCGGCGCGCACCGACATCAACACCGTCATGCAGGGCCTCAAACGCTACCGACTGGACAACCAGCGCTACCCCAGCGCCGAGCAGGGTCTGGACGCGCTGGTGCGCAAGCCGACTGCAGGCAGCGTGCCCACGAACTGGAAGCCCTACCTCGAAAAACTGCCGGCCGACCCCTGGGGCCGTGCCTACCAGTACCTGAACCCGGGTGTGCGGGGCGAGATCGATGTCTTCAGCTTCGGCGCCGACGGCCAGCCGGGGGGCGAAGACAAAAATGCCGACATCGGCAACTGGCAGTAGCAGCGACACGCGGCCGCTGGTGGGCCGCGCGAAGTCGCGAGGCTTCACGCTGGTGGAGCTGCTCATCGTCATCGCTGTCATTGCCGTCGGTGTGGCCCTGGTTGCGGTGGCGCTGCCCGACAGCGAAGCCGCGCAACTGGATGAAGAGGCAGAGCGCCTGATCGCCCTGCTTGAAACGGCGCGTGCGGAGTCGCGTGTTTCGGGCGCAGCGGTGATCTGGGTGCCGGGTCGCACGGTCGAGTCGGGCGAGGCGCTGAATGACCTGCAGGGCCGGCCCGTGCACTTTCGCTTCGTCGGTGTGCCATCACAACGGGGCTTGCCCAGTCGATGGCTGGACGCGCGTGTCACGGCCCAGGTGGTGGGCGCGCGCAGCGTGGTTCTGGGGCCTGCGGCCATTCTGCCGGCGCAGCGCATCGTGCTCACCCTGGAAGAGCGCCGCATCGAGATCTTCACCGACGGCCTGGGTGCTTTTGCCGTGGCCGCCGAACCCGTCAACCCAGCCGCCAACGCCAATGCCACGCCGCGCTGAAACCGGGCCAGGCGGCTTCACGCTGGTGGAAGTGCTGGTGGCCCTGGCCGTGGTCAGCATCGCCCTGACCGCCGGGCTGCGCGCGGCTGGCGTGCTGACCGACAACGCAGACCGCCTGGCCGATGTCATCGCCGCCCAGTGGTGCGCCGACAACCAGCTGACTGAACTGCGTTTGCGGCGCAGTTTCCCTGGTGTGGGCGACAGCGATTTTGTCTGCGAGCAGCTGGGCCGCAGCTACAAGGGAAAGCTGGTGACACGGCCCACGCCCAACCCCAACTTCCGCCGGGTGGACGCCGAGGTCAGCACCGAAACCGGCGTGCCCTTGTTGACCCTGTCCACCGTGCTGGCCCGGCAGTGAGGCACCCGCCTTGAAGCAGCGAACAGGCAGCCGCGGCCATCAAGCCACGGCCATGAAGCCAAACCGCCATCAGGCCGGCTTCACGCTGGTGGAAGTGCTGGTCGCGCTGCTGTTGATGGCCATCCTGTCCACCTTCACATGGCTGGCGCTGGAAGGTGTGCTGGGCGCGCGCGAGTCCAGCCGCCTGGCCATCGACCGCAGCACCCGGCTGTCCACCGTGCTGCTGCAGTGGCAGCAAGATCTGCAGGCGGTTCACGACACCGAACTGGTGCCGGCGCTGTCCTTCGATGGCCAGACGCTGCGCATGACACGGCGCGTGGACGGCGGCGTGGCGCTGGTCGCCTGGTCGGTGCGCAACGGCCTGTGGCAACGCTGGGTCGGCCCTGCGCTCGTGCGCGGCAACGCCCTGCAGGAAACCTGGCTGGCCAGCCAGCAGTTCCTGGGCAGCGAGCCGGGGCAGCTGACGGTTGCAGAAGACGCCAGCGAGTGGCAGATCTACTTCCACCGAGGCAGCGACTGGAGCAACGCCCAATCCACGGGCAACGTGGTGACCACAAGCACACCGTCAGGCGCCCCGACTGGTGCCACGGGCACCCGTGAAGAGCTGCCCAACGCCGTGCGCCTGGTGATCACCCTGCAAGACAAGAAACTCACGCGCGACATCGCGCTGGGGCCATCGGGGCAATGAACGCCATGAAGCCCCGCCTGGCGCGACGCGGCAGTGGCCAAAGCCAGCAAGGGGCGGCACTGTTGCTGGCCATGATCATCGTCGCGCTCGTGGCCACCCTGACCGCGGCCATGGTGTGGCAGCAAGAACGTGCCGTGGCCATCGAAGCCGCCGAGCGTGCGCGCGGGCAGGGCAGCTGGATCCTGAACGGCGCGCTGGACTGGGCCCGGCTCATCCTGCGCGAAGACCAGCGCACCAACCAGCAGCGGGGCGCGCCTTACGATTCGCTGGGCGAGCCCTGGGCCCAGCCGCTGGCCGAAGCACGGCTGTCGTCCTTCCTGGCGGCCGACAAGGACAACAACGCCGACGGCGGCCCTGAGGCCTTTATCTCCGGCGCCATCGAAGACGCGCAGTCGCGCTTCAATCTTCGCGCCCTGGTGGACGATGCGGGCAAGCCGGTGCCGGCGCAGCTGGCGGCGCTGGAGCGGCTGTGCGAGCTGGCCGGCGCACCGGGTGACGCCGCAGCGCTCATCGCCAAAGCCTTGGGCGAAACGAAGATCGGCACCACGGACAACCCCGAAGGTGCACCCTTGCGGCCTACACGTTGGGAAGACCTGACCTGGCTCGGCCTGGACCCGGCCACGCTGCAGCGCCTGGAACCTTATGCCGACCTGCTGCCTGTGGCCACCCCGGTAAACCTGAACACCGCGTCGCGCGAAGTCATCGTGGCGGCCATCGATGGCATCGACCTGGGCAGCGCAGAGCGGCTGCTGCAGGCGCGCCAGCGCCAGCCCTTCGAGCGCTTGGAAGCCGTGAAAGGCCTTCTGCCGCCAGAGACCGTTCTTGATCCCGGCCGCGTGGGCGTGGGCAGCAACCACTTTTATGTGTCGGGCCGGCTGCGCTTGGAAGACCGCGTGCTGGAAGAACGTTCGCTGCTGGTGCGCCGCGATGGGCGTGTGGAAGTCCTGCGTCGCGAAAGGCGCAGCTTCTCGGCGTCGCAGCGCTGAAGGCCACAATAGAGCCCGCCGAACGCCCGCTCGCCCGCTCGCTCGCCCGCCCGCCCGTCTGCCCGTCTGCCCGTCTGCCACCACCACCCGTCGCCCCAGGAACTTCTCGACCCGCATGTCCTTGCTCGTCATCCAGCTTCCGCCCCGTGACCGGCTGGGCGCCCGCGCAGGCGCTTCAGGCGCAGCCGACCCCGCACCGGCGCACCGCCTGCCCACCGAGTGGCATTACGTGCTCAGCGCCGACGGCCGCACGCCAGCGCAGACCGGCCTGGCCGGCGCCGCGCTGCTGCCGCGCGCCGACCAGGCGGTGTTGCTGCTGAGCGATGCCGATGTCAGCTGGCACCTGATCGACGTTCCCAAGGCGCCGCCCGCCCGCCTGCGTGACGCGCTGGCCGGTGTCATGGAAGATGCCCTGCTGGATGAAGGCCGGGCCCTGCACTTTGCGCTGGCCGAAAGCGCGGTGCCGGGCCGCCCCGGCTGGGTGGCGGTGACCGACGGCCCGCGCCTGGCCGCCGCGCTGGCTGTGCTGGAGGCCTCGGGCCTGGGTGTCGAACGGGTGGTGACCGCTGCCATGCCCGCCAGCGTGGCGGGCGCGCGAGGCCACTTCCATCTGGGCACGGGACTCGGTTCCGGCCTGAATTCCGGCCTGGTTTCGGGCATGACTGGCAGCACAACCGAAGAGGACGCGCAGCCGTGGCTGAGCCTGTCGCGTGCCGACGGCGTGCTGAACCTGCGCCTGGGTGGCAGCCTGGCGCGCAACTGCCTGCCTGCTGCCTTGCCCGGCGACACCAGCGGCGACACCTCGACCAGCATCCGCTGGACGACCACACCCGCAGCGGCACAGGCCGCCGAGGCCTGGCTGGGCCAGCCGGTGCCGCTGATGACCGACGCTGAACGGGCGCTGGAAGCCGCGCAAGGCCGCAGCAACCTGCGCCAGTTCGACCTGGTGGCCCGCGCCCGCGGCACCCGCGCCCTGCGCACCTTGGGCAAGCGCTTTTTCAGCGCCGACTGGCGACCGGTGCGACTGGGCGTGGCTGCGCTGGTGCTGCTGCAACTGGTGGGTCTGAACGCCTACGCCTGGCAACAACGCCAGGCGCTCGATCAACGCCGCCTGGCCATGAACGATCTGCTGCGCAGCGCCCACCCCGGGGTGCGAACGGTGCTGGACGCGCCGCTGCAGATGCAGCGCGAAACCGACCGTCTGCGCGCCGCAGCGGGCCGCGCTGGTGACGGCGACCTGGAGGCGCTGATGGCGGCGGCCGCTGCCGCCTGGCCCGACGGCCTGGGCCCGACACAGACGCTGCGCTTCGAGCCCGGCAGCTTGACCTTGGTCGCGCAAGGCTGGGGCGATCCGCAGATTCAGCAGTTCAGAGAACGTGCGCGCAGCGCAGGGTACGGCGCCGAGTTTGCCGAAGGCCGTGTGGTGGTGACGCGCTTGTCGCGGCAGGGCCCCTTGTGAGCGCCAGCAGCCCCCACACCGCGAAGGCCAGCCCGCTGGCGCCGCTTCACGCCTGGTGGCGCGGCCTGGCGCGACGCGAGCAGACATTGCTGGGTGCGGCCTTGGTCCTGGTCGTGCTGGCCCTGCTGTGGGTCATGGCCGTGCAGCCCGCCTGGCGCACCCTGGCCCGCGCGCCGGCCGAGATCGACAGGCTCGACGCCCAGTTGCAGACCATGCAGCGCCAGGCCGCCGAAGCCACCGCGCTGCGTGCCGCACCGCCGGTCGCACCCGACCAGGCGGCCGCGGCGCTGAAAGCCGCCACCGACCGCCTGGGCGAAAGGGCCAAGCTCTCACTGCAAGGTGAAAGGGCCACGGTCACGCTCACCGGCGTGGGCACCGGCGCCTTGCGGGACTGGCTGGCCGTGGTGCGCGCCGGTGCCCGCGCGCGGCCCATCGATGCCAACCTGAGCCGCGCGGCGCAGGGTTACAGCGGCACGCTCACGGTGGCCATCGGGGGCGCGCCATGAAGCGCTGGGCCCTGGCCGGAGCCGCCCTGGGCGGCCTGTTGGCGCTGCTTGCCTTTGCGCCTGCGGCATGGCTGGCAGGTGCCGTGGACAACGGCACCGAAGGCCGCCTGCTGCTGGCCGATGCACGCGGCACCGTGTGGCGGGGCAGCGCCGTGGTGGTGCTGACTGGCGGCCCCGGCAGTCGGGACGCCAGCGCCTTGCCAGGGCGTGTGCAGTGGACGCTGGGCCTGTCCGGCACTGCGCTGGCGCTGCGCCTGCAGCAAGCCTGTTGCATCCAAGACGAGTTGCACCTGCGGCTGGCGCCGGGCCTGGGCCGGGTGCGCATCGAACTGCCTGCGTCTGGTGTGTCGGCAGGCGCGCCGGCTGGGGCCGGAAACGACGCGCCGGTCCGCGTGCTGGGTCAGTGGCCGGCCAGTTGGCTGGTGGGTCTGGGCACGCCCTGGAACACCTTGAAGCCCTCGGGCACCTTGCAGCTGTCCAGCGCCGGCTTTGTGGCCGAATCCGTGCAGGGCCGCTGGATCTTCAGCGGGCTGATCGAATTGCAACTGCGCGGCATGGCGTCCAGCCTGTCCACGCTGGAAGAGCTGGGCAGCTACCGCCTGAACCTGCAGGGCGACCCGCGGGGTGACGCAGCGCAGCTGCAGCTCAGCACCATCAGCGGCGCTTTGCAGCTGTCCGGCAGCGGGCAGTGGGCGGCGTCCAAGCTGCGCTTCAATGGCCAGGCCAGCGCCGCGCCGGGGTCCGAAGCGGCTCTGGGCAACTTGCTCAACATCATCGGCCGCCGACAGGGCGCGCTGTCTCTCATTTCGATCGGGTGATCATGAACTCAGCGTCGTCTTGCGCAGCCCGGCTTGCCGCCTGGCGTTTGCACATCTGGCGCCGTGCCAGGCAGTCGCTGGTGGCGCTGCTGACACTGGCGATGGCCGTGCCGCCGGCGGTGATGGCGCAGAACGCGGCGCCGCGCATCTCGCCGCGCAGCCGCGCCCCGGTGACGGTGAACTTCGTCAACGCCGACGTTGAAGCCGTGACCCGCGCTTTTGCCGCCATGATCGACCGCGCCATCGTCATCGACCCGCGCGTCAAGGGCAACATCACCGTCTACAGCGAACAGCCGCAGAGCATCCGCGACGCGTTTGCCAGCTACCTGTCCGCCTTGCGCGGAACGGGCTTTGCGGTGGTTGAAAGTGGCGGCCTGCTGAAGGTGGTGCCCGAGGCCGACGCCAAGCTGCAGGCCGGCACGGTGAGCGTGGGCGAGGTCTCGGTGCGTGGTGACCAGGTCATCACGCAGATCTTTCCGTTGCGCTATGAAAACCCCAACAACCTGGTGGCGGTGTTGCGGCCGCTGATCAGCGCCAACAACACCATCAACGCCAACCCCGGCAGCAACGCGCTGATCATCACCGACTACGCCGACAACCTGCAGCGCATCGCCAAGATCATCGCCGCGCTGGACGTGGCCTCGGGCACCGATGTCGAGGTCGTGCAACTGCAACACGCCGTCGCCGCCGACCTGGCGCCGCTGGTGCAGCGGCTCAGCGAAAGCGGGGGGGCCCTGAACGTGCCGGGCGTCCAGGGTGTGGGTGCCAGTAGTGTCACCGTGGTGGCCGACTCGCGTGCCAACGCGCTGGTCATCCGCGCAACCAACCCGGCCCGGCTGGCTCTGGTGCGCGCCACCATCGCGCGGCTGGACCGCCCCAACAACCTGGTGGGCCCAGGCGGTGGCATGTGGGTGGTGCACCTGAAAAACGCCGACGCGGTGCGGCTGGCCACCGTGGTGCGCGCGGCCTTCGGTGCCACGGGCGGCACCAGCAGCGGTGGCTCGGCGCCCTCGGCGCCTGGCTTGCCGGGAGCGCCTGCAGGGTCGCCCAACGCGTCGCCGCAAGCCACGGCCGCCGTCACCGGCGCGGCGCAGCCCAGCACTGGCGGTTTCATCCAGGCCGATCCGGCCACCAATTCGCTGATCATCACGGCGCCCGAGCCGCTGTACAAACAGGTGCGAGCGCTGATCGACCAGTTGGACACACGCCGTGCGCAGGTCTACATCGAAAGCATGATCGTCGAAGTGGCCCCTTCGGACTCCGCTGACTTCGGCTTTCAGTGGCAGGGCCTGCTGGGCAAGAGCGGCGACAAGTTCGGCATCGTCACCGGCACCAACTTCAGCGGCAGCGGCCGGCCCGGCATCATCGACATCAACACCTCGGCGGCGCAGGGCCAGATCAACCTGGGCCAGGGTCTGAACGTCGGTTTGCTCAGCGTCATCAACGGCGTCACGTCGCTGGCTGCCATCGCACGCATGCTGCAGACACAAAGCGAAACCAACATCATCAGCACGCCCAACCTGATCACGCTGGACAACGAAGAAGCCAAGATCGTGGTGGGCGAAAACGTGCCCTTCATCACCGGGCAGTTCACCGGCGCGGGTGGCACCGGTGTCAACGCCAACCCCTTCCAGACCATCGAACGCAAGGACGTGGGCATCACGCTGCGCATCCGGCCGCAGATCGGCGAAGGGGGCGCGGTGCGCATGACCATCTTCCAGGAACAGAGCAGCGTCAAGGAAACCACGGCCGCCGGCACCACCAACGCCGGCCCGTCCACCACCAAGCGCAGCATCGAGAACACGGTGGTCGTGGACGACGGCGCCATCCTGGTGCTGGGTGGCCTGATCGAGGACCGCTTTGTCACCAACAAGAGCAAGGTGCCGCTGCTGGGCGACCTGCCGCTGATCGGTGCGCTGTTCCGCAGCGAAAGCCGCGAGCGCCGCCGCACCAACCTGATGGTCTTTTTGCGCCCGGTGGTGCTGCGTGATGCCCAGAGCGCCAACCGGCTGAGCGTGGACCGCTACGAGCAGATCCGCGGCGAGCAAATCAACTCGCAGCCGCAGCCCAGCCTGGTGATGCCGATCAATGAATCGCCGGTGCTGCCTGCGCTGGCGCCGATGGCACCGGCCGCAGCTTCTGGCGCGGCTTCTGCGCCACCCCCGGCGCTGGGTCCGCAGGCGCCGACGTCGCCCTGAGAGCCTGAGCGTCTTTCATGGCCATGCGACACCCACTGCCCTACGCCTTCGCCAAGGCCCACACGCTGCTGCTGGAAGACGACGGCGAGCAGTTGCTGCTGTGGGCCGGCGAAACCACGCCCCCTTCAGCACTGGCCGAAGTCACGCGCCACTTCGAGGTCGCGCGCTTCGAACACGAGGCCACGGCGACCCTGGGTCAGCGCATTGCCGCGGCCTATGCCGGTGGCGAGAGCAGTGCCGCAGCCGTCATCGGCGAAGTGGAGAGTGGCGTCGACCTGTCGCGCATGATGCAAGAGCTGCCGGCGGTGGAAGACCTGCTCGAAGCGGCCGACGACGCGCCCATCATCCGCATGCTCAATGCGCTGCTCACGCAGGCGGCCAAGGACGGCGCGTCGGACATCCACATCGAGCCCTACGAGCGCAGCAGCAGCGTGCGCTTCCGTGTCGACGGCACCTTGCGCGAAGTGGTGCGGCCCAACAGGGCCTTGCACGCGGCCATGATCAGCCGGCTGAAGATCATGGCCGAGCTGGACATCGCGGAAAAGCGCCTGCCGCAGGACGGCCGCATCAGCCTGCGCATCGGGGGTCGTGCCATCGATGTGCGGGTGAGCACCCTGCCTTCATCGCACGGTGAGCGTGCCGTGCTGCGCCTGCTGGACAAGACCGAAAGCCGCTTCACGCTGGAAGGGCTGGGCATGGACGGCGAGGTGCTGGCCGCCTTTGCCAAGCTCATCCAGCAGCCGCACGGCATCGTGCTGGTCACCGGGCCCACGGGTTCGGGCAAGACGACCACGCTGTATGCATCACTGACACGCGTGGACACCGCCACCACCAATGTGCTGACGGTGGAAGACCCGGTGGAGTACGAACTGCCCGGCATCGGCCAGACCCAGGTCAACCCCAAGATCGACCTCACGTTTGCCAAGGCGCTGCGGGCCATCCTGCGCCAGGACCCGGACGTCATCATGATCGGGGAGATCCGCGACTTCGAAACCGCGCAGATTGCCATCCAGGCCAGCCTGACCGGCCACCTGGTGCTGGCCACCGTGCACACCAACGACGCGCCCAGCAGCGTGACGCGGCTCATCGACATGGGTGTCGAACCTTTTTTGCTGAGCAGCAGCCTGCTGGGTGTGCTGGCGCAGCGCCTGGTGCGCAAGCTGTGCCCCCGCTGCAAGCGGCAGGACGACGCCGGTCTGTGGCACCCGGTGGGCTGCGACCATTGCGCCCACACCGGCTACAAGGGTCGCACAGGTGTCTACGAGCTGATGAAGGTGGACCCGGCCGTGCAGGCCCTGGTGCACAACCGCGCGGCTGAACAAGAACTGGCCGTGGCTGCGCGTGCGGCGGGCCTGCGGTCGATGCGCGAAGACGGAGAACGCCTGGTGCAGGCCGGCGTGACATCGCTCGAAGAGGTCATCCGGGTGACACGGGATTGACTGGGTGAGCTGAGCCGATGCCCGCCTACCGATTTGAAGCCCTGGACGCCGAGGGCAAGGCCGCCAGCGGCCTGCTGGAGGCCGACAACGCCAAGGCCGCGCGTGCGCAGTTGCGCTTGCGAGCACTGGTGCCGCTGGCGGTGACGCCGGTGACGGCGGCCACCACCGACGGCACTGCACCCAAGTTCACGCGGCGTGTCTTCAGCGCCAGCGAACGCGCAGTGTGGACACGCCAGCTGGCCGGGCTGGTGGGCAGCGGGCTGCCACTGGAAAGGGCGCTGACCGCACTGGCCGACGAAAGCGAAACCGACCGCCAGCGTGAGCTGGTGGCGCACCTGAAAAGCGAAGTCAACGCCGGCAGTTCGTTCGCACGTGCACTGGCCACCGCACCGCGCGAGTTTGACGATGTCTACCGCGCCGTGGTGGCCGCCGGCGAACAGAGCGGCGCGCTGGGCCCGGTGCTGGAACGCCTGGCCGACGACCAGGAACAGCAGCAGGCGCTGCGCAGCAAGGTTCTGGGGGCGATGTTGTATCCGGCGATCGTGTCGATGGTGGCGATGGTCATCGTCGTCATCCTCGTGACCTGGGTGGTGCCTCAGATCGCTGGCGCTTTCACCAGTTCCAAGCGCGCGCTGCCGGCGCTGACGGTGGCCATGCTGGCCATCAGCGCCTTCGTGCGCCAGTGGGGCTGGGCCGTGGCCCTGGTGGCGGTGGGCAGTGGTGTGGCCTTCACGCTGGCGCGCCGCGGCGAAGCCTTCCGCGAGCGCAGTGACGCCGCCATGCTGCGCTTGCCGCTGTTCGGCCGCCTGGCGCGGGGCTACAACGCGGCACGTTTTGGCGGCACCCTGGCCATGCTGGCGGGCGCGGGTGTGCCCATCCTCAAGGCCTTGCAGGCGGCGGCTGAAACGCTGTCCAACCGCGCCATGCGCAGCGATGCACTCGATGCACTGGCCCAGGTGCGTGAAGGTGCGCCGCTGGCGTCGGCGCTGGCGGCCAAGAAGCGCTTTCCGGGCCTGCTGTCCATGTTCGCGCGGCTGGGCGAACAGACCGGTCAGCTGCCCTTGATGCTGCAGCGGGCGTCGACGCAGCTGTCGGCCGAAGTGCAGCGCCGGGCCATGGGCGCAGCCACCATCCTGGAGCCGCTGCTGATCGTGGGCATGGGTGTGGTGGTGGTGTTGATCATGCTGTCGGTGCTGCTGCCGATCATCCAGCTGAACACCTGGGTGAAATAGACGTTCGGCTCCTTGCCCAGGAACCCCTGCTGAGTGGTTTATCTTGCATCGATTCCGCCGAAGCAGACGCGCCGCCGGTTCGTGCGTTAATGCAGGCTTCACAAGCTTGCGACCTTCCGCGCAGCATGGCCCAGGTCACTTCACTCCTCACAGCCATCGGCCAAGGCGAACCCAGCGCGCTGGGTGAGCTGTACGCGCTGCTGTACCCCGAACTGCACCGCCTGGCGCATTCACGCGTGCGCCGCAGCGGCGACCTGACGCTACTGGACACGACTTCGCTGGTGCACGAGTCCTATCTGCGCTTCGAGAAGTCCGGCGCGCTCTTCATCGGCGACCGTTCGCAGTTCATGGCCTACGCGGCGCGCGTGATGCGGTCGGTGGTGGTGGACGTGATCCGCGCGCGTCAGAGCGAACGCCGCGGCGGTGACGCGGTGCACGTGGAACTGGACGATGAGTTGCACGCGCAGGCAGGGCCCGCGACGCACGACAACGAAGTCCTGCGCGTGCACGAATCGCTGCAGGAATTGGGCACCATCGATGCGCGGCTGGTGCAAGTGGTGGAGATGCGCTATTTCGCCGGCATGACCGAGCAGGAAATCGCCGACGTGCTGGGCCTGACCGTGCGCACCGTCGCGCGCGACTGGGAAAAGGCGCGCCTCTTCCTGCATGCCTGCCTGAGGTGATCTGGTGCAGGACTCGCCCGCCACCTCGCCGTCGCGCGAGGACTGGATCCAGGTCTTTTTGCTGCTCGACGTCGCTCTCGAACTCGACCCGACCGCACGGCTGCCCTGGCTGGCGTCGCTGCCCCCAGAGCAGACGAGGCTGGCACCGCTGTTGGAAACGCTGTTGCAGACGCATGACCGAAGCCACAGCGACGATTTCCTGCAGACGCCCGCCGCCTTTGTGCTGGCCGCGCCGGTTCAGACCCAGATCGGCCCCTATCGCCTGCTGCACGAAATCGGCCAAGGCGGCATGGCCACCGTCTGGCTGGCAGAACGTGCGGATGGTCTGCTGGACCGCCGCATCGCGCTCAAGCTGCCGCATCCCGGCTGGGGTGACGCAGCACGCGGCCCCTTCAGCGACCGCATGGCGCGCGAGCGCAACATCCTGGCGTCGCTCACGCACCCGCACATCGCACGGCTGTACGACGCCGGCTTGACGGCCGAAGGCCGGCCTTATCTTGCGCTTGAGTACGTAGAAGGCGAGCCCATCGACCGCTATGCCGCCGAGCACGGCCTGGCGCTGCGCGCGCGCATCGGGCTCATCGTGCAGGTGGCGCGTGCCGTGGCGCATGCGCATGCGCGGCTGGTCGTGCACCGCGACCTGAAGCCGTCGAACATCCTCGTCGATGCATCGGGCCAGGCGCATTTGCTCGATTTCGGCATTGCGGCGCTCGTCGATGCGCAGCAGGGCGACGGGGTGCCGGCATCCAGACCGGCAACCAGACCGGCACCCCCATCTGCACCGATCGGCCACGCGCCCACGCAGTCCGCCGGCCGCGCTCTGACCCCCGACTACGCGTCCCCGGAACAGATTCGCGGCGACGCCATCGGCACTGCATCGGATGTCTACTCGCTCGGCGTCGTGCTGTTCGAACTGCTCGTCGGCGAGCGCCCCTACCGGCTGGAACGGGGCTTGGGTGCTGCTGCCCTGGCCGAGGCCATCGAGCGCGTGCAGACGCCGCGCGCCAGTGCCACGGTGGCGACTGGGCCACCGGCGACCACCTCGCGCTTGCGGCGCCAACTCGAAGGCGACCTCGACGCGATCCTGGCACGTGCCTTGGCCAAGGAAAGCAGCGAGCGCTACGCCAGCGTCGACGCACTGGCCGACGACCTTGAACGCCACTTGCGCGGCGAACCCGTGCATGCGCGCCCCGACACACGCTGGTACCGAACCGAGCGCTGGGTGCGCCGCCACAAGCTGGAAACCGCGGTGGGGGCGGCCATCCTCGTTGCCGTGCCGGCAGGTGCCGCCGCACAGGCCGCCGTGCTGGTCGCGATTGCGGGCGGCGCCGGTGCGGCGCTGTGGCAGGCCCGCAAAGCCCGCGAACAGGCCAGCGAGGCGCGGCGCCAGGCCAAGCGCGCACAGGCCGTGCAAGGTTTCTTGCTGGACATCTTTCGCGCCAACTCCGACAAGCAGGCCGACCCGGTGAAGGCCCGCAGCGCCACCGCGCGCGAGCTGCTGGACCTGGGGGCACGGCGCCTGGAGACCGCGCTGCAGGACGAGCCCGAGGCGCGCGCCGAAGTCATGCAGACGCTCGGCGAGATGTACTACCAGCTGCAGCTCGACGAAGATGCAGCGGCCATCGAGACGCGGCGCATTGCCTTGCTCAAGCAGGTGCACGGCGCGAACGACACGCGCGTGGCCGAAGCGCTGATCGGCTTGGCGGCATCGCTGCACGCCACCTCCAGGCGCGACGAGATACTGCCGGTACTTGAAGAAGCCCGGCGCATCCTGGATGCCAACGGCGACCAGCGTTCGCGCCTGCGCGGGCACCTGTTGACGCGGCTGGCCCAGCGCCACCAGAACGTTTCATTTGAAAAGATGCAGGCTTACGCCGACGAGGCGGTGGCCGTGTTGCGCGCGCATGCGGTGCCGAACGAGGACCGCCTGGGCACCGCGCTGCACCTGGCGGCGCGCGCGCGCGTGCAGCTTGGCGCGCCCGCAGAAGGCGAGCAGCTGTACCGTGAGTCGCTCGTCGAGGTGCACAAGGAAACGCCCGTGGCCCATGTGGGCATCGTCCAGGCGCTGGTGGCACTGGGCGAGTGCCAGGCGATGCAGCACAAGGTCGATGCCGCGCTGCAGACCTTTCGCGACGCGGCCGAGACCGGCCGCAAGGCCCTGGGCGAATCGGACCCTGGCGTCATCGCTGCGCAGTCCCGTCTGGCGGCCTTGCTGCACGCCACCGGGCGCCGCGAGGAAGGGCGCCGCTTGCACGAGGACGCCCTGCGCCGCGTGCTGGAAGTCAAAAGCAGCCACGACACGCTGTTCACGCCGATCGTGCGCATGGACTTCGGCCGCAGCCTGTTCGCCGAGGGCCGGTTGCGCGAAGCGCTGGAGCTCGTCGTGGCGACGAACGAATCGAACAGCCGTCACTACCAGGGCTCGGCCGTGCTGGGGCAGGGCTTGCGCATGCAGGCCACGATCTGCACTGCACTTGGCCGTTATGACGAAGCACGCAACCTGTTCGCACAGGCGCAAGTGCACTGGCTGCAGGGCACCGGTTCCGGCATCCGTGCCTGGCGCCACAACCGTTTTGTTCTCGACGCGGCGGGCCTCGACCTGGCGCTTGGCGACGCCCAGACGGCCATCGACCAGCTCGGCAAGGTGGCACCGCACGGCAGCCCGAATGCGTCGCAGCCGAGCCCTGACGAGGTCGAACGCGACACGCTGCTGTCGCGCGCGCACCTGCAGATCGGCGACAGTGGCCAGGCGCTGCGGTTTGCCGGCGTGGCCTGTGCCCGGCTCGCTGCCTTTGCGGTGCCGGCCTGGTTCCCGTCACTCGATGCAGATGCGCGCCAGCAACTGGCGCAGGCCTGGCTGTTGACGGGCGATGCCGTGCGCGCCCGCAGCGCGTTCGGGCAAGCGCTTGCGCTGCGTGTGGCGCATGAAGACGCCGCCAGCCCGTGGATCGCCGAAGCGCAGATCGGTCTGGCGCACTGCTGGCTGGCGTCGGGCGACCTCGTGCAAGCCACTGCGGCCCTGGAAGTGGCGGCGCGCATCCAGGACCGGCACGACGAACTGGGCGCGCATTTCGTGCAGGCCCTGCGCGCCGGGCAGGCGGCCCTGGCGGCGCAGGTGGGGTCGGCGCGAATCGGGGGCCGCTGACCCCGCGCGTCTGTTGCTGCATGCCGGCTTGAAGTGACCTCCGATGTGCCTGCGGCTTGGTTCGGCGCCTGGACGAAACATGCAAAAAACCCGCGACGGGCGGTCGCGGGGTTCTGGGCACGGTAAGCCAGCAGGTCGCGCCGCCTTCAGCGCGGTGCGTCTTCGATGTTGATGCACTGCCCGCTCCACACCCGCTGCGTCTTGCTGCGGGTGGGGTCGGGCGCATTCACGCGCACATCCAGCGTGCACTGGTAGGCGGTGTCGCGCGCGCCGAAGATGATCGGGCTCAGGTCGTAGCTCGGGGCCGTGGTGCGGGCCGTCACCACGCGTGGCGCAAAGATCGGGTTCGGGTAGTAAGCGGTATAGGTCCAGTCGTAGCTCAGCGCTTCGGCGCTCGGGTTTTCGATGCCCAGTTGCGAGAAGTACCGCGGCCGGTCGGTGCCGCCCACCGACAGCGTCCTGCAGCCGATCTGGCGCAAGTCGATGCGCGCGTTGTTGGCCACGGTGTTGTTGTAGCAGCCGACCGCCAGGCCGCTGATCAACAGCGGGTCGCGGGCAAAGGCGCCGAATGTGCTGATGCGCGGATACGGGTTCACCGGCGGGGCCGTGACCAGGTAGGTGGCGACGGCGCTGGCCGGCCGGCCTTCACGGTCCTGCGTCGTCACGCGCACCTCGCGGTTGCCGCTGGCCCCGAAGCGGATGGTGCGGTTGCAGCCCGTGCCGGAAACTACCGTGTCCGGCGCGTCCACGGCCCAGCTCATGGCCGTGCACAGTGCGGACGGGTCGGACTCGTTGCGGTCGGTGGCAATGGCATCGACGACGAAGTTTTCGCCCTGCGCCGGCGTGCCATTGCTTTGCAGCAGCACGTTGGGCGCCGTGTTCAGCACGAGGATCTGCTTGTTGACGGTGACCGACTGCGTGCCGTAGCGCGCCGTGATGGTCAGCGTGCGGCTGCCTTCGCTCTGGAAGGTGAAGGGCAGTGCGTTGGCAAACAGGCTGGCGCCTTGGGGTGGGTTGACAAGCCACTGGCCGTCGTAAAGCAGGCCGTCGCGGTTGGACGTCACCGTCAGCCTGACGTAGTTGGCCACCGGGTGCGTGACCGCAAAGCTGGGCGCCAGGTTGGCTTGCACGCGCAGGTCCACACCCTGGGTGCCCCGCGGGTCGATCGCGAGGCCCGTGGTGCCGCCGGGCGTGACCTGGTCGCGCGCCCAGCCGATGCTGCGGCTGGCGTCGAAGTCCAGCATTTCCAGGCTGCTGAACAGCGTGCGCACGTAGTCGGCCGGCACGTAGTAGTAGCCACCGTCGGCGACGCAGCCCCAGGAGTTGCGAACGATGAAGTAGCCCCCACCGCCCACCGTGGCCGGTGCGGCGCCGGGCCAGGTCAGCGCTTCGTTGCTGATGAAGCCGACGATCTGCACCAGGTGGCCGCCATAGTCCCCGTTCACCATGGTGCCGGCGGCGTTGCGCATCTGCGCGCGGTAGTCGGACACGATGCCGCTGGCCGGCGCGGACCAAAAGCCTTCGTAGATCGGGAACGACGCGATCAGCGACACGCCGCTGGACAGCAGCGCGCGGTAGCGATTCAGGTCGAAGGCTTCGCCGTTGGCCCAGACCTGGCGGACGCGGCTGGCTGCAATGCCCGGGCCGCTGAAGGCGCGGGTGTTGAAGCCGCAGTACGCCTGGCCCGATACCGTGACACAAGAGCGCTGGCTCTGGTGCGCCGTTTCCGAACACCAGCCGCTGTAGCCGGTGCAGGCACCGGTGTAGGACGCGGCGGTGCCGGCCACTCCTGCAGCAAAGGCGTTGTCGGGGCGGCCTGCGGCCGGGTTGTAGGTCCAGCCGCTCTCGCCCATCAGGCTCTGGTTGCGGTCCACGGCGGCATTCAGCGCAGCAGCCGCCGAGCCGCCATCGACAAAGTCGCTCTCGAACCACTCGCGCTTGAACTTGTTGACCAGGAACTGCTCCGACACATTGGTCACGCGGTCGTTCTGCACCCGTTCGCGGCTTTCCACCGCAGCCACGGCGGCAAATGCCCAGCAGGTGCCGCGTTCGCCTTGCGATTTGACGGACGACACGAAGTAGCGCAGCGGAAACCAGAACTGGTTCGCGTAGCCCGTGGACGCGCAGGCGCCGCCGGTGTCCACACCGTTGCCGGCGGTGAGTGCGCGCTTGGCCCCCGACGGGGTGGCGGTGGTCACGGTGGCGCTGGGGTCCAGGCGCGTCTGGTCGATGTCCGGCAGCGCAGCCAGGGCCGTGTCCATCTGCTGCGCGGCGGCCTTGATCTGTGCCAGCGCGGCGCCGGCCAGGCTGGCCGGTGCGGGCACCTGAGCCTTCAGGTCTTCACTCAGCAGGGCATGCGACAGCGCGTAAGTGGCGCGAGCGTTGTCGGGGTCGCGCGCCAGGCGGTAGCTGGCGGCTGCGCTTTCGATGCGCGCGGCCAGTTCGTTGAACACCACCTTGCGGCCGTCGGGCAGGGTGGCCGCCGCTTCGGCTTCCAGGCTGTTGGCGGTGGCGGCCGCGGCCAGCAGCGACACCACGTCCGGGCTCAGGTCGGTCTGGGCTGCGAGAAAGCGGCGTTCGGTTTCGACCCGGTTGCGGTTGGTGGTGCGCTTGTCCAACTGCGCCGCGGCAGTGGACATGACCAGATCACCGGCCACCTGGCGGCGGCGGAATTCATCGGAGGTCAGGACTTCAGCGTCGGCGGGCAGTGCGCCCGTCCAGGCGTTGGCCGTTACGAACAGGGCCTCGGGCGGCAATGGCGGGGGTGCGACGGGGGTGACGCCACCACCGCCCCCGCCGCAAGCGGCGAGGGTCAGCAGGGCAAGGGATGCGAGCAGGCGTTTCATGAGCGTGATCCTTCCTGGCGTGTGGGGCGCTGGCGCCCTGCAGGTGCAGGCCGTCAAACAAGTCGGCCAGCGCGGCGATGCCGCGACTGCCTTGATCACTGAAACGCGGACGCTCTTCGGAACCGGACACTGCGGACGGTGTTAGGGGGGGCGGCTCCTCCTGATGGGGGATACGGTGTTGGCGACAACGAACGAATGAACCGCTCGCGGGCAGATCGTCGGCAGTCCAGCAGCGGCGCGGCTTTGCATGGCTTTCCTCCGAATCAGGCCGAAGTTGTCCTGCGACACCATGGCACTGGGATTGAAGGCAAGTCTGGCCAAGTATGGTCTGCCGCAGAGCCGCCGCTGCTCGTGAGCTTTCGGCCGCCTTCGCTGCAAGCGCAGGCGGCGACAGCCCGTGCGCAGTCGCCTCACGGCGCTTCCGGCACCAGTCCCTGTCAACGCCTGAGGGCCCCTGTCCCAGAGGGAGAGGGGGCAAAACGGGTCAGGCGCTGGGCTTGCTTTCGGCTTCTGTCTCTGGTGCCTTGGTGTGCTTGATGAACAAGCTCGCAGCGATGATGCCGATCTCGTAGAGGATGCACATCGGGATGGCCAGTGCCAGTTGGGAGATCACGTCGGGTGGTGTGACCACGGCAGCGACGATGAAGGAGCCGACGATGAAATAGCCGCGCCACTTGCGCAGTTGGTCCAGCGTGACCACGCCCATGCGGGCCAGCACGATGACGGCGATGGGCACTTCGAAAGAGATGCCGAACACCAGGAACAGGGTGAGCACGAAGCCGAAGTACTGTTCGATGTCAGGCGCGGCTGTGATGCTGGTGGGTGCAAAGGCCTGGATGAACTTGCTCATGCCCGGGATGACCAGGAAGTAGCAGAAGGCCACGCCGGCCACGAACAGCAGCGTGCTGCTCACCACCAGCGGCATCACCAGGCGCTTTTCGTGCGAATACAGGCCCGGCGCGACAAAGGCCCAGACCTGGTACAGCACCACCGGCAGCGCCACCATGAAGGCCGCCATCAGCGTGATCTTCAGCGGCACCAGGATAGGCGAGATCACGTTGGTGGCAATCAGCGTCGCGCCCTTGGGCAAGTGCGCCACCAGCGGCGCAGCCAGCAGGTCGTACAGGCCCGAAGGCCCGGGCCAGAAGGCCAGCGCGGCAAAGGCGACGGCAATGGCAATGACGGCGCGGATCAAGCGGTCGCGCAGTTCGACCAGATGCGACACGAAAGGGGCTTCGGTGCCTTCCAGTTCGTCCTTCTTGTCCGGCTCGCTCATCGCGGCCCTTTCAAGCCCGGCGGCCTGAATCGAGAGACCCGCGCCGCGCCCGACTGCGCCTTGGTGCGGATGCCCTGACGCTGCTTGTACCACTGCGGCGTGGCACCCTTCTTCAGGCGCCAATTTTTCTTGGGCCGCGTGTAGCTGGGCGTGGGCTCGGCCAGCGCCTGGTAGGGCGCGTTGTCGTGGCTGATGGCCGTGGCGCTTTTCCAGTCGGTGTCGAAGGCCGCTGCGGCTTCGTTGACCTCGCTGCGAACGGATTGTTCGACGTTTCGCGCGGCGTCCTCGAACTGGCTGCGCATCTTCTTCAACTCGTCCAGCTCGATGGAGCGGTTGACCTCGGCTTTCACATCGGCCACGTAACGCTGCGCCTTGCCGAACATGTGGCCCACGGTGCGGGCCAGCTTGGGCAGCTTCTCGGGCCCGATGACGATCAGCGCCACGGCGCCGATGAGGGCGATCTTGTCAAAACCGAAATCGATCATGCGGCGGGCGCTGAAGCTTCGCGCCCAGGGGGCCCCGGGCGCAGCGGCATCAGCTCTTGGTCTTGGCTTCGACGTCCACCGTGTTGGTGTCGGTGCGCTTGGCCGTCGTCACCTGCTGCGGTGGTGCTGCAGCCGCGTCGGCATCGGTCTCGCCGCCGCTCTTGATGCCGTCCTTGAAGCCCTTCACGGCTCCACCCAGGTCGGAGCCGATGTTGCGAAGTTTTTTGGTGCCGAAGATGACCACGACGACCAGCAAAACGATCAACCAGTGCCAGATGCTGAACGAACCCATGATCTATTTCCTACGAAAGCGGAACCGGTGATTCTACGAGGCGCGCATGACCGGACTGCGCATGGCGTGATATCACCCTTTGGCCCAGGGTCTGGGGCCGCCCATCACGTGCATGTGCAGGTGGTAGACCTCCTGGCGGCCGTCGGTTCCGGTGTTGATCAGGGTGCGAAAGCCGTTAACCACGCCCAGTTCCTTCATCAGGCGCGGTGCCAGGGCCAGCATGCGGCCCAGCAGCGCGTCATGCTCGGGGCCCACATCGGAAAGTGTGGCAATGTGTGTCTTGGGAATCACCAGCACATGCACCGGCGCCCAGGGGTGGATGTCGTGAAAGGCCAGCAAGTCTTCGTCTTCGTAGGCCTTCTTCGACGGAATCTGCCCGGCGATGATCTTGCAGAAGAGGCAGTTGGGATCGGCACTCATGTGTGTCCTTGTCGCGATGCTCAGGTCGTCATCTGCTTGCGGGCATCGGCATCGTCCGGCCTTCGGCAAACATCCACCAGCCGCGCACAAAGCGATACAGGTACCACAGGCCGATGACGGACCACGCCACCCAGCCCGGAAACACGAAAACCAACCACAGCGGCCAGGTCAGGGCCAGCCACAGCAGCGTGAACCAGAAGCTGCGCGCCTGCCAGCGGTAGTGGCTGCGGTACATCTCGTCAGGCAGGTCGGGCCTCTTGACGTAGTTGATGATCATTGCGACGACCGAAAACAGGCCGGCCGAGAACCACGACAAGGTGTGCAGGCCGTAGAGAACGTGCGTCAGCAGACGCAGGCCATCGCCCTTGTTTGCTTCGGAACCGGGTACCACCACGTTGTTCATGTTGTTTCTCCTGGCCCCTCGCCGTCACGCTGCTGCGCCTTGCGCAGGGCAAATTCTTCCAGCCCGGACAGGCCTTCTCGTCTTTCGAGTTCGGCCAGCACATCGGCCGGCTTCAGGTTGAAGGCCGACAGCGCCACCATGCAGTGGAACCAGAGGTCGGCGGTTTCACCCACGATTCGCGAGCGGTCGCCGTCCTTGGCGGCCATGACCACTTCGGTGGCTTCTTCGCCGATCTTTTTCAAGATGGCGTCGGTGCCTTTGGAAAACAAGCGCGCGACATAACTTTTGTCGGGGTCGCCGCCGGCTTCGGGTTTGCGGCTGTCGATCACCGCGGCCAGGCGTGCCAGGCTGTCTTGGCTGTTCATCGCAGAGCGTTCACTTGTAGAAACGTTCGGGGTCCACCAGAACGGGCTCGACGGCCACCCACTGCTGGCCTTCCAGCCGCTGGTAAAAGCAGCTGTGGCGGCCGGTGTGGCAGGCGATGCCGGGTTCACCGGGCGCGTGGCCGGCTTGCGTGACCTTCAGCAACAGCACGTCGTTGTCGCAGTCCATGCGCATCTCGTGCACCTGCTGGAAGTGGCCCGACTGTTCGCCCTTGTGCCACAGCTTGTGGCGTGAACGGCTCCAGTACACGGCCTGGCCCCGTTCTGCGGTGGCCTGCAAGGCCTCGCGGTTCATCCAGGCGAACATCAGCACGTCGCCGGTGCCGGCTTCCTGCGCGATGACAGGCACCAGGCCGTCGCGGTCCCAGCGTATGGTGTCCAGCCATTGGATAGCAGCCGTGTTCATGCCGGCAGTCTAGTGGCTGGGATCAGTGGCTGGGATCTGGGGGCTGCAAAACTGGGGGCTGCAAAACTGGGGGCTGCAAAACGTGGGTCGGCCCGCTGAAACCTCGTTCAGCGGCAAACCAGGCCAGCACCGGCACCGTGCCGGGCAGCACCGGCTGCACCTGCACGGGCAGCGTCTGCCAGCTCATGGCCTGCCCTTCGCGCATTTCGAAGTCGCCGTGCCAGGCAAAAACCTTGCAGAAATGCAGGCGAACCCGCGCGTGGGGGTAGTCCATCACTTCCACCTGCCAGGGCCGGGCCGGGCCGATGGTGATGCCCAGCTCTTCCTGCAGCTCGCGCCGCAAGGCCTGTTCGATGGATTCGCCAGGCTCGACCTTGCCGCCCGGGAATTCCCAGTAGCCGGCGCAGACCTTGCCCTCGGGCCGGCTGGTCAGCAAAAAGCGACCCTGGCCGTCGATCAGCACGCCCACGGCCACGTCGACCGCCGGGCGCTCAAGGGCAGCTTGGGCAGCTTGGGCAGCTTGGGCCGCGGGCTCAGCCGCCATGCCGCCCCGCATAGTCGCGGGCAAACTGCTGCGCCACGCGGCCCGAGCGCGACCCCCGTTCCAGCGCCCACACCAGCGACTCCTGCCGCGCAGCGGCGATGGCCGTTTCGTCCACATCGAAAGACCGCAGCCACTGCGCCACGATGGCCAGGTACTCGGCCTGCGTGAAGGGGTAGAAGCTGATCCACAGGCCAAAACGTTCGCTCAGCGAGATCTTTTCTTCCACCACTTCACCGGGGTGAACTTCGCCGTCTTC
This sequence comes from Burkholderiales bacterium, assembly GCA_038204775.1. Classification (GTDB taxonomy): domain Bacteria; phylum Pseudomonadota; class Gammaproteobacteria; order Burkholderiales; family Burkholderiaceae_C; genus Rubrivivax. The sequence continues at coordinate 38,337 of JBBRCN010000006.1, read as the reverse complement.
GGTGTGCTGGTAGGACAGGTTTTCCTTCATGTACTCGGGCAGCAGGTGGCGGCGGTTGCTGGTGGCGTAGATCAGCAGGTTGTCGCTGGCCTGGGCCACGCTGCCGTCCAGCACACTCTTCAGCGCCTTGAAGCCGGCCTCGCCTTCGTCAAAGCTCAGGTCGTCGCAGAAGACGATGAAACGTTCGCTTCGTTCGGCGACCAGGTCGACGATGTCCTGCAGGTCCACCAGATCGGCCTTGTCGACCTCGATCAAGCGCAGGCCCTGCGCAGAAAACTCGTTGAGGCAGGCCTTGATGAGGCTGCTCTTGCCCGTGCCGCGGGCGCCGGTCAGCAGCACGTTGTTGGCGCCATGCCCGGCCACGAACTGTTCGGTGTTGCGCAGCAGGCGCATTTTCTGCGGCTCCACTTCCTTCAGGTCGGCCAGGCGGATGGTGGCCACGTGGCGAACGGGTTCCAGCACAGCCGCACGGCCACGTTTGCGGTAGCGCCACGCGACCGACGCCGTCCAGTCGGGGGCCGTGGGCGCGTGCGGCAGGATCGCTTCCAGGCGGGCCAGCAGCGACTCGGCGCGCACCAGCAGGTGTTCAAAAGCGGCGTTCATGCACGCAAGTGTAGGTTGGGCAGTTCGCGCACTTCGGCGCCGGTGCTGACGAACACCCGGTCCTGCGGGCCCTGCGTCAGCGTGTGGGTGCCCGTGAATTCACCGAAGGCCGGCAGCAGGCCCCACTGCGGCCCGAAGTGGAAACACGGCAGGCGCAGGCGCTCGTGCGCACGGCCGCCCAGCACCACGCTGGGGTGCACGTGGCCGGCCAGCACGTAACGATCGGGATGCGCCTGGGGGTGGTGGCACAGTGCCAGGCCGTTCAGGCCGGGCAGCACAAAGGGCTCATCCACACACTGCACGCGCCAGTCGGCAGGTGGGTCGCCGGCATGGCTGTCGTGGTTGCCACGAACCAGCGTCAGCTGCACCTGGGCATGGGACTCGCGCCAGCGTGCGACGGCGGCCACGGTGCCCGCTGCACGCGCGCGCACCGAGTGCAACAAGTCGCCCAGGAAAACGACGTGTGGGGCGCCCGTTTCGTTCAGCGCCTGCGACAGCCGCTGCAGCGTGGCCTCGGTGGTGCCCGCAGGCACAGGCACGCCCAGGCGGCGGAACGACACCGCCTTGCCGATGTGCGCATCGGCCACCAGCAGCGTGCCGTGGTCGGGCAGGTGAACCACCCGTTGTGGCAGCAGCCGCAGGCGTGCGCCTGCGGCCATCAACTCCACCGATCCCTCCACAGCCGCTTCAGCTGGACAGACGCTGCAGCGCGGGTTCCAGGTGTTCGGTGGGTGCGCGCTTGAAGCCCGAACGGGCGTAACGCTGCAAGCGCCCGACGATGAGCGAGGTGATGGCCGAAGCCAGCGCCTGTGCGTCCACCGTGGGCGTGGCTGAGCCGGCGGCCTCGACCGCTGCGCGCAGGCTTTGGCGCAGTTGGGACTCCACACGGTCGAAAAACTGGTTCATGCGTGCGTTCAGGCGCTCGTGTTCAAACACCAGCGCGTCACCCACCATGACCCGGGTCATGCCCGGATTCTTCTCGGCAAACTGCAGCAGCACGGCGGCGATTTTCTGCGCCTGCACCGAGGGCACGGTTTCGCGTTCGACGATCTGGTTGATGAGCGTGAAGACGCTGGTTTCGATGAACTCGATGAGCCCTTCGAACATCTGCGCCTTGCTGGCAAAGTGCCGGTACAGCGCCGCTTCGCTGACGTCCAACTTGGCTGCCAGCGCGGCCGTCGTGATGCGTTCCGCGCCGGGCTGTTCCAGCATGCCGGCCAACGTCTGCAGGATCTGCACCCGCCGTTCGCCGGGCTTGGGCCGCTTGCGCACCGGCGGCGGGGCTTCGACCACGCTGGCGAGCGCACTGTCCGGGGTCAGGTTTTCGGGCACTGCGGACATGGGTGGGCGGGCGGGCGGCAGCTTCGGGCAGCGGGGCGGCGAGATGGGCTCGCGCGGGTCCAGATGATTCTTGCATACGGCACCCGGGCTGCAGCGGGGCTTCTCTTGCAGGTAAACACTGACCCACATGCCGACATCTGGCTGCTTCAGACGCCTCAAGGCCGGCGCTGCATCTGCCGTTCGGGCGATGCCGGCCGGCGCCAGGCGCCCGCGTGACGGGCCTGGCACCGACCCCACAATCACCAGCCACTTCAACAGGAGTTGCAATTGGCGCTTGCAGACGGCTTGGCCGGCGTCCCGGGCTTCACAGGCTTCGTCGCGGGCGCCCTGGCTTCGCTGGGCCTGGTCGTGGCCTTCATGGGCTGGCGCCAGCGCCGCGTCTTGCTGGGCCTGGCGGGCGCGTTGTTGCTGGCTGCTGCGGTGTTGTTGCCGGTGGGCCTGGTGGCCATGCAGGCGGGCGTGTTGCTGCTGGCGCTGGGCCTGGTGCTGACGTTGTGGCTCACGCACCGCGCCCTTCGCGCCTTGCACGCTGGCCGCCGCCAGTTGACCGAACTGGTGGGCAAGGTGTCCCAGCGCGACGCCGAACTGGACCGTGTGCGTGCCGAGGTGCATCAAGCCCAGGCCAGCGCCGAAGCGGCAGACCTGGCCAAGGCACGCTTCCTGGCTGCCGCCAGCCATGACCTGCGCCAGCCGGCACATGCGCTGGGCCTGTACACGGCGGCCCTGCGCGCCGGTCCGCTGGCGCCGCAGCAGGCCGAACTGGCCGAACGCATGCAGGGTTCTCTGGCGGCGCTGGACACCCTCTTTGCTGCACTGCTGGACGTGTCACGCATGGACGCGGGCGCGGTGCTGCCGCAATGGAACACGGTGCCGCTGGCGCCGCTGCTGCGCCGCCTGGCCGACGAATGGGCGCCGCAGGCAGAAGCGCGTGGCCTGCGCCTGGCCCTGCACGTCAGCGACCCGCGCGCCATGACCGTCACCGACCCGCTGATGCTGGAACGGGTGCTGCGCAACCTGCTGGCCAATGCCGTGAAGTACACCCCCCGCGGCGGTGTGCTGCTGGCCTGCCGTGAACGCACGGCGGCCGACGGACAGCGCCACCACCGCATCGAAGTCTGGGACAGTGGAGCCGGCATCGCAGTGGCCGACCAGGACCGGGTCTTCGAAGAGTTTTTCCAGGCCGGCACCGGGCCGGGCGCTGAACCGGTAGCAGGCGCCAGCCCCGGTCTGGGTCTGGGCCTGGCCATCGTGCAGCGCCTGGTGCGTTTGCTGCAGCTGCGGGTGCAACTGCACTCACAAGCCGGACGCGGCAGCGTGTTCATGATCGAAGGGCTGGCGCCGGCCGGGCTGGCACCGCAGGCGGTCGCCGCAGCCCGGCAAGAAATGCGGCGCCTGGCCGGCATGCTGGTGGTGGTGCTGGAAGACGACGAGCACGTGCGCGACGCCATGCGCCGCCTGCTGCAGCTGTGGGACTGCCGCGTGGTGGATGGCAGCTGCGCCGCCGATCTGCTGCAGCGCCTGGGCACCGCGCCGCAGGCGGTGGTGGCCGACTTGCGCCTGGCCCAGGGCCGCACCGGCGTTGAAGAGTTGCGCCTGCTGCAACAGGCCTGGGGCGTGCCAGTGCAGGCGAGTCTGCCGGTGCTGTGGATCAGCGGCGAAACCACTGTCGACGGCCTTCGCGCCACGCTGCCGTCCGGTGCCACCGTGCTGAGCAAACCCGTGTCGCCGGCCCGGCTGCGCGCCTGGCTGGAACAGTGTCTGCCCGAGCCCGGTGCGACAACTGCCTCAGTGCACGTGATCTCCGAAACTGCCCACACCCAGGTGCCGCCATGAAAGTCCTGATCGCCGACGACCACCCCATGGTGCGCGACGCACTCAAGCGCACGCTGCTGCTGATCGAACCCACGGCAACGGTAGTCGAAGCCGCCGACTTCGCTGGCGTGCTGCTGCAGATGCAAGCCGCCTTGCCGCAACTGGCGCTGCTGGACTTGCACATGCCCGGCATGGAGCGTGTGGACGGCCTGCGGCGCCTGCGCCTGATGTTTCCCGGTGTACCGCTGGTCGTGGCTTCGGGCGAAGACGACCCGGCCATCATCCGCGCCACGCTGGCTGCCGGCGCCGTGGGCTTCCTGCCCAAGAGCGAAGCGCCCGAGGTGCTGCAGCAGGCTTTGCGCCTGGTGCTGGGCGGTGGCACCTACATGCCGGCGCAGGCCCTGGCCGACCTGCGCCACGGCGCGCCGCCGCCCAGGCCCGACGCCAGTGGTCTGACACCGCGCCAGATGGACGTGTTGCGCTGCCTGATGCGCGGCCAGCCCAACAAGCTGATCGCGCGCGAACTGGGGCTGACCGAAGGCACGGTGAAGATCCACATCGCGGCCATCCTGCGCGTGCTGCAAGCGCGCAACCGCACCGAAGCGGTGGTGGTGGCGCGTGACCTCGGGTTGCAGGCCTGAGACATTTGATACGGACCGCTTCGCCCATCTGGGTGAAGCGCCGACGGCACCGAGCGTCTAGCCTTGTCCACATGAACCGCGCCCCTCGATTTACATTGCGCTGCGCCGGCCTGTGGCTGGCGGCGGCTATCGCCTGGCCCGTGGGCAGCGTGCAGGCCAACGTGGTCGTGCCGCCGATGGCCGCCGCGCTGGTGCGCGTGTGCGGCGGTCAGCCCTGCCTGGCGGCGCTGCCCAAGACCGACAAGCCTCAGAGCAAGTCCAGCAAGCGCCCCACCCGCCGGTCCACATAAACCGGTCGCCGGTGCGGCCGGTGGCGGCCCACGGGCAGCCAGCGCTGCATCCACACCGTGCCCATGCCCACGCGGCGCGCCGACTTCTGGTGCACCAGCGTGTCTTCGACCAACACGCAGCGCGAGGGCGGCACCCGCAGCCGCACGGCCACGGCGCGCAGCATGCGCGCGTCGGGCTTGGGCCGCAGGTCGCCGAACATGTGCATGTCCTCGATGGACAGCAGGCCGTCGAAGAGGTGGCTGATGCCCAGCGCGTCCAGCACACGCTGCGCGTAGGCCGCCGGTGCATTGGTCAAGATGTATTTGCGGCCCTTCAGGCGCCTGAGCGCCGCGATGTCCGCCCCATGCCCGCGCACCCGTTCTTCAAGCCCTGGCAGCAGGTGCGTGTGGTACAGGAAGTGCGCCGACTGCACGCCGTGGTGGCGCACCAGACCCAGCAGCGTGGCACCGTACTTGCGCCAGTAGCGTCCACGCAGTGCGTCGGACTCGGCCTTGCTGAGGCCCAGGTTGTGCTCGATGTAGCGGCCCATCGACACATGCAGCTCGGCCATCGACGCGTGGCTGGCGTCGTGCAGCGTGTCGTCCAGGTCGAAGAGCCAGACCTTCTGCAACGCTGCAGGTGACACAGGGGCCGGACTCCAAGTGGACGCCGCGGAACCGGCTCCGCCGGGCTGCTGGCGGCGCATGGGGACATGCATGTCCCAATTCGCTCGCCAGCCACTCGAAAGCGCGCAGACGCTTGCTCGGTGCAGGCTCGTCCCCCTTGAGGGCGAGCGGCGCAGCCGCTTCGGGGGTGGGCCCATCAATGCGATCGGATCATCGTGCCGTAGGCCTGGTCGGTCAGGATTTCCAGCAGCATCGCGTGCGGCACGCGTCCGTCCACCACGTGCACCGCGTTGACGCCGCTCTTGGCCGCGTCGATGGCGCCGGCCAGCTTGGGCAGCATGCCGCCACTGATGGTGCCGTCGGCCACCAGTTCGTCGATTTCGCGCGCGGTCAGATCCGTCAGCAGCTCACCGGCCTTGTTGAGCACGCCCCTGATATTGGTCAGCATCACCAGCTTCTCGGCCTTCAGCACCGTGGCCAGCTTGGCCGCCACCAGGTCGGCATTGATGTTGTAGGACTCGTTTTTTTCGCCAAAGCCGATGGGGCTGATGACGGGGATGAACTGGTCGTCCTGCAGCGCCTTGACCACGCTGGGGTCGATGGACGTGATCTCGCCCACCTGGCCCACATCGTGTTCGGTGCCGTCCTTGTCCAGCACCCTCATCTTGTGCGCGCGGATGAGGCCGCCGTCACGACCCGTCAGGCCCACGGCCTTGCCGCCGGCGGCGTTGATCAGGCCCACGATGTCCTGTTGCACCTGCCCGGCCAGCACCCATTCCACCACTTCCATCGTCTCTTCATCGGTGACACGCATGCCTTGAATGAAGGTGCCCTTCTTGCCCACGCGCGTAAGCGCGTCGTCGATCTGCGGCCCGCCGCCGTGCACGACGATGGGGTTCATGCCCACCAGCTTGAGCAGCACCACGTCTTCGGCAAAGTCTTGCTGCAGCGCGGGGTCGGTCATGGCGTTGCCGCCGTACTTGATGACCAGCGTCTTGCCGTGGAACTTGCGGATGTAGGGCAGCGCCTGGGCCAGGATCTCGGCCTGGTCGCGCGGCGTGATGTGGGTCAGGTCGACGTCGTGTGAAGGGCTTGTGGGCGTGCTCATGGTCGCGCTCCGGCGGCTGAGGTATGGTGTGCGGCATTGTAGGAAGTGCCAGGCGTCGCTGCCGACGCACACGCTGAGCTTTCCTAACAGACCAGGAGCACCGCCATGTCACGCATCGTTGTTTTCGTCGCCGCCAGCGCGCTGGCGGCCGCCGCCTGGGCGCAAGCACCTTCAGTGAACGGCGAAGTCACCAAGCTCGACAAGGCCGGTGGTCGGATCACGCTCAAGCACGGCGAGATCAAGAACCTGGACATGCCACCCATGACCATGGTGTTCCGTGCCGCCCAGCCCAGCCTGCTGGACGACCTGGCTGTGGGCAGCCGCATCCGTTTCACGGCCGAGCGCATCGACGGACAGTACACCATCACCTCCGTCAGCAAGGCGCCCTGAGTCGGGGCCGTCCCGCGGCCCACAGCGGCTGGGTCTGACGCGCAGGTGACGCCGCGCCAGCGCATCGGCCGCTACGATCACCGGCCCCAAGACCATCAGGAGCCGCCATGAATGCCCACCCCGCCGCCGAAACCGGCGCCACGCTGGCCGCTGTCACCAACCACCAGGTGCGCCTGGCCGCCCGCCCTGTGGGTCTGCCCACCGCGGCCAACTGGCAACACACGCAAGAAGCCGTGGCCGAACCGGCCGAAGGGGGTGTGGTCGTGAAGGTGCTGGCGCTGAGCCTGGACCCGGCCATGCGCGGCTGGATGAACGAAGGCAAGAGCTACATCCCGCCAGTGGGCATCGGCGAAGTCATGCGCGCCGGGGGCATCGGCGTGGTGGTGGCATCCACGAACGCGGCTTTCCCGCTGGGCGCACACGTGACCGGCAGCCCCGGCGTGCAGGAGTACTGGAGCGTGCCGGCCGACCAGATCAAGCGCAGCGGCATGGCGCGCATCGACCTGCGCGTGGGCACCGTCACGCAGTGGCTCAACGTGCTGGGCATGCCCGGCATGACCGGCTATTTCGGCTTGATGGACGTGGGCATGCCCAAGGCCGGCGAAACGGTGGTCGTCAGCGGCGCCGCCGGTGCCGTGGGCCAGACCGTGGGCCAGATCGCCAAGCTCAAGGGCTGCCGCGTGGTGGGCATCGCCGGTGGGCCGGCCAAGTGCGAGTGGGTGGTCCAGGAACTGGGTTTCGATGCCTGCATCGACTACAAAGGCGGCTCCGTGAAGGACGGCCTCAAGCAGCATTGCCCGCAAGGTGTGGACATCTACTTCGACAACGTGGGCGGGGAGATCCTGGACGCCGTGCTGACGCGCATCAACAAAAAGGCCCGCATCATCATCTGCGGCGCCATCAGCCAGTACAACAACACCGGCGCGGTGGAAGGCCCGAAAAACTACCTGAGCCTGCTGGTCAACCGCGCGCGCATGGAAGGCATCGTCGTCTTCGACTACGCCGAACGTTACCACCTGGCGATTGCCGAGATGGCGGGCTACCTGAAAGACGGGCGCATGAAGAGCAAGGAAGACGTGGTTCAGGGCGGCGTGGCGGTTTTTCCGGACACGCTGGGGAAGCTGTTCAGCGGCGAGAACTTCGGCAAGCTGGTGCTGCAGGTGGCGCCGGGCTGAAGCCGTCAGCCCTTGCCCAGCATGGCGGGCATGACCCGCGCCACGTTGTCCTGCACCATCCTGCGCAGCACCTCGACCTTTTCCGTCGGGTTCAGCGCGTTCCAGATGTTGGCGGCTTCGCTGTCGTTGCGGCCTGCAAACAGCTGGCCCACGCGCACGTCCTGGCTGGCGACGATGTCGCCGCTTTGCGCGTCCATCAGCTGCAGCCGCAGCATCACGTAGGCGCCCAGGAAGCCGGTCGACAGATAGCCGGTCTGGTTGTTCTTGATCTCGGTCCTGCGGTCCAGGTAGTAGCCGATGCCTTCGACCCCGCCGCGGCCGACGGTGAAGCCGTCCCTGACCGGAAAGGCCGCGTCGCCCCGGCTGCGCGTGACAAGCAGCAGGTGGCTCAAATTGGCCGACTGGATGGCTCGCACGATCCAGTCGGGCAGCTCGGCGCGCAGGGCACCATCGGCTAGCGCGCGCTGCGCGTCCGGTTCCATGGGCGACGTCGAACGGAACATCTGCACCCGCGCCCGGGGCAGCAGCTGGGTCATGGTTTCGCTGATGGCACGCAAGGCGGCCTGGTCGAAGCCGATGTCCTTGGTGGGTAGTGACTCTCGCAGGTTGCGGTCCAGACGGGTGTCGGTGGCGTCAGCCGGGTAGACCAGCTGCAGGCCGTCGCCCAGCAGCGAAAAGACACCCAGCGCGCGGATCGGCGCGGCTTGCGCCCAGGCCAGCGGAGTGGCCAGCATGGCTGCGGAGGCCAGCGCCAGGTGCAGGCAGTCCCGGCGCGCCAGTCCCGGGCTGTGCTTGGAATCGGTCATTTGAATCTCCCTGAATGCAAGGCCGCGATTTTGCACAGACACGAGTGCAGGCGGTGCCCGCATGCGACAAACAGCCCCGACGGGCGGATGGCCGGCGGTTGCACCGGCTGCCGGCGCCGTTAGAAGTGAATGCCCCGCATCAGCTGCTGCATGGCCACCGCCTCGGCGCTGAGCTGCGGCTTGGCGCTCTTGTCGCCGTCCTTTCCACCTTTGGCTGCTGAAGAGTCCGGGAACATGCGGAAGGTGGTGTTCATGCCGATCTGCGCCACACGCGGCATCAGCGCGTGCAGCACCTGCCCGGTGATGCCCAGCCGCGTGGCAATGCGCACGGGTTTGCTGATGCAGGCCTGCGCCACCATGTCAGCAGCCTCTTCGGGGCTCAGCGTGGGCACGTTTTTGTAGATGTTGGTGGGCGCGATCATGGGCGTGCGCACCAAGGGCATGTTGATGGTGGTGAAGCTCACGCCCTGGTCGGCAAACTCCGACGAAGCGCAGCGTGTCCAGGCGTCCAGCGCGGCCTTGCTGGCGACATAGGCCGAAAAGCGCGGCGCGTTCGTCAGCACACCGATGCTGCTGATGTTGACGACATGGCCCTTTTTCCTGGCCACCATGCCAGGCAGCAGACCCATCGTGACGCGCAGGCAGCCGAAGTAGTTGAGCTGCATCGTGCGCTCGAAGTCGTGGAAGCGGTCGTAGCTGCTCTCGATGGCACGGCGGATGCTGCGGCCGGCGTTGTTGATGAGGAAGTCCACACCGCCGTGGTTTTCGATCAGCACCTTCACGAAGCGGTCGCAGTCGGCCATGTCGGCAATGTCGGCCGGGTAGGCCACGAAGGCATAGCCTTTGGCCTTGGCTTCGGCGCAGGCTTCATCCAGTTTGTCCTGATCGCGCCCGCAGATGATCGTGGTGGCACCGGCTTCGGCAAACTTGTGCGCTGCCGCCAGGCCGATGCCCGAGCTGCCACCCGTGACCAGCACCACCTTGCCGGCCACCGTGCCGCGCAGGCTGCGGTCGATGAACAGGTCGGGGTCGAGGTGGCGTTCCCAGTAGTCCCACAAGACCCAGGCGTAGTCGCCCAGCTTGGGGCATTCGATGCCGCTGCCCTTCAACACCGCGTCCAGCTCGCGCCTGTCGTAGCGCGTGGGAAAGTTGATGAAGGTGAACATGTCGTCGGGCAGGCCCAGGTCCTTCATCACCGCGGCGCGGATGCGGCGCACCGGGGCCATCGCCATCATCCCTTTTTTGACACTCTTGGGAATGAAGCCCAAGAGCGCGGCGTTGACAAACAGGTTCATCTTGGGCGCATGCGCGGCCTTGCTGAAAATGTCCAGCACGTCGCCGACGCGGTAGCCCTGCGGGTCCACCAGGTGGAAGGCCTTGCCCTTGATGTCTGTCTTCGGGTCTTTCAAGGACACGTGGCTGATGAAGTCGATGCACTGCACCACAAAGTCCACCGGCACGATGTTGATGCGCCCGCCTTCGATACCCACGCTGGGCAGCCACGGCGGCAGGATCTGGCGCATGCGCTGGATCAGCTTGAAGAAGTAGTAGGGCCCGTCGATCTTGTCCATCTCGCCGGTCTTGCTGTCGCCGACGACCAGGGCCGGGCGGTACACCGTCCACGGCACCTTGCATTCCTTGCGCACGATCTTTTCGCTCTCGTGCTTGGTCATGAAGTAGGGGTGGTCCAGACCTTCGGCCTCTTCGAACATGTCTTCGCGGAATACCCCTTCGTAAAGGCCCGCGGCGGCGATGCTGCTGACGTGGTGCACATGGCCCGCGTCCACGGCCTTGGCAAAGTCCACCATGTTGCGTGTGCCGTCGATGTTGACCTCGACCTGGCTTTCGGCATCGGCGCTCAGGTCGTAGACCGCGGCCAGGTGGTACACGGCATCGACGTGGCCCTTCAGGGCCTTGATGACGTCGGGCGTCACGCCCAGCTTCTTGGCCGTCAGGTCACCCGTCACCGGCACGGCGCGCGACTTGGCCGAGCCGCTGAGGCCCCAAAGTTCATACAGCGCGGCCAGCTTGCCTTCGCTGCCCGGCCGCACCAGGAAGTGCACGGTGCTGCCTTTGCGCGCGAGCAGCGCTTTGACCAGGCGCTTGCCGATGAAGCCGGTGGCACCGGTGACGAAGTAATGCATGGGGGTCTCCTGCTGCAGGTCGGGTGTCGGGCTTGGGTCCGATCGGAGACAAGCATAGAGCCGTCTCACTAGAACTTTAGGCTGCAGCCCCCAGGGGGGAACCCTATATTTCTGTTCATGGGCTGGGCCGCATCGGCCCCTGCCTACCCCCGGCCACCGAGCCCCAACCGCAAGAGGAACGCACCATGGTCAAGAAGATGAAGAGCACAGCAGAACAAGCCAGCGGCAAGTCCGCCAAGTCCGCATCGGGCCTGCTGGACAGCCACCTGGCCAGCTCGGTCAAGGACTCGGCACAGCAGATCTGGCTGGCCGGCATGGGCGCTTTCAGCAAGGCGCAAGAAGAAGGCGGCAAGGTCTTCGATGCGCTGGTCAAAGAAGGCATGAGCCTGCAGAAGAAGACGCAGGGCATCGCCGAAGACAAGATCAGCGAAGTCACCGGCAAGATGAGCGCGATGGCCGGCACCGTGACCGCCAAGGCCGGCCAGAACTGGGACAAGCTGGAGTCGATCTTCGAAGCCCGCACCGCCAAGGCCATGAACAAGCTGGGCGTGCCCACGGCCAAGGATGTTGACGCGCTGGTCCAGCGTGTGGACGCACTGGCTGCTGCCGTGGCCAGGCTGTCCAAAGGCGCGCCGGTGAAGGTTTCTGCCAAGCCTGCCGCAAAGCGGGCGGCGAAAACCGCGGCCAAGCCGGCCGCCAAGGCCCCCGCCAAGCGTGCCCGCAAGACGGCTGGCGCCTGATCGTCATGCCGAGCTGAACACCGAGGGGCGCTGCGGCGCCCCTCTTGCCGTGTGGAATGGAAACGATGGCACGACGAACTGTTGAATCCAAAAGGGCCCGGCCGAAGATCGGCCTCGATGCATCACGCGGCGCAAGGCCGAAAATCGGCCTCGATGCATCACGCGGCGCAAGGCCGAAAATCGGCCTCGATGCATCACGCGGCGCAAGGCCGAAAATCGGCCTTGCGTTGGCCGGCGGTGGCCCCCTGGGCGCCATCTACGAAATCGGCGCCCTGTGCGCATTGGAAGAAGCCGTGCCCGGCATGGACCTGAACGCGCTGGACGGCTACGTCGGCGTCTCGGCCGGCAGCTTTGTCGCCGCCGGGCTGGCCAACGGCATGACACCGCGTCAGCTGTGCGCGGCCTTCATCGACAACGATGGCCCGCGCGCCGACATCGTGCAGCCCAACCTCTTCATACGCCCGGCCTTCACTGAATACGCACGCCGCCTGGCTGCGCTGCCCGGGCTGGTGACCATGGCCAGTTTTGGCTTCGTCTTCAAGGGCCGGTCGCTGCTGGCTTCGCTGGAACACCTGGGCCGTGCCTTGCCCACGGGCATCTTCAGCAATGCGCCGCTTGAACGCCAGATGCGCAGCCTGCTGTCCGCCCCTGGTCGCAGCAACGACTTCCGGCAACTGCAGCGGCAGCGCGGCCACCGCCTGGTGCTGGTGGCCACCGAACTGGACAGCGGCGAAACCGCACCTTTCGGCCTGCCCGGTTGGGACCACGTGCCCATCTCCGAAGCCGTGGCCGCCAGCGCCGCGCTGCCGGGCCTGTTTCCGCCGGTGTCCATCGACGGCCACAGCTATGTCGACGGGGCCCTGAAAAAAACGCTGCATGCCCGCGTGCTGCTGGACATGGGCTTGGACCTGGTGCTGTGCCTGAACCCATTGGTTCCTTTCGACGCCAGCCACGCCCTGCACCACCGCGTGCTGGGCGGCGCCGAGGACCGCATCCCGCGTTTGGTGGACGGTGGCCTGCCGGTGGTGTTGAGTCAGACCTTCCGCACGCTGATCCACTCCCGGCTGGAACTGGGCATGCAGGGCTACCGCAGCAGCCACCCGGGCACCGACATCGTGCTGCTGGAGCCCGACCACCGCGACCCGGCGCTTTTCCTGGCCAATACCTTTGCCTACGGCCAGCGCCGCGGGTTGGCCGAACACGCCTACCAGCGCACACGGGCCGATCTGCGGTCACGCCGTTCGGTGCTGGGCGCCACGCTGGCGCGCCATGGGCTGACGCTGGACCACGCGGTGCTGGACGACAGCCGGCGCACGCTGCTCAAGCACCGCGCGCCGCGCAAAGGCACACGGGCTGCGCAGGCGCTGCGGCGGCTGGACGAGGTCTTGAACGACTTGCAGCGCGCACTCGCCACCGGCGGCGACTTGAAGCCTCAAGACGGTATGCGCAGCCGCCGATAAGGTGGAGTGACCGCCACACCCACCCCCACGCCCGCATCCAGGCCCGGCCCCGCTGGCGCCAGTACCGACCCTGCCGACCGGCTGAAAGGCCGGCTCATGGCGCAGTCGCTGGGCCAGTTGCTGGACCAGGCCCGCGGCGCGCGTGAAGTGTTGCCTCACCTGGGGGCACTGGAACGCTCGCTGCTGGAGCGTGGTGCCTGTGCCGTCAACCAGGTGCCGCCGCACTGGCTGGGCCGCATCTGCTCGCAGCTGTCCAGCCTGCCGCTGCCCGAGCACGACCCACCGCTGCACGACCTGTTGCGCCGCCTGCTGGACCGGCTGGACGCACAGCGTGAAGACTGGGACGTGCGCGACGGCTTCGACAACGAACGCACGGTGGTCATCCGCGAGATCAGCCACTCGGAATTCATGGCCGCGTCGGACGAGCAGGCCACCACGCAGACGATGCCGCAGCCCTGATCAGGCCGCAGCCGCGCAGCGGCAGTGGTCTGGCCGGTCAACCCAGATAGCGCGACTGCAGGTGGGCCTTGAAGTGCGCCGGGTTCAGCGTTTCGCCGCTGGCGCGGATGGCCAGTTCGTCGGTCGTCCAGCGGCTGGCCTGGGTCCAGATGTTCTGGCGCAGCCAATCGAACACGGCGGTCAGTTCACCGGCGCTGATGCGTGCGTCCAGGTCGGGCATGGCGCGGCGCATGGCGGCAAACCACTGCGCGGCGTACATGGCACCCAGCGAATAGCAGGGGAAGTAGCCAAACAGCGCTTCGGGCCAGTGCACGTCCTGCAGCGGGCCGTTGCTGTAATTGCCACGGGTGTCCAAGCCCAGCAGTTCCATCATCTTCGCGTCCCACAGCGCCGGGATGTCCTCGGGCTCGATCTCGCCTTCGATCAGCGGCTTTTCGATTTCGTAGCGCAGGATGATGTGCGCCGGGTAGGTCACCTCGTCGGCGTCGACACGGATGAAACCCGGCTTCACGCGCGTCATCAACTGGTGCAGGTTGTGGGTGTCGAAGGCCGGCTGTGCGCCAAATGCCTGCTGCACCAGCGGCGCGATCTGCTTGACGAAGCCTGGGTGGCTGCCCAGCTGCATCTCGAAGCTCAGGCTCTGGCTTTCGTGCAGCGCCTTGCTGCGGGCGTCGGCCACCGGCTGGCCCAGCCAGTCGCGGGGCAGGTTCTGTTCGTAGCGGCCGTGGCCGGTTTCGTGCACCGTGCCCATCAGGCTGCCCAGGAAGTCGTCTTCGCGAAAACGCGTGGTCATGCGCACGTCTTCGGGCACACCGCCGCAAAAGGGGTGCGCGCTGACGTCCAGACGGCCGGCTTCGAAGTCAAAACCCAGCAAGCGGATGACCTGCTCGCACAGCGCCCGCTGCGCTTTCAGGTCGAAGGGCCCGACCGGTGCGACAACGGTCTCGCGCGCCTGGCGTTCGGTGACTTGCTGGATCAGCCCCGGCAGCCACTGCCGCACGTCGCCGAACACCTGGTCGACTTGCGCGCAGGTCATGCCGGGTTCGAAGCGGTCCATCAGGGCGTCGTACTTGCGCACGCCGTTCAGCTGCGACAGCAGTTCGGCCTCTTCACGTGCCACCGCCAGCACCGGGCGGAAATTCTCGACGAAGCCCGTCCAGTCATTGGCCGGGCGCTGCGTGCGCCAGGCGTGTTCGCAGCGTGAGGTGGCCATCTGCTGGCGCTGCACCAGGGATTCGGGCAGTGCATTGGACGCGCGCCACTGGCGGTGCATCTCGCGCAGGTTGGCCCGCTGCATGTCCGACAGCGGCTCTTGTTCTGCGCGCTGCAGTTGCACCGGCAAGGCTGCATCGGTGCGCATGCGGTGCAGCAGGGCGGCCATTTCCGACAGTGCGGCGGCACGGGCTTCGTTGCCCTTGGGCGGCATGTTGGCGGCCTGGTCCCAGCCCGCGATGGATTGCAGGTGCCCCAGGTGGTGCATGCGGGTCCAGGTGCCGGCCAGTTCGTCGTAGCTGGGGGTGACAGTGTTCATGGTCTAGGCTGAAGCGGGTCGAGGCCACATTGTGTGCGCTCATGGCGTGAGCTGCAGCGCCCCTGGCATGAACCAGATCGCCCCGCCGACATAGACCAGGTAGCGCAAGAACTTGCCCACCGCCATGTAGAACACACACGGCCAGAAGGGCAGGCGCAGCCAGCCGGCCACGGCACACAGCGGGTCGCCCACAAAAGGCAACCACGACAGCAGGCAGGCCGGCGGCCCCCAGCGTTTGGCCCACTTCAGCGCGCGTGCTTCGCTGGGTTTGCGCGCGGTGACCTTTTCGTAGGCCTTCTCTGCACCCACCCCCATCCAGTAAGAGATCACACCGCCGGCGGTGTTGCCGGCAGTGGCCACCAGAATGGCGGGCCAGAACAAACCCGGGTCCAGCTTCACCAGGCCAAAGACCACCGGCACGCTGGCCATGGGCAACAGCGTGGCCGAGATCATCGAGACCACAAAGACCGTCGTCAGCCCGTATTGAGGCAGGGCCAAGGCGGCCAGCAGCGTGTGCAACCAGGCTTCCATCGTTGCAGGCCATTATGTGCAGTTGTGACAGGCCCCTTGTAGGCCGGGGCCGACGGGGCTTGCAAGCAAGCGCCGCGCCAAATGTCACACGGACCCCAAGGGATGCCCCGCTATACTCGCGCCTCTTTTTTCAGCACCCGGACCACTCGCCACCGCCATGCAAATCGGCGCCCACCACCTGCCGAACAAGCTGTTCGTGGCGCCCATGGCGGGGGTCACCGACAGGCCCTTTCGCATGCTGTGCAAACAACTGGGCGCGGGTTACGCGGTCAGCGAGATGGTGACCAGCCGGCGCGAGCTGTGGGATTCGCTCAAGACCAGCCGCCGGGCCGATCACCGCGGAGAAGGTGCGCCCATCGCGGTGCAGATCGCGGGCGTGGACCCGGCCGAAATGGCCGACGCGGCGCGCTACAACGTCGACCGCGGTGCGCAGATCATCGACATCAACATGGGCTGCCCGGCCAAGAAGGTGTGCAAGGTCTGGGCCGGTTCTGCGCTGATGCAGAACGAGCCGCTGGCGCTGGCCATCATCGATGCCGTGGTGGCCGCCTGTGCGCCGCGGGGCGTGCCGGTGACGCTGAAGATGCGCAGCGGCTGGCGTGCCGACGAACGCAATGCGCTGCGCCTGGCGCTGGCCGCACAAGGCGCTGGCGTGGCCATGGTCACGGTGCACGGCCGCACGCGTGAACAGGGATACGGCGGCCGGGCAGAACACGACACCGTGGCGGCGGTGAAGGCCGCGCTGAAGATTCCGGTAGTGGCCAATGGCGACATCGACAGCCCGCAGCGCGCGCAGGACGTGCTGCGCCGCACGGGTGCCGACGCCGTGATGATCGGCCGCGCGGCGCAGGGTCGGCCCTGGATCTTCCGCGAGGTGGCGCATTTCCTGGCCCACGGCACGCTGCTGGCTCCGCCCACGGTGCGCGAGGTGCAGACCTGGCTGACGGACCATCTGCACGACCACTACGCCTTGTACGGTGAATACACCGGCCTGCGCAGCGCCCGCAAGCACATCGGCTGGGCCGTGAAAGCCCTGCCCGGCGGAGAAGACTTTCGCGCCCGCATGAACCTGATCGAAAACTGCCGGGCACAGGTGGACGCGATGACCGACTTCTTCGACGCGCTGGCCGACCGCCACACCTTGTTGCCCGACACAAGCGGGGCCGCCAACGACGACATGCGATCTCTGGCCGCATGAGTCTGCTCGCATGAGTCTGCTCGCATGAGTCTGCCCGCATGAGCAAAAAAGCGATCGAGGACTGCGTGCGCAACAGCGTGGAGCAGTACTTCAAAGACCTGCGCGGCGCCGAGCCCAGTGCGCTGCACGACCTGTTTCTGGGTGCTGCCGAAAGGCCGCTGCTGGAGGGGGTGATGCGCCAGGCGCAGGGCAATCAGAGCAAGGCCGCCGACTGGCTGGGCATCAACCGCAACACCCTGCGGCGCAAGCTGCTGGACCACAAGCTGATCAAATGAAGACCGCACTGCTTTCGGTATCCGACAAGACCGGCGTCGTCGAGTTCGCACGCGAACTCAGCCGCCTGGACGTGCGGCTGCTGTCCACCGGCGGCACGGCGCGCCTGCTGGCCGATGCCGGTCTGGCCGTCACCGAAGTGGCTGAGATCACCGGCTTTCCCGAGATGCTGGACGGGCGCGTGAAGACGCTGCATCCGCGCATCCACGGCGGCCTGCTGGCGCGGCGCGACCTTCCCGAACACATGGCCGCGCTGCAGGCGCATGGCATCACCACCATCGACCTGCTGATCGTCAACCTCTACCCGTTTGCCAAGGCCACGGCCCGCGCCGACTGCACGCTAGAAGACGCCATCGAAAACATCGACATCGGCGGCCCGGCCATGTTGCGTGCCGCGGCCAAGAACTGGGCCGACGTGGCGGTGGTCATCGAGCCGGCCGACTACGTCACGGTGCTGGACGAACTGCGCACCACGGGTCTGCAGCGCAGCACCAAGTTCATGCTGGCCAAGAAGGTGTTTGCGCACACCGCGGCCTACGACGGCATGATCAGCAACTACCTGGGTGCACTGCAAGCCGGCGCTGAAGACGCCGGTTCTGCGGTGCCCGTGCGCGAACCCTATCCGGCCGTCTACAGCCTGCAGCTGAACAAGACGCAGGACATGCGCTACGGCGAGAACCCGCACCAGAGTGCCGCGTTCTATCGCGAGGCCACACCGCCAGCCGGCACGCTGGCCGGCTGGGTGCAACTGCAGGGCAAGGCGCTGTCGTACAACAACATTGCCGACGCCGATGCGGCCTGGGAATGTGTGAAGACCTTCGACCTGCCGGCCTGCGTGATCGTCAAACACGCCAACCCTTGCGGCGTGGCCGTTGGTGCGACGCTGGCCGAGGCCTACGGCAAGGCCTGGACCACAGACCCGACCTCGGCCTTTGGCGGCATCCTGGCCTTCAACCGGCCGCTGGACGAAGCCACCGCGCGCCGCATTGGCGACAACAAGCAGTTTGTCGAGGTGCTGATCGCACCCCAGGTGACGCCCGAAGCGCGCGCCGTGCTGGCTTCGAAGCAGAACGTGCGGGTGCTCGAGGTGGCGCTGGTCAGTGCAGCCAACGCGATTGACCACGAGCGCGGGTCGCAGCAGCACACGCTGGACTACAAACGTGTGGGCGGCGGCATGCTGCTGCAGACGCCCGACATCAAAAACGTCACCGCCACCGAACTGCGTGTCGTGACCAGGCTTGCACCGACGAACCAGCAGCTGCAAGACCTGCTCTTCGCATGGAAGGTGGCCAAGTTCGTGAAGAGCAACGCCATCGTCTTTTGCGCCGACGGCATGACCCTGGGTGTGGGCGCGGGCCAGATGAGCCGCGTGGACAGTGCCCGCATCGCAGGCATCAAGGCCCGCAACGCGGGGCTGTCGCTGGCGGGCTCGGCGGTGGCCAGCGATGCCTTCTTCCCCTTCCGCGATGGGCTGGACGTGGTCATCGATGAAGGAGCGGGCTCGGTCATCCAGCCTGGTGGCAGCATGCGCGACGACGAAGTCATCGCCGCCGCCGACGAACGTGGCATTGCCATGGTGTTCACGGGAACGCGGCACTTCAGGCATTGAAGCACCGCTTGGACGAGGGCCGCATCGCCTTGTTCGAAGCCACTTGCGGGCCGAACGCCGGCCCGCGCTAGCATCTCCGCTCATGTCGCGTGCCGATCTCATGGGCCTGTTGCTGGCCTTCATCGCGCGCCTGATCACGGGCGCACAAGGCCATTGGAAAGGCTGCCCGCCCAAGGCCGAGCAGCGCATCTACTTTGCCAACCACCAGAGTCACCTGGACTGGGTGCTGATCTGGGCTGCGCTGCCGCGTGAACTGCGCCAGCGCACGCGGCCGATCGCAGCGCGCGACTATTGGACCTCATCGCCCTTCAAGCAGTGGCTGACGACGGCGGTATTCAACGCGGTCTACGTGAGCCGAACCCGTGTCGACGACCAGGACCCGCTGGAGCCGCTGCTGCAGGCGCTGGCCAACGGCGATTCGCTGGTCATATTCCCCGAAGGCACACGCAGCAACAAGGAAGAACCACAGCCCTTCAAGAGCGGCATCTTCCACCTGGCTGAACAGTTTCCGGCCGTGCAGTTGATCCCGGCCTGGATCGACAACGTGCAGCGTGTCATGCCCAAGGGTGAGGTGGTGCCGGTGCCGATCCTGTGCACGGTGACTTTTGGTGAACCGCTGCTGCTGCAGCCGGGTGAAGACAAGCGCAGTTTCCTCGACCGGGCACGCATGGCGGTGCTGGCAGCTCGACCGGGCCGCACATGAACATCAACCTGCACCCGCTGCGCGAGTGGCCGGTCAACAGCCAGGTGGCACTGCTGTTCGTGGCCCTGTTCGGGCTGCTGCTGATGGCCTCGGTGGCCGTGGCCTGGTACACGATGCGCGAGGGCACGGCTGAAAGCCGCGAGCGCCACGAGCGCATGCAGCGCGACCTGCGTGCGGTGTGGATCGGCGCCGTGGTGTTCTGGCTGGCCTGGGTGAGCGGGCCCGTCGGTGCGACGCTGACCTTCGGACTGTTTTCCTTCCTGGCGCTGCGCGAGTTCATCACCCTGGTGCGCACACGCCGGGGCGACCACCGCAGCCTGCTGCTGGCCTTTTTTGCCGCGCTGCCGCTGCAGTACCTGCTGGTGGGCTTGCGCGCCTTTGACCTGTTCACGGTGTTCGTGCCGGTCTACGTGTTTCTGGCCATCCCGGTGGCCAGCGCGCTGGCCGGCGACCCGCAACGATTTCTGGAACGCAACGCCAAGATCCAGTGGGGCATCATGGTCTGTGTCTACGGCCTGAGCCACGCGCCAGCCTTGCTGCTGCTGGACCTGCCGCGTTACGCCGGCCGCGGTGCCTTCCTGCTGTTCTTGCTGGTGATGGCCACGGCCGCGGCGCAGATCGTGCAGGAACTGGCCAGCCGCAAGCTGCGCAGGCGACCCGTGGCGCGGCAGATCGACCGCAGCTTCTCTTACCGCGCTTTTTTCCTGGGCGTGCTGGCCGCGGCGGCCGTCGGCGCCTTGCTGTTCTGGATCACACCCGTGGACCCGCTGCGTTCGGCCGCCATGGCCGCGCTGGCCGGCGGTTGCGGCAATCTGGGTGAACTGGTGATGCGCGCGCTGAAAAAGGATGCGGGCGTGCGCTACTGGGGCAACCGCAGCTCGGTCACTGGCGCGGTGGGACTGCTGGACCGTGTCGCGCCACTGTGTTTTGCCGCACCCGTGTTCTTCCACAGCGTGCGCTGGTATTTCAATTGAACGCTCACGCTCACGCTCGCTCTCGCTCTCGCTCTCGCTCGCTGCCCCCCGAGGGGGCGTCCCCCGACGGCCCGGCAAAGCCGGTTCCGTGGCGGGAAACTTGGTGGTCGGTCATGCTTGGCGCACCCGAGCAGAGGCAGGCCGGGTTGACATGCTGATCCTCGGCATCGACCCCGGCCTGCAGCGCACCGGCTTCGGCGTCATCAACGCGCAGGGCCAGCGGCTGGTCTATGTGGCCAGCGGCACCATCAGCACGCTGGAAGCGCCGCGCGGCGACTTGCCGGGCCGGCTGAAGATCATTTTTGAAGGGGTGCAGGAGGTGGTGCAGCGCTACCGCCCCGACTGCGCCTGTGCCGAGATCGTGTTCGTCAACGTCAACCCGCAGAGCACGCTGCTGCTCGGCCAGGCGCGTGGCGCGGCGCTGGCGGCGCTGGTCAGTGGCGGGCTGCCGGTGGCCGAATACACCGCGCTGCAGATGAAAAAGGCCATCGTCGGCCACGGCCTGGCCACCAAGGCGCAGGTGCAGGAGATGGTCAAGCGCCTGCTCAAGCTGCCCACACTGCCGGGCAAGGACGCGGCCGACGCGCTGGGCCTGGCCATTTCACATGCCCATGCAGGGGCTTCCTTTGCCGCGCTGGCCGTGTCCACGACACTGGCACGCAAGCAGCACGCGCAGTTTCGCCGTGGCAGAACCTATTGATCATCCAGGAGCCCCTCACCATGAGCCAAAAACCATGACCCGACCCAGCCACACACAGTGGACAGACATCGCCCCCGGCTTCGCCGGCTACCTGGCACTGCCGCCGGCCGGCAGCGGGCCGGGCCTGCTGCTGTGGCAAGAAATCTTCGGCGTCAACGAACACATCCAGGCGGTGGCCGAGCAGTACGCGCTGGCCGGCTTTGTGGTGCTGGCGCCCGACGCCTTCTGGCGCCAGGCGCCGCGTGTGGAACTGGGCTACGTCGGTGCTGACCGCGAAAGGGCCGTGGCGCTGATGCAGGGCTACACCGCGGCAGACGCGTTGGCCGACATCGCGGCTTCGGTGCCGGTGTTGCGCGGGCGGCCCGAGGTGACCGGCCGTGTGGGCACCCTCGGTTACTGCATGGGCGGCCGGCTGGCCTACCTGACGGCAGCTACTGCCAAGGTGGACGCTGCCGTCGCCTACTACGGTGGCGGCATCCAGACCCAACTGGACCGGGCGGGAGACATTTTTTGCCCGGTGCAGTTTCACTACGCTGGACAAGACGACCACATCCCGCTGACCGCCGTGGAACAGGTGCAGCGGGCCGTGACCGCCCCGGGCACCGAGGTGCACGTCTACCCGGGCTCCTTGCATGGCTTCAACTGCTGGGCGCGGGCTTCTTACCACCCGGGCAGCGCAGCGCTGGCACTGGGCCGTTCACTCAGCTTTCTGGCGCACACGCTGCACGGCGCCTGAGCGGCCACTGCCATGCCCGCCAGCGATCCGCCAAGCCCGCGGGCCAGCCCCGGCGCGGCTCCGTCCCTGGACTGGGCGCCCTGGCTGGAACAGCACCCGTTGGCGCACTTCGTCTACGACACGTTGACGTTGCGGCACCTGGCGGTCAATGCCGCCGCACTGTTGCGTTATGCCTGCAGCCGCGACGAATTTTTGTCGCTTAAGAGAACCACGGTCACGCTGCGGCTGGCGGCGGCAGCCGCCGGCGGTAGCGGCCGGCCCTGCGGGGCGACGCCAGCCGTGATGGCAGGCCGGCAGGCCCAGGCTCGTGAAACGCCGCACGGCCCGGCACTTGCTTCCCCCGAATTGCGGTGTCCCGGTGGCTTTGTTCCGCAGCCGGGGTGTGGCAGTCTTGTGACCTACTGAAGGCGCCGCCCAGCCTTCGGCAAAGGAGTCCTTGCATGCGTCCTGACAGCAGCAGCCAGCTTCCCGCCGCGCCTTGTCCCACGCTTCCTGCCCTGAGCGGCAGCCTGCCGATCGCAAGGATGCGATCGGTCTACCGCCTGGGCGATGTGGAAAAGCGGCTCGACAAGCTGCCCGCCAGCGACCACGACAACCTGCGCGCCACCTACACGCGCATGCTCGAAAAAGGTGCAGAACGTTTCCAGGTCAAACCCGGCGGCCTGCCTGCCATGGAGCACCTGTACGACGAACTGCCCAACTTCACCGAGGTGCTGGACGACGTCAAACGCCAGCTCGCGCTGTGCCAGGACAGCCGCGACGCGCTGGAGATCACGCCCATGCTGCTGCTGGGCCCGCCGGGCATCGGCAAGACGCACTTTGCGCGTGAAGTGGCGCAGCTGCTGGGCACCGGCATGGGCTTCATCAGCATGAGCAGCCTCACCGCAGGCTGGGTGCTGTCGGGCGCCAGCAGCCAATGGAAGGGCTCCAAGCCGGGCAAGGTGTTCGAGACGCTGGTGGACGGCGCCTACGCCAACCCGGTGATGGTGGTGGACGAGATCGACAAGGCCCGTGCAGAACACGCCTACGACCCGCTGGGCGCGCTGTACAGCCTGCTTGAACACGACACCGCGGGCGCCTTCACCGACGAATTTGCCGAAGTGGCCATCGACGCCAGTCAGCTCATCTGGGTGGCCACGGCCAACGACGAGCGCTGCATCCCCGAGCCCATCCTGAACCGCATGAACGTGTTCGAGATCGAGGCCCCCGACCCGGCAGCCGCGCGCGCCATCGCGCTGCGCCTGTACCAGCGCCTGCGGGCAGAACACGGCTGGGGCGACCGCTTCGACCAAACACCGACCGATGCCGTGCTCGAACGCCTGTCCGGCCTGGCGCCTCGCGAGATGCGGCGCGCCTGGATGACCGCCTTCGGCAATGCCCGCCTGGCAGGCCGCGATGCGGTCGAACTGCCCGACCTGCCGCAGCAGGGCACCGGGCGGCGCGGGCCGCTGGGCTTCATGCAATAGGCCGTAGTCCACAGGCCCGCGCCTGCGGGCCGTTACTTCGGCTTGCGCAGCACCAACTCCAGGTAGGTCCAGATCCCGCGCTCCATGGCCGGGCCCATCAGGTAGCCGGCAAGCACGTTGCGCATGGCCAGCGGGTTCAGTCGGGCCAGCAGGCGGCGCGCCAGCCAGGGCCAGCGCACGAACAGGCCCACCATGCGTTCCAGGCGCTGCACGTTGGGCGCCACCTGCTGGTCCAGCGGCGTGCGGCGCTCCAGCACCAGGCCGGCGCCGACCGCGGCCTGCAGCAGCTTGTCGGCCACCGGGATGCCCTCCATCGCCATGCCCTTGGCCGCCAGCAGCGCGGCCAGTGCTTCGTCGGGCTGCATGGCGCGCGGGTCGCGCGTCAGGTAGCCATCGATCAGCGTCAGCGCGCCGCCAGGCCGCAGCACGCGCGCCACCTCGGCCAGTGCGGTGGCGTGGTCGCGGGCGTAGCAGAAGGCCTCGACCGAATAGACCTGATCGAAGCTGGCGTCGGGCCAGGGCAGCGCGTGGAAGTCGCCCTGCCGTGCATCGACGTTGCCGATGCCACGCTCGGTCAACATGCGCTGCACGTGGGCCACGTGGCCTGGCGTGATGTCCACGCCCGAGAAGTGCGTGTCGGGCAGCCGCGGCGCCAGCAAGCCCACGTTGTAGCCCTGCCCGAAGCCCAGCTCCAGCACGCGCGCCACCGGCTGCCCGGCCCACACCGCCTGCAGCCGCGCCGCCTGCCCGCCGAAGCCGGCGGCGTCGAAGCGCCGGCCGTCGTTCAGCGCCAGGTGCAGCGAGCCCTCGGCCGAATGGCGGCGGCGGTAGACACCAAAGCAGTTTTCGTAATGCTCGGCAATCTGCGCCGGCCCCATGGCCTGGCCGATGATCGCGTCGAGCTGGAACACCCGACCGAGCCTGTCGATGCGGCGCTGCAGCTCGTTGCGGCGCGTGGGGGTGAAGAGGGACATGGCGTGGATTATCCGCAAGGCGGCGGGGCGACCTGCGACGGCGGGTCCACCGCTTTCAGCCCTTGGGCAGTTCCAGCAGCGTGCACAGTTCGGTGACGAACAGTTGGCAATTCGACCGTTCGGAACCTGAAGCCCTGGACCAACGGTTGATGAAGGCTTCGGTCGTGTGGGTGTCTGCCATGTGGCCGTCATAGGTGCCATGTTTGCTGGCACTTCTGGTTCGGAATCCTTATGCAGAATCGGCGCATGCATCCACCACCCCTTGTCTTCTGGCTGCTGGCCCTGTGTCCGATTGCAGCCCCGGCTGCGGCCCAGCAAGCGGTGCCTGATGTCACAGGCGCTGCCCGCCCCAAAGTGGGCCTGGTGCTGGGTGGCGGCGGCGCGCGCGGCGCCGCGCATATCGGTGTGCTGGAAGTGCTGGAGCGCCTGCGCGTGCCGGTGGACTGCGTGGCCGGCACCAGCATGGGTGCACTGGTGGCCGGCGCCTGGGCGGCGGGCCTGAGCCCCGAGCAGATGCGCACCGAGCTGGACAAGGCCGACTGGAACGACATGTTCCAGGACAGCAGCGACTACGCCGAACTGAGCCTGCGCAACAAGCGCCTGGCGCAGCGCTTCTTGCCAGGCAGCGAAACCGGCATCACGCCGCGCGGTGCGGTCAGCCCGCCGGGTGTGGTGCTGGGGCAGAAGGTGAAGCTGTTCTTCAACCGTCTGGTGCGCGCCGACCGGGGCGAGCCGCAGATTGAATCGCTGCCGGTGCCGCTGTCGATCATTGCCACCGACATCGGCACCGGTGAACGGGTGGTCTACCGCGAAGGCAGCCTGACGCAGGCCATGCGCGCCAGCATGTCGGTGCCGGCGCTGCTGGCGCCGCTGGAATACCGCGGCCGCAAGCTGGTGGACGGCGGCCTGGTGGACAACCTGCCCGTGCGCGAGGTGCGCGAGCGCTGCGGCGCGCAGGTGGTGATTGCGGTCAACGTCGGTTCGCCGCCGCTGCCGCCCGAGGCCATCGGCGGCTTGCTGTCGATCACGGCACAGATGGTGGCGCTGCTGACCGAACAGAACGTGGTGCAGTCGCTGGCTTCGCTGGGTGCAGGCGACGTGCTCATCAAACCCGCGCTAGGCACCATCACGGCGGGCGACTTTGGCAGCCACCGCGAAGCGGCCGAGCGGGGCCGCGTGGCCGCTGAATTGATGGCGCCGCAGTTGCAGGCGCTGGCCGTGGGCCCGGCAGCGTGGCAGGCCTGGCAACAGCGCATGGCCGCGCCGCAGACCGAGGTGCCGCTGATCGACGAGGTGCAGGTGACCGGCCTGCTGCGTGTGGACGACGCGCTGCTGCGCGGGCAGATCGAGCAGCAGCGCGGTGTGGCCTTCGACCTGGCCAGGCTCACGCGCGACCTGGACCGCGCTTTTGGCGAGGGCCACTACCAGAGCCTGGACTACTCGGTGCAACGTGTGGGCGGGCGACAGGTGCTGCGTGTGATGCCGGTGGAAAAAAGCTGGGGCCCCGACTATCTGCGCCTGGGTCTGCAGCTGGAAAGCAACCTCAGCCAGGGCAGCAGCTACCTGCTGCGTGCCGGTTACCAGCGCACCTGGTTGAACAGGCTGGGGGGTGAACTGCTGCTGGCGGGTGAGCTGGGCAGCAGCACGGGTATCTCGCTGGATTTCTACCAGCCGCTGGAAGTCACGCAACGCTGGTTTGTCGACGCGCGTGCCGACTACCGCCGCGAGCGTCTGGACTACTGGTTCATCGAACAACGACTGGCCGAGTACCGCGCCATCCGCCAG
This sequence comes from Burkholderiales bacterium, assembly GCA_038204775.1. Taxonomy (GTDB): domain Bacteria; phylum Pseudomonadota; class Gammaproteobacteria; order Burkholderiales; family Burkholderiaceae_C; genus Rubrivivax. The sequence continues at coordinate 12,282 of JBBRCN010000006.1, read as the reverse complement.
CGGCTGGACCTGACCGCAGGCATCAACCTGCCAAGGCTGGGCCAGTTGCGTGCCGGTTGGCGCCTGCTGAGGGCACAAAACCAGCTGGAGACGGGTCTGGACCTGTTCGGCGCCGTGCCCGAGCGCAACGGCGACGGCTTCCTGGTGGCGCTGGAAATGGACCGGCTGGACCGCCTGTACTTCCCGCGCAACGGCTGGGCCGCGCAGGCCACCTGGTTCCGGTCCGACGACCATGCCTACCAGCGCCTGTCCACCGAGCTGCGTGCGGTGACCTCACTGGGGCAGACGGTGCTGGCCGCACGTGGGGCTTGGACCGGTTCGCTGGCAGGCAGGCTGCCCTTGTCCGAGGCCGGCCGGCTGGGCGGCTTTCTCAACCTGACGGCCTTTGCGCCGGGCCAGCTGGTTGGCGACGACGTGGCCTACGCCAACGTGCGCACCGAACGCATCATCGGCCGCCTGCCGCTGGGCCTGCGCGGTGACATGCGCCTGGGCCTGGCGCTGGAGGCCGGGCGTGTGGGTGTGCCTTACGCGGTGCAAAAGCGCAACGGCTGGATCTCGTCGGCCGCGCTGTACCTGGGCGGTGAAACGCCGATCGGGTCGGTTTACGTGGGGCTGGGGCGGGGCAATGGCGGGGCGGTGAACGCCTACCTGTTCATCGGAACCCCCTGAGCGGGCCGTGCCCCGCGGCCATCACGCGCCGGACAGACCACGCACCGCCTGCTGCGCGGCTTCGATACCTTGTCCGACGATGCGCTGCTTCCAGGCGGCCGTGTCGGTGTAGAAGGCATCGCGGAAGCGCTGTTTCACCGCCGCGCGGGCATCGGCCGGCGCTTCTGGGTGGTTTTCCATCCACTGCTCGGCGCGCAGGCACTGGATGACCTCGGGCACGGGCACGGTGCCGTACTCCATGGCGATGCCGGTGTACTCGGCCTGGCCACATTCCTGGTACGCGCTCATCCACATCAGGCCCGACAGCATGGCGCTGGCCGAAGAACCGTCGTAGATGGACGTGACCTCGGCGCCCCACCAGGCACGAGCGCGGGCCAGGGCCTGGGCGTCGTCCCTGCAGGCAAAAATGCGCTCGCCATGGCCGTTAGGGCCCAAGCCGGTGTGCAGGTCGATCCAGCCCAGGCGCTGGCAGCGGGTGCCGTGTTCCTGCAGCACGTGGCGCAGCGTCTGCTGGCTCCACGTGGGCGTGTGGCCGCCGAAGAAGAGGCCTTCAGGGTGTGCGTACTGGCCGCCAGTGACGGCGGCCTGCAGGCCCTTGGCGCCGTGCCGCGTGGCATAGGCGGCCAGCACGGCTTCGTTGTCGGCGCTGGGCGGCCAGGCGGGCGGCACCAGCGCGTGCGCGATGTCGCCATAGGCGCTGTTGTGCGGCAGCGGCTGGCTGAAGTCGTGCCAGTTGCGGTTGAGGTCGACGTTTTCGTGCGTCGTGCGCCGCCACCAGGAAAAGCCGTAAGGGTTGAGCGCATGCACGTAGAGCACTGCCACACCGGCAGCAGTGGCCTGGGCATGGAAGCCGGTGTCGGCCAGCAGCGCGTTCTGCACGCCTGAGCCGCAGTAACCCTCCACGCCGTGGCAGGCGCTGCTGATGATGAGCACGGCCTGCGCCTGGACCGGCCCGACACGGGCCACGTCCATGGCCAGGGTTTCGCCATCGCGCCCCAAGAGCGGGTGCGGGTGCGACTGAAGCGCCAGGCCGGCGGCTTCGACAGCGGCCAGGAACTTGCTGCGCGCTTCGGCGTAACTTTGTGCGAAGAAGGCTTCGACGTCGGTCATGGGGTGCTCTCCACGGGGGTGTTGATCGTGCCAGGCGGCGGGCTGCTGTCGGCTGCCCGCAGCTGGATGCGCTTGCGCACCATGTGCACATGGCCGCGCAAGTCGTACAGCTCGTTGCTGAAGGACAGCGGCACGCCGATGTGTTCGGTCTGCGCGTCCAGGCTGTTGATCTGCTGGCGCAGGTCGTGCAAGTCTGCGCCGGGCGCGCGTGCGGCCCCGGAAAGCCGGACCTTCAGGCGCCCTTCGCTTTTCAAACCTTCACTTCTGCGCCAGCCACTCTTCGGCAATCTTCACCCAGCAACTGGCGCCGATGGGGATGAGCTCGTCGTTGAAGTCGTAGCTGGGGTTGTGCAGCATGCACGGGCCCATGCCGTGGCCGCCTTCACGGTGTTCACCGTCGCCGTTGCCGAGCATGAAATAACAGCCCGGCTTGGCCTGCAGGAAGAAGCTGAAGTCTTCGGCGCCCATGGTGGGCTCGAAGGGCACGATGCCGCTGGCACCCACCACGGGTGTCAACGCGCGGCGCACAAATTCGGTTTCGGCGGCGTGGTTGATGGTGGGCGGGTAGCTGCGCGTGAACTCGAACTCGCAGGTCGCGCCAAAGGCCGCGCTGGTGTGCTCGGCCACCTCGCGCATGCGGCGCTCGATCATGTCCAGCGTGTCCATGCTGAAGGTGCGCACGGTGCCGCGGATCTCGGCCGAGTCGGGCACCACGTTGATGGCCTCGCCGGTGTGGATCATGGTGGCGCTGATGACACCCGGGTCGATGGGCTTGCGGTTGCGCGTGATGATGGTCTGCCAGGCCATCACCATCTGGCATGCCACGGGGATGGGGTCGATGCCCATGTAGGGCAGTGCGGCATGGCTGCCCTTGCCGCGGATCACCACACGAAAGGAATTGCTGCTGGCCATCACCGCACCCGGGTTCAGGCCCACCGTGCCCACCGGCATGCCGGGCCAGTTGTGGGCGCCGAAGATGGCCTCCATCGGGAACTTCTCGAACAAGCCGTCCTTGATCATCTCGCGTGCGCCGCCGCCGCCTTCTTCGGCGGGCTGGAACACCAGGTAGACGGTGCCGTCGAAGTTGCGGTGCTTGCTGAAGTGCTTGGCCGCGGCCAGCAGCATGGCGGTGTGGCCATCGTGGCCGCAGGCGTGCATCTTGCCCGCATGTTTGCTGGCATGTTCGAAGGTGTTGTGCTCGGTCATGGGCAGCGCGTCGATGTCGGCGCGCAGGCCTACGGCGCGGCTGGAGGTGCCGTTCTTCAGGATGCCCACGACGCCTGTCTTGCCCAGGCCGCGGTGGATGGGAATGCCCCAGTCGGTCAGCGCCTTGGCAACCACGTCGGCGGTGCGCTCTTCCTGAAAACACAGCTCAGGGTGGGCGTGGATGTCTCGTCGGATGGCCGTGATGGCGGCCACGTCGGCCAGGATGGGTTCGATCAGGTTCATGGGGTTCCCCGGGCTTGAGCGAGTCGAGTAGGCTGAAATCAGTGTAAGCCTGTGCCGCAAGACCCTGCATCCGCCAAGTCCCCAACAAAGGGGCACAGGGTTTGCGCTGACGCTGGCGTGACGCAGTCGTGACGTTGCAAGGTTTAATGTGGCCACCATGAGCCCGATCGCGCTGACGCTGCGTGGCCAGCCCGCCGTGCAGGTGGCGGGCAAGTCCCGCCTGCTGCACCCCGTGGACGCGGCGCTGCTCACCTGGTTGGCGCTGCAGGGCCTGACGCCCCGCGGCCGCCTGGCCGAACTGCTGTGGCCCGACGGCGACCCCACGTCGGCGCGCGGTGCGCTGCGTCAGCGCCTGTACAAACTGCGCCAGACCGTGGGCCAAGACCTGGTGGCAGGCCAGCAGGCGCTGGCCCTGGCGCCGGGCGTGCAGCACGACCTGGAAGGTGCCGACACGCTGCTGCACGGCCTGTCACCCGTGGCCGGTGGCGAATTTGCCGACTGGCTGGCGCACGAACGTGAACGCCGCCGGGCCGCACGGCGCGAGCGCTGGGCGGCCGGCGTGCAGGCGGCCGAGCTGGCGGGCGACTGCAGCGGCGCGCTGCGCCTGGCGCTGGACGGGCTCGATGCAGAACCCGAACTGGAAGCCGCGCACCGCTGCGTGATCCGCTTGCACTACCTGCTGGGCGACCGTGCAGCGGCGCTGTCGGCCTATGCCCGCTGTGAACAGATGCTGCAGCGTTGCCTGGGCCTGGCACCCTGCGACGAAACCCGTGCGCTGCGCGCGCTGCTGGACGCGGATGGCGCCGGCGCGCCGCGCGCCACGGCGGTGGCCGCCGGCCTGCCGGCCACGCTGCTGCGGCCGCCGCGGCTGGTGGGTCGTGACGCCGACGTGAGCCATGCGCTGGTGGCCTGGAACCAGGGCCGCGTGGTGGCGCTGGTGGCCGAAGCCGGCATGGGCAAGTCGCGTTTGCTGCAGCACCTGGCGGCCCACTTGTCGCAGCCTTCGCAGCTTGCACAGCCTTCATATCCATTTCATCCGTCGCCAGGCACGGCCAGCCAGGTGCTGGTGGCGGCGCGGCCGGGCGACGCGGCGGTGCCCTTGTCCACGCTGGCCCGGCTGCTGCGGGCCTTGCCGCCCTTGCCCACGGCCATCGACGCCCCCAGCCGGCAGGCCCTGGCCACCGTGCTGCCCGACTGGAACCCAGGCGCCGACCTGGCCGCGCCGCCAGGGCCGGTGCAAGCCGGCACCCGGCTGCTGCTGCAGCGTGCGGTGCAGCAACTGCTGGACGCCCACCTGCACAAGCCGCTGCACCCGCTGAGCCTGGTGGCCATCGACGATCTGCACTTTGCCGACGGCGCCAGCCTGCAACTGCTGCAGGCGCTGCTGCTGGACGACCTGGCGGCGCGCCAGGACAACCCGCGACCGTCCCTGCGCTGGGCGCTGGGCTACCGGCCGGCTGAACCCGACGGCCCGCTGCACCAGTTGCACGACGCACTGCTGGAGACCCTGCGTGTACAGCACCTGGCCCTGGCACCGCTGGATGAAGCGGCGCTGGCCGAACTGGTGGACAGCCTGGGCCTGCCTGGCCTGGACGGCGCCGCCCTGGCGCCCGTGCTGTTGCGGCGCACGGGCGGCAACCCGATGTTTGTGCTGGAAACGCTGAAGCTGGGGGTGGGGGCCGGGGTGGGCGTGGGCGTGGGCTCAGAAGGTGCCGCAGCGGCGGGTGGCGTGCCGTCGCTGGGCCGGCCGGCTTCGGTGACACGGCTCATCGAGCGCCGCCTGGCGCAGCTGTCACCTGCCGCGCTGTCGCTGGCCCGTTGTGCGGCCGTGGCCGCCACCGAGTTCGACACCCGGCTGGCCACCCATGTGCTGCAAACCCACGCCCTGGCCCTGGCCAGCGCCTGGGCCGAACTGGAAGCCGCGGGCGTGTTGCGCGACCAGGCCTTTGCCCACGACCTGGTCTACGAAGCCACCTTGGCTTCGGTGCCCGCAGCCATTGCCCGCCACCTGCATGCCGAAGTGGCGCTGCAGCTGGAAGACCGCACCGGCGTGGCCCCCGCCACCCTGGGCCGTCACTGGCTCGCGGCCGGCCAGCCCGAACGTGCCGCGCCGCACCTGCGCCAGGCCGCAGACGCCGCAGCGCGGGCCTACGACGTGGTTGAAGCGGCGCGGCTGTGGGGCCAGTTGGCCGACATGCACGCCGCCGCCGGCCAGACCGAAGCCGCCTTTGATGCAGCGCTGGCCGCGGCCAACGCGCTGCGCACCCAGACCACGGGCATGGCCATCGAAGCCGCCATCGCGCGCCTGAACACACTGGCCCGCACCAACACCCATCGCGCCGCCGTGTGCAAGCAGCAGGCCGAGCTGTGCCTGGCGCAGGGCGATGTGCAAGGCGCTGCAGCCCACACCGCACAAGGGCTGCAACTGCTGGACGAGCACTCGCCGGTCGCACAGCGTGTGGCGCTGCTCAATTCACACGGGGTGCTGCAGCGCCGCCTGGGCCAGTTGGTGCCGGCGCGGCAGACGCTGGAACAGGCGTTGGCGCTGGCGCGATCCGGCCCCAATTCAGGCAGCAACGACCCCAACCTGCCCAGTGTGCTCAACAACCTGGGCCTGGTGCTGCAAGAGCAAGACAGACACCTGGAAGCCATCGCGCTGATGCAAGAGGCGGCCGAGCGCCAGACCGACCCGACCACGCGGGCGCGTGTGCTCAACAACCTGGCCATTTCGCTGGAAGAACGCGGCCAGGTGCAGCTGGCGCACGAACACCGGCTGGCCGCATTGCGTGCCGTGACGGGCGGCGAAAGCCTGGTCGAGGCCATGTTGTGCATCAGCCTGGGCGCCAGCGCGCGCAGCCTGTGCCGCTGGCGCGAAGCCATGGCGCACCTGGAACGCGCGCGTTGCCTGGGGCAGCAGCACCACCGCGAGGAAGACCTGCAGCGCCAGCTTGCGGCCCTGTGGATGCAGCTGGGCCGCGTCAACCTGGCGCGTGAAGCGCTGGACCGCGCGCAGGCCGCGACCAACGGCCCCATGGACGAGGCCGTGACCTTGCTGGTGCGCGCAAGACTCATGCTTCAGCTGCAGCAGCCGGCACAGGCCCTGCAGCTGCTGGCCACGGCCAAGGTCACGCTGCAGGCCAGCGGCCACCGCCGTGCGCTGCGCCGGGCCTGGCTGGTGGAAGCGATGGCCCTGCCGCCGCAGCAGGGCCTGGCGCTGATGGAACAGGCGCTGGACGAATCTGCAGCCGCCGACAACGCCGGCGCCGCGCTGCCGCTGCACGTGCGCCTGTCGCAGGTCTGTCTCGCGCTGGGCCAGACGGACCGTGCACTGCGCGCGGCAGAACGTGCGGCCGACTGGCTGGGCGCCGTGCAGCCGCTGGACATGAGCCCGGCCGAGGTCTGGCTGACCCTGGCGCGTGCGGCCCATGCAGCGGGCCAGCAGGCGGCGGCGCGGCGGGCGCTGCAGCAAGGGCTGGCCTTTGTCGAGCAGGTGGCGCAAGAGCACCTGGACGAGATGTACCGCGAAGGTTGGCGGCGGCTGAACCCGGTGAACGCCGAGTTGCTGGTATTGGCGGGACGTCTGGGCAGCTAACGGCTGCCGGGGCCGTGGACCGTGGGCCGTGGGCGCTGGGCGCTGGGCGCTGGGCGGTGTGGCAAAGTGCTGCCATGAGCGTTTCACCTTCCGGCCTGTCCAGCCCCGACGAGCGTGTGGTCCGCGCCGTCTGCCCGCACGACTGCCCGGACACCTGCGCCTTGCGGGTCACGGTGCAGGACGGGCGTGTCACCCGTGTCGCCGGCGACCCCGACCACCCGCCGACACACGGCGCGCTGTGCACCAAGGTCAGCCGCTACGCCGAACGCACCTACCACCCGGACCGTGTGCTCACGCCACTGAAGCGTGTGGGCAAGAAGGGCGAAGGCCGCTTCGAGCCCGTGGGCTGGGACGAAGCGCTGGACGACATCGCCACGCGCTTGAAGTCGATTGCCGCGCGCAACCCGCAAGCCGTGCTGCCCTACAGCTACGCCGGCACCATGGGCCTGGTGCAGGGCGACGGCATGGCGGCGCGCTTTTTCCACCGGCTGGGTGCCAGCCTGCTGGACCGCACGATCTGCAGCATGGCTGGTGGCGACGCGCTGGTGCACACCTACGGCGCCAAGGTGGGCATGCACGTGGAGCAGTTTGTGCACAGCCGGCTGATCCTGATCTGGGGCAGCAACCCCATCACCAGCAGCGTGCATTTCTGGACCTTTGCGCAGCAGGCCAAGCGCGCGGGCGCCAGGCTCATCTGCATCGACCCGCGCCGCACCGAAACCGCCGAGAAGTGCCACCAGCACATCGCCTTGCTGCCCGGCACCGACGGCGCGCTGGCGCTGGGGCTGATGCAAGAGTTGGTGGTCAACGACTGGCTCGACCACGACTACCTGCAGCGGCACGTCGACGACTGGCCGGCGCTGCGCGAACGTGCCTTGCAATGGCCGCCTGACCGTGCCGCTGCGGTGTGTGGGATCAGCGCCGAAGAAGTGCAAGAGCTTGCCCGCGAATACGGCAACACGCAGCCTGCGGCCATCCGCCTGAACTACGGCATGCAGCGCGTGCGCGGCGGCGGCAGCGCGGCCAGACTGATCGCAATGCTGCCCTGCCTGGTGGGCGCGTGGCGCCAGGCATCGGGCGGCCTGCTGCTGTCGGCCAGCGGCTGGTTCCGCCACGCCAAACGCGACGCCTGGCTGCAGCGGCCCGACCTGCTGGGCGACCGCAAGCCGCGCACGATCAACATGAGCACCATCGGCGACGACCTGAACCGCGAGAGCTCGCCCACCTTCGGGCCCAGGATCGAGGCCGTGGTGGTGTACAACAGCAACCCCGTGGCGGTGGCGCCCGATAGCGCGCAAGTGGCCCGCGGCTTTGCCCGCGAAGACCTGTTCACCGTGGTGCTGGAGCACTTCCTCACCGACACCGCCGACCATGCCGACTACGTGCTGCCCGCCACCACGCAGCTGGAGCACTGGGACGCACACATGGCCTACGGCCACACCTACGCCATGCTCAACACACCGGCCATTGCGCCACTGGGGCAGGCGCGGTCCAACGCGCAGATCTTCCGCGACCTGGCCGTGCGCATGGACTGCACCGACGCGGCATTTGCCGACAGCGACGAGGCCATGGCACGTGGCGCCTGGGTGCCTGAACAGGTGAACTCCGAGAACCTGGACAGGCAGGGCTGGAGCAAGTTGCAGGTCGCCGACGCACCCTTTGCCGACGGCGGTTTTCCCACACCCGATGGCAAGGTGCGTGTGCACGGCAACGGCCTGGGCGTGCCCGACCATGTGCCCAACTACGAAAGTGTGCAGTCTGCGCCCGAGCTGGCCGCGCGCTACCCGCTGGCCATGATTTCGCCGCCGGCGCGTCATTTCCTGAACAGCACTTTTGTCAACGTCGACAGCCTGCGCGCGGCAGAAAAAGAACCGCGCCTGGAGCTTCACCCCAGCGACGCGGCGGCGCGTGGCATCCGCAGCGGCACCCAGGTGCGGGTGTTCAACGAACGCGGTGAATACCTGTGCAAGGCGGATGTGAGTGAGCGTGCGCGTCCCGGCGTGGTCAACGGCCTGGGCATCTGGTGGCGCAAGATGGGTCTGAACGGCACCAACGTCAACCAGCTCACGCACCAAGGGCTGACCGACATCGGCCGCGCACCGGTGTTCTACGACTGCCTGGTCGAGGTGCAGGCCGCTTGAAGTGCACATGCTGAACGGCACATGCTGAATTGCCCATGCAGCAGCGAGGCTGGCTGATGGCGGCGGCCGGCCTGCTGGGCACGGCGCTGCTGGCGGTCGGCGCCGTGTGCCTGGGCAGCGGCTGCAGCACGCTGGGCTACTACGCCCAGGCCGTCAACGGCCACCTGGACTTGCTGCAAAGTGCACGCCCCGTGGCCACCTGGACAGCAGACCCCGCCACGCCACCGGCCCTGCGCGAGCGCCTGTTGCTGAGCCAGCGCATGCGCGACTTCGCCAGCCGCGAACTGAAGCTGCCCGACAACGACAGCTACCGGCGATATGCCGACCTGAACCGCAGCGCTGCGGTCTGGAACACCGTCGCCGCACCCGAGCTGGGTTTGACGCTGAAGACCTGGTGTTTCCCGGTCATGGGCTGCGTGGGCTACCGCGGCTATTACACGCAGGCGCCGGCCGATGCACTGGCCGCAGAACTGCGGGGCCAGGGTTGGGAAACGCTGGTCTACGGCGTGCCGGCCTACAGTACGCTGGGCTACAGCAACTGGGTCGGTGGCGACCCGCTGCTGAACACCTTTGTCGGCTGGAACGACGCCGATCTGGCGCGCATGATCTTCCACGAGCTGGCGCACCAGGTGGCCTACGCCAACGACGACACCACCTTCAATGAAAGTTTTGCCACGGCCGTGGAGCGCATCGGCGGCCGGCTGTGGCTGCAGCAGCACGGCACCGAACAGTCGCGCGCCGAACACAGCTTGCGCGAGCAGCGGCAGATCGACTTTCGCGCCTTCACGCTGCGCTGGCGCGGTGAGTTGGACAGCCTGTACAAGAGTGAGCGGCCCGATGCCGACAAGCGCGAGCGCAAGGCCGAGTTGATGGCCCAGATGCGCGCCGAGTACCAGACGCTGAAGGCCCAACGCTGGGCTGGGTTTGCCGGCTACGACGGCTGGTTTGCACGCGCCAACAATGCAGCCTTTGCCGTGCAGGCGGCGTACAACGAACTGGTGCCGCAGTTCGAGCGCCTGTTTCAACAGCAGGGCAGCGACTTCACGCGCTTCTATGCCGAGGTGAAGCGCCTGGCCCGCTTGCCCAAGGCCGAACGCCGCGCCACACTCGAATCCACACCCTGACGAGGACCACCACCGTGCCCGACATCCGCATCCACCGCGACCACACCCTGGGGTTGCCCAAGGCCCGAAAGATTGCGTGGCAATGGGCCGAGCAGGCCGAGGAGAAGTTCGACATGGCATGCACCGTGATCGAAGGTCAGACCAGCGACACGGTGGAATTCACACGCAGCGGTGTCAGCGGCCGACTGATCGTGGCCGCGGACCACTTCGACCTGGAGGCCAAGCTCGGTTTCCTGCTGGGCGCCTTCAGCAAGACCATCGAAGGCGAGATCACCAAGAACCTGGACACGCTGCTCAGCAAAGGCGGTGGTGAGCCGGCCAAGACCGCCGCCAAGGCGACCACCAAGGTCGTACCCAAGGCCGCTGCGAAGTCGGCAACTGCCAAGAAAGGCGCCAGCAAGTGAAGCAACTGCATCGGCAAACGCAACCGAAACCGCATCTGCAACCGCATCTGCAACCGCATCTGCAACCGGATCCGCAACCGGATCTGCAACGACGTGCCTGGATGGCCGGACTGGGGGCCACCCTGGCACTGCCGGCCTGGGCACAGACAGCGCCCCAGCCACCAACGGGCAAGGTCACCTGCCCGGCCCTGCTGGACCACACGGTGACGCGCCTGCAGGACGACAAGCCCCAGGCCTTGTGCCAGTACGCCGGCAAGGTGCTGCTGGTCGTCAACACCGCCAGCTATTGCGGTTTCACCTCGCAGTTCGAGGGCCTGGAGGCGCTGAACGCCAGGTATGCGGCGCGCGGCCTGGTGGTGATGGGCTTCCCGTCCAACGACTTCAAGCAAGAAGACGCCGATGCCAAGAAGACCGCAGATGTGTGCTTCAACACCTATGGCGTGAAGTTCCCCATGTTCACCACCACCTCGGTGCGCGGCCCGTCAGCGCACCCCTTGTTTGCCCAGCTGGCGCGGGCCACGGGCCAAAGCCCGGGTTGGAACTTCAACAAGTATCTGGTGGACCGGCGGGGCAAGCCCCTTGCGCACTTTGGCAGCACCACCGGCCCGACCAGCGCCGCGCTGGTGAGCGCCATCGAAAAAGCGCTGGCAGGCTAGGAGCGTCGGCGGCAGAAGGACGTCGGCTGCAACGCGCGAGAAACCGGTCTCGCCGGGTATCACCTCCGGCGCCCAGGGGGCAAGCCCTGGGCTTGTCGGTACTCCCCAGCGATCCTCGGTTTTCGCACGTTTCGCGTCGACGCCTTCTGCCGCCCACGCTCCTAGCTGACACCTGTGTTTGCGGTCTGAGCGAGCCGCCTTGGCTTGCCGCCTCAGCTGGGGCACCGCCCGCCCGGCGACACGGTCACTTCAAGGACTCGATGAGGTCGACGTACTCCTGCATCGCGTCGTCCTTGGACTTGTCCTTCATCGCGGCCCAGGCGTCGTACTTGGCGCGGCCCACCATGTCGGTGAAACCCGGGCGCTTGCCAACGACATCGCCCTCGGTGGCCTGCTTGTACAGCGCATAGATCTGCAGCAGCGTGGCGTTGTCGGGCTTCTCCGGCAGCTGCTTGCTGTCGGCCACCGCCTTGTCGAAAGCACTCTTCGGGTTGGCCATGTGTGTCTCCGTGTGGGTGAAAGTCCAGGCTTGACGGCCTGCATGTTACCCAGCATCGTGCTCGATTTCGACCTTCTTTGCAGGAGCCACACCGATGACCGAAGCCAAGCGCATGTCGCGCGTGGACACCGCCTGGCTGCGCATGGACAACGACGTCAATTTAATGATGATCGTCGGCGTGTGGTTGTTGACACCGGCCATCTCACTGGCTGCACTGCGCGAGCGCGTGGCCGACAAACTGCTCAAGTACGACCGCTTCGGGCAACGGGTGGTGACCGATGCGATGGGCGCCGCGTGGGTCGCCGACTCGAACTTCGACCTTGAACAGCATGTGGTCGAAGCCACGCTCGGACCGGTTGGCGACGTGTCCGACCCGCTCGTCGAACGCCATGCGTTGCAGCGCCTGTGCGGTGAACTGGCCGCCACGCCGCTGGACACCGCGCGACCACTGTGGCAGTTTCACTTCATTGCCGACTACGAAGGCGGCAGCGCGGTCATTGCGCGCATCCACCATTGCATCGGCGACGGCATTGCGCTGATCTCGGTGATGCTGTCGATCACCGACGGCGGCAGCGATCCGCCGCGCCGCGAGCACCGTTCATACGCTGCCGACGGCGGTGACGACTGGCTCGCCGATC
>JBBRCN010000005.1:0-83265 GCA_038204775.1 Burkholderiales bacterium | reverse complement strand
CGGCGCGAGGTGTCGGTCCAGCGGGCATCCAGGTACAGGTCGATCGACATGCTGGTGGTGGCCGCCGGGGCGTCGAGCTTGCGGCCCTGGGTGTTGTAGAACGGGGCGACGAATCCGGCCGGGCGACTGGCCGCGCTGTCTGCAGCCGAGATCGAATGCTTCAGGCGGTTGTCGCCGTCGAATACGGCCGTTTGAAAGCCCGCAGGCGCATAACGGTCGGTGTACCAGGTGTCGGGCGCGGCAGTTGCACCCACAGTCACCGGCGCATCGAAGGTGATCGTTGCGGCCTGCGCTGCAAAAGCAGCAGCCATCAGCGTCGTGGCCAGGAGCGACTGGCTCAAGGTGCGGGTGACAGTTCCGGAAATCAGCATCTTCATCTCCTGTTGAAGTGCTGAACCCTGCGCAAGCCCTGTGCCCCAGAGACAAAGTTCATTGGTATCAATGACTTGAGCCATTCCGTCCGACTCCGGGAACCCCCACATGTTAGGGGGACCGACAGGGGTGCCGTGATTACTTCACAACTGAGTGGCAGGGTGAACCCTGAAGCACGGACGACGACGCCGAGTCGCGCTTTCAGTGGGCGTGCCCGTGCGCGCCTTCCAGCAGTGCACGGGCCAGCAGCACCAGGCCCAGGCCGGCGCCCAGCCAGGTCACTTGTGACAGCGTCTCGCGCCAGCTCAGCCGCTGCTGCAACTGCGGCAGCAGATCGGCCACGGCCACGTAGATGAAGCTGCTGGAAGCCACGACCAGCAGAAACGGCAGCACCTCGGCCCAGGGTTCGACCAGAAAGTAGCCGGCCACGCCGCCGACCACGGCCGCCAGACCCGACAGGCCGTTGAACAGCAAGGCTTTGCCGCGCGAAAAACCGGCGTTGAGCAACACGATGTAGTCGCCGGCCTCCTGCGGAATCTCATGCGCCACCACGGCAGCAGCCGTCACCCAGCCCAGCGCCGGGTCGGCCAGAAAAGCCGCGGCGATGATCACGCCATCGCAAAAGTTGTGGATGCCGTCGCCCACCAGCACGCTCAGGCCGCCGCGCCCGGCTTGTTGTGCATCGAAGGCATGGTGGTGGTCGTGGCCGTCACCTTCGTGGTGGTGCACGTGGCGGTACAACTCGGCCTTTTCCAGCAACCAGAAAAACAGCAGGCCGGCCAGCAGCGTGCCGAACAGCGCGTGTGGTGCGGCATGGCTCTCGAAAGCCTCGGGCAGCACATGCAAGAGGGCCGTGCCAAGCAGCACACCGGCCGACAGGCTGACCAGGTTCTTCACCAGACGGCTGAGCACCGACACCGTGAGCAATGCCGCCAGCAGAATCGACAGCGCGCCGCCGGCAAATGTGGCCAGCAGGATGTAGGTCAGGGTCATGGTCTGGAGCGCGGTCAGGGCGGGAATGGCAAAAGGGGCCGGCAAACTGCCAACCCCTTTTGAAGATGCTACCGGACCCGTCAAGCCCCGGAGCCCGCCTTTCAGGCCACGCCGTTGGCCTTGAACCAGGCCAGGCAGCGCTTCCAGCCGTCTTCGGCTGCCGCCTGCCGGTAGCTGGGTCGGTAATCGGCATGGAAGGCGTGCGGCGCGTCCGGGTAGACCACAAACTCACTCTGCTTCGCTGCCGCGCTGCCGCTGGCCAGTGCAGCCTTCATCTTGTCCACCGTGTCCAGCGGGATGCCGGTGTCCGCTGCGCCGTACAGGCCCAGCACGGGGCCGTTCAGCTGGTTCACGATGTCGACCGGGTTCTTGGGCTGCAGCGGCGAAGGCGCCCCCACCAGGCGCCCGTACCAGGCGACACCGGCTTTCACGGAAGGGCTGTGCGCGGCATACAGCCAGGTGATGCGGCCACCCCAGCAAAAACCGGTGATGCCTGTCTTGCGGGTGTCGGCACCTTCGGTCTTGGCCCAGGCCAGGCAGGCGTCCAGGTCGCTCATCACCTGTGCGTCGGGCGCCTTGGAGACAACTTCGGCAATCAGCTTGCCGATCTCGCCATAAGAACCCGCGTCGCCCTGGCGCACAAAGAGCTCGGGTGCGATCGCAAAATAGCCGGCCTTGGCAAAGCGCCGGGCCACGTCGGCGATGTACTCGTGCACACCAAAGATCTCGCTGATCACCAGCACCACGGGCAAACCGGTGCGGCCGGCAGGTGCGGCGCGGAAAGCCGGCATCTTGAAGCCGGCCACGTCGATCACGACTTCTCCGGTGACCAGGCCCGAGCTGTCGGTCTTGATGACGCTCTGTGCCGTGACCGGCATGACGGCGGCCGCAAAGCCGGTGCCGACAGCCGAGCGCACAAAGGCGCGGCGGTTGAAGTCGCCCGTCGCGGGCACCAGGGTGTCGAAGTCTTGCTTGATCATGATCAGCTTCCTGCCAGGTGAAGAAGCGGCAGATTGTAGAAATGGGTGCCGGGTACGATCGCCGCATGGATACCCGCAATGATGGCCGCACGGACAGTCGCATGGACAGTCGCATGGACAGCCGCACGGACAATCGAGTCAACCCCGGTGGCCCGCTGGCAGCCGTCGACATGGGGTCGAACAGCTTCCGACTCGAGCTCGGCGCCATGCCGCAAGGCCGCTACCGCCGCATCGACTACCTCAAGGAAACGGTGCGCCTGGGTGCCGGGCTGGATGCGAGCGGCATGCTCACCGAAGACGCCGCTCAGCGGGGCCTGGCCTGCTTGCGCCGCTTCAGCACCCGGCTGGCCGGCTTCGAGCCCGGCCAGGTGCGTGCCGTGGCCACGCAGACGTTGCGTGAGGCACGCAACCGCAACGCTTTCCTGCTGCGCGCGCAAGAGGCGCTTGGGTTCCCGATCGAGGTGGTGTCGGGGCGTGAAGAAGCACGCCTGATCTATTCCGGCGTCAACCACATGCAGCCCGGTGACGATCGGCGCCTGGTCATCGACATCGGCGGGCGGTCGACCGAGCTCATCCTGGGCGAAGGCCGCACGCCGCTGGTGGCCGAGTCCTTTGGCGTGGGCTGCGTCAGCCTTTCGATGCGCTTTTTTCCCGGTGGCCAGATTACCCAGGCCGGCTTTCGAGCCGCGCAGGTGGCAGCGGGCGCTGAACTGGAAGAAGCGCTGCAGCCCTTTGCGCGTGGCAACTGGACGCAGGCGCTGGGTTCTTCGGGCACGGCGGGTGCGGTGTCGCATCTGCTGCACGACAACGGCGTGACAGATGGCCGCATCACGCCGGCCGGGCTGCGCTGGTGCATCGAACGCTGTCTGCAGGCCGGCCACATCGACCGCATCGAACTGCCGGGCCTGAAGCCCGAGCGTCGCGCCGTGCTGCCGGGTGGGCTGGCCATCCTGTACACGCTGGCCACGCATTTCGACATCGCATCTCTGCAACCGGCCAAGGGCGCACTGCGGCAGGGTGTGATCGTGGACCTGCACGAGCGCCTGATGTCATCGAACAAGGCGCGGCCCGGCGACGTGCGCGACGATTCGGTGGCCGAACTGCAGCGCCGTTTTGAAGTGGACAAGGCACAGGCTGGCCGGGTGGCATCGGTGGCGCTGGCGCTGTTTGACGCTGCCATGCCCGATGCAGAGACCGAAACACGGCGCGAACTGGCCTGGGCTTGTGCGCTGCACGAGATGGGCCAGATGGTGTCGCACCATGACCACCACCGCCACAGTGCCTACCTGCTGGCGCACGTGGACGCCGCTGGCTTTTCGCAAAGCCAGCAGCGGCGTGTGGGCGAACTGGTGCTGGGCCAGCGCGGCGGCCTGCGCAAGGTCGAACCGCAACTGGCCAGCGAGACCTTCGCCTGGCAGGTGCTGTGCCTGCGATTGGCCGTCATCAAGTGCCATGCGCGGGCCGAGGTGGACGCCCGCGCGCTGAGCCTGCGTGTGAAGCAGCGCGAAGCCCAGTTGACCTGGCGCAGCGGTTGGCTTGAACAACATCCTCGCACCGCCTACCTGCTGCAAGAAGAAGCCGCCGTGTGGTCGCGCAGCGGGCCCCTGCGTCTGTTGCTGCCAGGCTAGTGCGCTTGGAACCCCCTTGGTTCGCGAGTCCTTAGGGCGGGGCGACTCTGGCGCGGAAGGGCCGGGCAAGCGCCAGGCAAGCGCCTGCTGCGGGGCAGCGGCGGTCAGACCAGTTCGGGCGACACCACCGCGTGCAGCACGATCTGCAGCTGCCCTTCGCGTTCACGCGCACGCAGCCACCACACGGCGCCTTTGCGCACGGCCCAGGCCTGCGGCTGGCCCGAGACCAGGTAAGCCGCCGCCAGCCCCAGCGTGGGCTGGTGGCCCACCACCAACACGGGCTCTCGGGCATCGGGCCAGCGCACGACGTGCAGCAGGCCTTCCACCGTGCCATCGGGCGCCAGGCCGGGCACCGTCTTGAATTTACGGTCCAGCGCAGTGGCCGTCTGCTGCGTGCGCCGCGCCGGGCTGACCAGCACACGCGTGCTGGACGGCAGTTGCCGGTTCAGCCAGACCGCCATGCGCTGGGCCTGGCGTTCGCCCTTGGGCGTGAGTGCGCGGTCCAGGTCGTCCTGCACCTCACGCATCTCCAGCGCTTCGGCATGGCGCCACAGGATCAGGTCCACGGCAGGCTTTCCTTGGGGCTGGAAGGCAATCAGCGCTGCCGGTAACGCTGCGCCAGGGCCCGCTGTGCGCTGACGCCGCTTTGGGCCACGCGTTTGTAGCGGCCCTCGGCGTCCAGTTCCCAGGCGTCGCTCTTGTCGTGCAGGTAAGGCACCAGTCCCTCGTCGATGACCCGCTGGCGCAGCGCCTTGTCTCGCACGGGCCAGGCCACTTCGACGCGGCGAAACATGTTGCGGCTCATCCAGTCGGCGCTGCTGAGGTACAGCGCCTGGTCGTCTTCCGACGCGCCCCAGCTGAAGTACAGGATGCGCGTGTGCTCCAGGAAGCGCCCCACCACCGAGCGCACGCGGATGTTGTGGGTGTGACCGGGCACGCCCGGCGGCAACATGCAGGCGCCACGCACGATGAGGTCGATCTGGGCCCCGGCCTGGCTGGCGAGCACCAGCGCCG
This sequence comes from Burkholderiales bacterium, assembly GCA_038204775.1. Lineage (GTDB taxonomy): Bacteria > Pseudomonadota > Gammaproteobacteria > Burkholderiales > Burkholderiaceae_C > Rubrivivax. The sequence continues at coordinate 78,278 of JBBRCN010000005.1, read as the reverse complement.
CGATCAGACCCGGGTCGGTCAGCGCATTGATCTTGGCCACGATGCGCCCTGGCTGCCCGGCACGCGCTGCGGCGGCCACCTGCTCGATGTGCTGCACCATGCGTTTGTGCAGAACGAAGGGCGCGGTCACCAGGTGCCGGGGCGGGCGCGCCTTGGTCTGGCTGGCCAGTTGCAGGAACACGGCGTCGGCGTCGGCCGTCATGCCGGGGTCTGCCGTCAGGTAGCCCATGTCGGTGTACAGGCGTGAGGTGCGCGGGTTGTAGTTGCCCGTGCTCAGGTGCAGGTAGCGGCGCAGCCGGGTCTGCGCCGCGCGGCGGCCGTCGGCGGGGGCGGTTTCTTCGCGACGCGTGACCAGCAGCATCTTGGCATGGGTCTTCAGGCCCACCACGCCGTAGACCACCTGGGCGCCCATGGCTTCCAGACGTTCGGCCCAGTTGATGTTGGCCTCTTCGTCGAAGCGCGCTTTCAGTTCCACCACGGCCAGCACTTCCTTGCCCCGCCGCGCGGCTTCGATCAGCAGGTCCATCAGCACACTCTGCGCGCCGGTGCGGTAGATGGTCTGCTTGATGGCCAGCACATCCGGGTCCATCACCGCTTCGCGCAGAAACTGCACCACCGGCTCGAAGCTTTCGAAGGGGTGGTGCAGCAGCACGTCACCCTTGCGCAATCGCGCCAGGATCGATTGCGACTGCGGCAGCCGGCCTTCGGGCCAGGCCGGCTGGTAGGGCTCGAAGTGCAGCGCCGCGCCTTCGGCCTGGTCGATGAGCTGGTTCAGCCGCACCAGGTTGACCGGGCCGTTGACGCGGTACAGCGCCACGTCGGGCAATTCAAACTGCTGCAACAGCAGGTCGGACAACTGCTGCGGGCAAGTGCTGACCACCTCCAGCCGGATGGCCTGGCCGAAGTGGCGTGTGCTCAACCCCGTGCGCAGCGCCTGGCGCAGGTTGGTGACGTCGTCTTCATGCACCGCCAGGTCTGAGTCGCGGGTGACACGGAACTGCGAAAACGACTCCACCGTACGGCCTGGAAACAACTCGGCCAGGTGGGCGCGGATGACGCTGGTCAGCAGCACGAAGCCCTGGCCGCCGCCGCACAGGCCGTCGGGCAGGCGGATCACCCGCGGCAGCACCCGAGGCACCTTGACGATGGCAATCTGGTTTTCGCGCCCGAAGGCGTCGCGCCCACCCAGGCGGGCGATGAAGTTGAGCGACTTGTTGGCCACCAAGGGGAAGGGATGGCTGGGGTCCAGGCTCACCGGCACCAAAAGGGGCCGCACCTGGTTTTCAAAGAAGTTCGCCACCCAGCGGCGCTGCTCGACATTGCGCTCGGCGTGGTTCAGCACCACGATGCCCTGGCGTTGCAGCGCCGGCATGACCACGTCGTTGAACAGGGCGTACTGCTCGTCGATGAGTTCGTGCGCGGCCTGCGCCACCGAGGCCAGGTCTTTGCGCGTGACGCCGGATGTGGGCTGCCGCGTGTCCTCGATGATGTCGGCCACGCGAACCTCGAAAAACTCATCCAGGTTGCTGCTGACGATGGTGACGTAGCGCAGCCGCTCCAGCAGCGGCACATCTTCGCGCCGCGCCTGCGCCAGCACACGCCGGTTGAACTGCAGGATGGCACGTTCGCGGTTGAGCAGGGTCAGCGGGCGGGTGGGTGTGCTGGCAGCCCCTGGGGCTTCGGCTGCGGCTTGCCGGTTGTCTTCGGTCATCCCCCCAGTGTAGACAGCGTGCAAGTCAAGGCAGTGACAGGCCTACTGGGCTTGGGGCAAGGGGGTGTGGGGCAAGGCCGGCTGAGTCATGCGCTACTTCAGGGAATTGGCCAGGAAAGCCTGCAGCCTTTCGCTCTGGGGTCGTGCCAGCACGTCGCGCGGGTGGCCCTGTTCTTCAATGCGGCCCTTGTGCAGAAAGACCACGTGGTTGCTGACCTCGCGCGCGAAGCTCATCTCGTGCGTGACCACGATCATGGTGCGTCCTTCTTCGGCCACTGTACGCATGACACGCAGCACCTCGCCCACCAGTTCGGGGTCCAGTGCCGAGGTCGGTTCGTCGAACAGCATGACCTGGGGCTCCATCGCCAGCGCGCGGGCAATGGCCACGCGCTGCTGCTCGCCGCCCGACAGGTGCGCCGGATAGGCGTCCTTGCGATGGCTCACACCCACGCGCTGCAGATAGCGTTCTGCACGCTCGACGGCCTCGGCCCGCGACAGGCCCAGCACCTGGGTCGGCGCCTCGATCACGTTTTCCAGCGCCGTCAGGTGGGCCCACAGGTTGAAATGCTGGAAGACCATGGCCACGCGCGAGCGCAGGCGCTGCAACTGGGCTGCGCTCTGCGCCTTGAAGGCACCACCGGCTTCGCGGGATGTGTCCGGCACCAGTTGCAGCTCTTCGCCGTCGACAGCGATGCGGCCGCCATGCGGCTGCTCCAGCAGATTCAGGCAGCGCAGGAAGGTGCTCTTGCCCGAGCCGCTGGCGCCGATCATCGAGATCACGTCGCCCTGGCGCGCACGCACGGTCACGCCGCTCAGCACCTCGTTGTCGCCAAAGCGCTTGACGATGTTCTCGGCCTCCAGCAGCCATTGGGGTGACGCAGTGTTCATGTCGTCGCGTGGCCGCTCAGGGGCTCAGCAGTTTGCCGGTGCGGGCCAGCGTGGTGCCGGCAATCTTGGCCAGGCGCTTGCCCGGCGTCGCCCAGCGGGTGGCCACACGGGCGTACAGGACGCCGGCCGACTGCGCCTGCAAGGGGTGCACGGTGCCGGTGTCCACGTCCACCACGTCGGCGATGCAGTCACCGGCCTGGACACGGTCGCCAGGTTCACGGTGAAACACCACCACGCCAGCACGGGGTGACGTCACGGGTTCGGAACCCGACAGCGGTGTGGGCTGGCACAGCGGGGTGGGCAGCAGCACCGGCGAACCCGACAGCACACCACGACGGCGCAGGAATTCGACGATGGCTTGCGCATCGCGGCGCGCCAGGTCGTGATGGGTGTCAGCTTCACCGCGCAGTTCGATCGTGGTGCTGAAGCAGCCCAGCGGCAGCGGGTGCGCCGCAAAGCGCTCGCGCAGCTGCAGCCAGGGCCGGCTGCAGGCCTCGTCGAAGGGCGAGTCACCCGACTCGGTGGCCAGCAGGATGGCCTGCGCGCCCAGCAGTGCGCCCAGCTCGACCGCCAGGTCGGCTTGCGGGGTCAGCGCATAGAGGTGCATGGCGGCCTGCGAGTCGCAGTGCATGTCCAGCACGATGTCGGCGTCGACGGCCAGCTGCAGCAAGCGGTTCTTGAGATCGGTGACCGCGTCTTTGGCCGTCAGCTGCGCTGCGGCTTCGCGCAGCGCCTGGCGCACCAGCGCGGCATTGGCCTGGCTGTCGCTGCCCAGGCGGCCCTGCAACGCAGCGGCCACGGTGTCGGTGAGGTCGGGCACGTTGCGGTTGAAGTTGATGCCGTCGCGCAGGTCGAAGCGGCCCTGGTGCTGACCCAGCAGCAGCTGACCCAGGCCCAGCGGGTTGGCGTACGGCAGCAGCACCACTTCACCGGCTACGCGACCGGCGGCGTCTTCGGCGGCCAGCAGCACACGCAGCTGCTGCGCCACCAGCAGGGCCGGCACTTCGTCGGCATGCAGCGCCGCCTGGATCATGGCCTTGGGCCCGCGGCCCGCCTGGCCGTAGCGCAACACCGTCAAGGAATGGCGCAGCCCCGGCGTGGCGCTGACGAGATCGATCGATTGGGATGGCATGGCTTTGTGTGGCAGGTGGGGTTCGTCTTGGGCGCGCCTTCAGGCCGCGCGTGCGGGGGCGAGGGCGGGGGCGACACCAGGGCGCCGTTCGATGTGCAGGTGGCGCAGGAAGCGGCGCTCCAGCAGCTTGAAGCCACCCACCATGCTGAAGGTCAGCACGAAGTAGACAAGCGCCGCGGTGCCGAAGGCTTCGGCCGGCAAGAGGTGGTTGGCGTAGACATCGCGTGCCACGCGTGTCACGTCCACCAGCGTCACGGTGCTGGCAATGGCCGTGGCGTGCATCATGCCCACCACCTCGTTGCTGTACTGCGGCAAGGCACGGCGCAGTGCGCTGGGCAGCAGGATGCGCCGGTACAGTCGCCAGCCCGACAGGCCGTACGCCCGCGCGGCTTCGACCTCGCCCGACGGCGTGGCGCGCAGCGCGCCAGCAAAGATCTCGGTGGTGTAGGCCGTGGTGTTGAGCGAAAAGGCCAGCCAGGCGCAGAACCAGGCCTCGCGCAACAGCGGCCAGGCCACGCTGGCACGCACCCACTCGAACTGCGCCAGGCCGTAGTAGACGATGAACAGTTGCACCAGCAGCGGCGTGCCGCGAAAGACGTAGGTATACAGCCAGACCGGTCGCGACAGCCACGGCCGCGCCGACACCCGCGCCACCGCCAAGGGCAGCGACAGCACAAAGCCCGTGCCGACACTGATGGTCAGCAGGATCAGGCACACCTTCAAGCCCTGCACGAAGTCAGGCAGGCTGCCGACGATGACGTCCCAGTCGAACATGTTCAGAACGACACCCGCTTGACGCCCAGGCTGAAGCGCTTCTCGACCTGTGCCAGCACCACGATGGACACGGTGGTCACCGCCAGATAGATCAAGGCGATGAGCACAAAGAAGGTGAAAGGCTCGCGCGTGGCGGAAGCGGCCATGTTCGCGCGATGCAGCATGTCGTCCAGGCCGATGATCGACACCAGTGCGGTGGCCTTCACCATCACCAGCCAGTTGTTGGCAAAACCCGGGATGGCATGGCGCACCATCTGCGGCAACAGGATGCGCCGCAGGGCCTGGCCGCGAGACAGGCCAAAGGCCGCTGCGGCTTCCATCTGCCCCTTGGGCACGGCCAGGATGGCGCCGCGAAAGGTCTCGGTGAGGTAGGCGCCGAAGACAAAACCGATGGTCAGCACACCAGCGGCAAAGGGCGGCACGTCGATGTAGCCCCAGCCGCGCGCTTCGGCCAGGTCGTTGAGCAGGATCTGGCCGCCGTAGAAGATCAGCAGCATCAACACCAACTCGGGCAGCCCGCGGATGACCGTGGTGTAGAAGTCGGCCGCCCAACGTGCCGCACGCGAGCGCGACAGCTTGGCCACGGCGCCCATCAGCCCGAACACGCAGGCCACCGCCAGCGAAGCCGCGGCCACGCCGAGGGTGATGCCCATCCCGCCGAGGATGGCGTTGAGGTAGCCGTGGAACATGCCGTCTGCCGCCAAGAGCGCCGTCGGTGCGGGTTCAGTTGCCGCCGGAGACGTCGAAGTCGAAGTAGCCGTCGGCAAGTTTCTTGTAGCTGCCGTCGGCCCTGACCGCCTTCAAGGCCGCGTTGACCTTTTCGCGCAGCGCGTCGTCGCCCTTGCGAAAGGCGATGCCGACACCACCGCCGCCACCGTCCAGGCGCACGGTGTTGCCCACCTGCGCAAAGGCCTTGCCTTCGGGCTTCTTCAGGAAAGCCTCGGACGAGACCACCGACGAGCCGAAGCCGATGTCACCCCTTCCGGCGGTCAGTTCCAGGTAGACGTCGGTCTCCTTGTTGACCAGCAGCACATCGCTGTCCTTGTACTTGTCGGCCACGTGCTTGGCGCGCGGGCTGTTGCGCAGCACGATGATCTTCTTGCCCTTCAGCGACGCCGGGTCATGGTCCTTGAAGGCACCGCTCTTGGCCACCCAGCGCGAGGGCACGTCGTAGTAGGGGTCGCTGAAGTCGGCTGCCTTGCGGCGTTCGTCGGTGATCGTCATCGAAGCGACGATCATGTCGAACTTCTTGGCCCGCAGCGCCGGCATCATGCCGTCCCATTCCTGCTGCACCAGCGTGCACTCGGCGCCCATCTTCTGGCACACCGCCAGTGCAATGTCGATGTCGAAGCCGCTCAGTTTTCCGTCAGCACCCAGCTTGGAAAACGGCGGGTAGTTGCCTTCGACGCCAACGCGGACCTTTTTCCAGTCGGGCGCCTGCGCCTGGGCGGAAGACCCGACGGCCAGGGCGAGCAGGCAGGCGGTGGCAAGGGCAATGCGGCGGGTGGTCATGGGCAGCTCCAGCAGACAGGCCTTGGGGGCGACTGCCCCCGAAGCCGCCGTTGTACCCGCTGCCCCCAGTGCGGCGGGAGAGGGTTGCACGCCGGACGTCGGAGTTCGGCAAGTGCATGTCGCTTGGCTGGTGCTGCGAGGCTGGCGCTACACCGCCAGCAAGTGCGTGCGGTAGTGGATCAGCTCGTCGATGGACTCGTGGATGTCGGCCAGCGCGGTGTGGGCCTGCGCCTTCTTGAAGCCTTCCATGGCCGACGGTTTCCAGCGCCGCGCCAGCTCCTTCAGCGTGCTGACGTCGAGGTTGCGGTAGTGGAAAAAGGCCTCCAGCGACGGCATGGTGCGGGCCAGGAAGCGGCGGTCCTGGCAGATGCTGTTGCCGCACATGGGGCTCTTGCCCTTGGCCACGTACTGCTTCAGGAAGTTGATGACCTGGGCTTCGGCAGAGGCTTCGTCGACGGTCGAAGCGCGCACACGGGCGGTCAGGCCGCTGCGGCCGTGGGTGCCGGTGTTCCAGGCGTCCATGCCATCCAGCACGGCGTTGCTCTGGTGCACGGCGAACACCGGGCCTTCGACACGCAGTTTCAGCATCGGGTCGGTGACGACGACGGCGATTTCGATGATGCGGTCCGACTCGGGGAACAGCCCCGTCATTTCCAGGTCGATCCAGATCAGGTTCTGGTCACTGGGCGCCAGCGTCTCGGCGGAGTTGGAAGCTGCGGGTTCGGTCATGTGCGCAATCCTGTGCAAGAGCCAGTGCCAAAGACCGCGATTCTGGCCCAAGCCTACACTCGCCACCGATGAATCCGATGCACCTGACCCTGGCCTTTGCGGCCGCCCTGCTGCTGTCGCTGGCCACCCGCCTGTGGCTGGCCACGCGCCAGATGCGCCACGTGGCGCAACACCGGCACGAAGTGCCCGCCGCCTTTGCCGGCACGGTGACGCTGCAGGCCCACCAGCGCGCGGCGGACTACACGCTGGCCAAGGGCCGCTTCGGCCTTTGGACCACGGCCCTGTCCAGCGCGGTGCTGCTGGGCTGGACGCTGCTGGGCGGGCTGGATGCGCTGAACACGCTGGTGCTCGAATCCGTGCTCCCGCGCTGGGGCGCCCTGCCCTACCAGCTGGTGCTGCTGTGCGCCGTCACGCTCATCGGTGCGTTGATCGAGATGCCGCTGGAATGGATCAGCACCTTCCGCATCGAACAACGCTTTGGCTTCAACCGCATGAGCCTCACCCTGTGGCTGGCGGACCAGGCCAAGGGCGCGCTGGTGGGTGCGGTCATCGGCTTGCCGCTGGCCGCGCTGGTGCTGTGGCTGATGGGCGTCAGCGGCGGCCTGTGGTGGCTGTGGGCCTGGGGCGCGCTGGTGGCCTTCAACCTGTTGCTGATGGTGGTGTACCCGACGCTGATTGCACCGCTGTTCAACAAGTTCGTGCCGCTGGCCGATGAATCGCTGAAGGCCCGCGTGCAGGCGCTCATGCAGCGCTGCGGCTTTGCCGCCAAGGGCCTGTTCGTGATGGACGGCAGCCGGCGTTCGGCACACGCCAACGCTTACTTCACCGGCCTGGGCGCGGCCAAGCGCGTGGTGTTTTTCGACACCCTGCTGCAGCGCCTGACACCCGGTGAGGTGGAAGCGGTGCTGGCGCATGAGCTGGGCCACTTCAAGCACAAACACGTGCTGCAAAGGCTGCTGGGCATCTTTGCCATGAGCCTTGCCGGTCTGGCGCTGCTGGGCTGGCTGGCCCGTCAGAGCGGCTTCTACGCGGGCCTGGGCGTGTCACCCAATATGTCTGCGCCCAACGACGCGCTGGCGCTGCTGCTGTTCATGATGGTGCTGCCCAGCTTCACGTTTTTTGTCTCGCCGCTGTTTGCGCACTTCTCTCGCCAGCACGAGTTCCAGGCCGACGCCTACGCTTGCGCACAAGCCGATGGCCGCGACCTGGCCGGCGCGCTGCTGAAGCTGCACGAGGACAATGCAGCCACACTGACACCCGACCCGGTTTACGTGCGCTTCTACTACTCGCACCCGCCGGCTTCCGAGCGGCTGGCCGCCCTGCCTTCGCTGACGCAATCAGCCGCCGTCAACCCCGCCTGAGACGACCATGACATCCCTCGCCACACGCCACTGCCAGCCCCTGGAGGGCCACGCGGCCATGACCGAAGCCGAAGTGCAGCAGCACCTGGGGCAAGCCCCTGGTTGGTCGCTGGTGGACGGCGCGATCCAGAAACGTTTCGACTTCGCCGACTACCACCGCACCCTGGCCTTCGTGAATGCACAGGCCTGGGTGGCGCATGGCGAAGACCACCACCCCGATCTGCTGGTCAGCTACAACCGCTGCACCGTGCGCTTCAACACCCATTCGGTGGGCGGCATCTCGATCAACGATTTCATCTGCGCGGCCAAGCTCGACGCGCTGCTGGACCGCCCCGCACCTTGACCCAAGCCGTCGTCCTGGACGTCGGCCTGGTGGTGGCCGCGCACGGCCGTCACGTGGTGGTGGAAACCCCGGAAGGTGAACGTGTGCACTGCCACCCGCGTGGCAAAAAAAGTGAACTGGTGGTGGGCGACCACGTGCGCTGGCAGGCCACCGGCGACGGCGGTGTCATCGAACATCTGGAGCCGCGGCGCAACCTGCTGTTCCGCCAGGACGAGTGGCGCACCAAGTCGTTTGCCGCCAACCTGGACCAGCTGCTGGTGCTGGTGGCCGGCGAGCCGGTGTTCAGCGAATCGCAGCTCACGCGTGCGTTGGTGGCGGCTCGGGAAGCCGGCATCCCAACGCTGATCGGTTTGAACAAGACCGACTTGCCATCGGCGGCCACCGCGCGCGGCCGCCTGGCCCCCTATGTGGCGATGGGCAGCACGGTAATCGAACTGGCGCTGAAGACCCAGCCCGAAGCCTCGAAGGCCACGCTGGCAGAACACCTGCGAGGCCGCGTGACGCTGGTGCTGGGCCCCAGCGGCATGGGCAAGAGCACGCTCATCAACCTGCTGGTGCCACAGGCGGCAGCACAAGTGGGCGAGATCTCTGTGGCGCTGGCAGCGGGCCGGCACACCACCACCACCACCACCTGGTACTGGCTCAACGTTGAGCGGCACGGCGCGCTGATCGACTCGCCGGGCTTCCAGGAGTTTGGCCTGCGACAGATCAAGCCAGAAGACCTGGCCGGCCTGATGTCCGACTACGCCGCAGCCTTGGGCCAATGCAAGTTCCACAACTGCAGCCACCGGCATGAGCCCGGCTGCGGCGTGCGTGCGGCCATCGATCGTGGCGAGATCACACCTTCCAGACAGCGCATCTACGAGTCGCTGTACGACGAGCTGTCGACAAAAAAGTGGTGACGGGCGAAGAAGGGCAATGCGCCGGAGCGCGGTCCGGCCAGTGTCTTCAGCCGATGACGTTGGCCAGCGTCAACAGCGCCACCAGCAGCATCCACAACACCACCGATCGCCAGACCAGGCCCACCACACTTTGCAGGTGACCCGGTTGTGGCGGCACGCCAGGCGTCGAACCGTGGGCATCAGCCATGCCGGCTTCGCCGCCGGCGGTGAAGGTCTTGGACCGATCCGGCGTGACACCGGGCGCCGCCGCGCCGCCCAGCTGGATGCCCAGCGCGCCCGCAGCAGCGGCCAGGATGATGCCCTCGTTGGCGTGCAGCCACAGCGTGGAGTCGCGCCGCCAGCCGGCCACGGCTTCTTCGAAGTTGCCCACCACGGCAAAGCCGAAGGCGGTCAGCCGCGCCGGCAGGTAGTCGATGAAAGAAAAGGCCTGGCGCGACAGGGCTTGCAGACCGTCGTTGGCCGGTGCGTCCAGCGTGCGCTGGCGGTAGCTCCAGTAGCGCGTGGAAAACTCGGCCATGCGGTAGAGCACGGCGCCCAGCGGGCCCAGGCCGACCGCCGACAACAACACAAACCAGAAGAACACCCCGAACACATGCCGGTGCGCGGCCAGCAAGGCGTGTTCGATGACGTGGCGCAGCACTTCGGTGCGTGGCAGCTCGCTGGCGTCCAGATGGCGCCACTCGCCGAGCAGCGTGCGCGCCTGCGCCTCGTCACCGCGGTCCAGCGCGTCGCGAATGTCGGTGTAGTAGTGGCTGAACTGACGGAATCCCAGCGTCAGGTACAGAACCGCCACGTCAAAGGCCAGCGCCACGAGCAAGCTGTAGTGCCGTATCAGCAGGTAGCTCAGCCCGGCCAGCAACGCCGGTGCCAGCACGGACACGGCCCACACCACGCGGGTGTGGTGTCTTTCGCCGGCGTCAAAGTTGCGGCCCGTCCAGCGCACCCACGACACCATGGTCTCGTGCACCCAGTTGTCGCGCGGCAGGGGTTTGAGTTGCTCGATGAGCAAGGCAAGCAGGACGGCAAAGAAACTCATCGCCACCGATGATAGAGGCTCACTCCGCCAGGAAGCGGTACAGGTTGCGCAGCATGGCCGCCGTCGCGCCCCAGATGAAGTATTCACGCGCCACGCCGTCGGCACCCGGGCCTTGCCAGGGCATGGACAGGAACTGGCGCTCGGCGCCTTCGAGGCTGAAGACGTGGCGGCGGTGGTGCGCGGGGTTCATCAGGTAGTCCAGCGGCACCTCGAAGGCCTCGGCCACTTCAAAGCTGTCCAGCGCCAAGTCAAACGGCGGCAGCACCAAGGCCACCACGGGCGTCACCACAAAGTGCGTGACCGTGGTGTAGGTGGGCATCTGGCCGATGATCTGGACACGGTCTGGCGCCAGACCCACTTCTTCAAGGGTTTCGCGCAGCGCCGTGCCTGCAGGTCCGTCGTCGTGCGGCTCGCTGCGGCCGCCAGGAAAGCTGATCTGGCCGGCGTGATCCCGCAGGTGGTCGGTGCGGCGTGTCAGCAGAACCTGCAGGCCCTGCGGGCGCTGCACCAGGGGCACCAGCACCGCAGCGTGCGCCGGTTCGCGCTCGGGCTGGAAACGACTGCCGTCGCCCGCGTGTTCGGGCGTCCAGACCCGGGACTGGGCAAAACGTCCACGCAGGGCGTCTGCTGTCAGCCTGGCCAGTTCAAGGGGCGGCAGGTGCGCGTCAATCCCGGCCACTGGAATGGCTCGGGGATCGAGGATTCGCTTCGGCGCCATGGGCAGGGTCGCGGGTGGGGGGTGGGTTCAGCGGCCGTTGAAATCAAAAAAGGCCGCCCGGAGGCGGCCTTGCTTGCTGGGGCTTTCAGGCGCGGTAGCCAGGCTCACGCACGCGCGGCCAGCTTTTCCTTGATGCGCGCCGACTTGCCGCTGCGCTGGCGCAGGTAGTACAGCTTGGCGCGGCGCACATCGCCGCGGCGCTTGACTTCGACGCTGGCAATCAGCGGGCTGTAGGTCTGGAACGTACGCTCCACGCCTTCGCCGTTGGATATCTTGCGCACGATGAAGCTGCTGTTCAGGCCGCGGTTGCGCTTGGCGATGACCACGCCTTCGTAGGCCTGCACGCGCTTGCGTGTGCCTTCAACCACATTGACGTTGACGATGACGGTGTCGCCGGGGGCAAAGGCCGGGATGGTGCGGTTGAGACGCGTGATCTCTTCCTGCTCGAGGGTCGCGATGAGGTCCAAGGGGGGGTTCTCCGTGCGATCGTGTCGCGGGCATTGTTGTTGGAACAGGAGTCTGTGCCGCCCGGCAGAGGATCGAAAAGCCCATGATTATAGCCCGAGGCGGAACAGCGTCTGTTCGTCGGCCTGGCTCAGGCGCCCTGCCGCGCGGGCAGCAGTGATCAGGTCGGGCCGCCGTTGTGCGGTGAGTTCCAGCGACCGGTCGCGCCGCCAGCGGGCGATGTCGCCATGGTGGCCCGACAGCAAAACCGGCGGCACATCCGACGAAACATCGCCCAGGGCCAGCTTCTCGGGCCGGCTGTAGTGGGGCCCTTCCAGCAGGCCGTCAGAAAAACTGTCCTGTTCGTGCGACGGCGCCGTCAGCACACCCTCTTGCAAACGCGCCACGCCGTCCAACAAGGCAAGGGCCGGCAGTTCACCACCAGACAAGACAAAGTCGCCGAGGCTGATTTCCAGTGTGACGTGGCTGTCGATGAAGCGCTGATCGATGCCTTCGTAGCGGCCACACAGCAGCACGGCACCCGGCCCGACCGCGAACTGCTGCAGCAGCGACTGGTCCAGGCGCCGGCCCGTGGGCGTGAAGTGCACCACCTGGGGCCTGGCGTCACCGCGATCGGCGCACACGGCGTCCAGGGTGCGCAGCAGCGGTTCGGCCAGCATCACCATGCCCGGGCCACCGCCATAAGGTCGGTCGTCGACACGGCGGTAGGCGTCGTCGGCATGGTCGCGCGGGTTCCACAGGCGCACGTCGACCTGGCGTGACTCAAAAGCCCGCCGCGTGATGCCTTGCGACAGATGCGGCGTGAACAGGTCAGGGAACAGCGTGACGACGTCAAAACGCATGACGGGCGCTCCCAGCAGTCTCTCAGGCCGAGTAGTCGGCTTCCCAGTCGACGGTGATGCGCCGTCCGGGCAGGTCCACGGCATCGACATAGGCGTCGACGAAGGGCACCAGGCACTCGGGCACTTGTGCATCGGCGGCCTGGATGCGCAGCACGCAGTGCGGGCCGGTCTCGATGAGTCCGACCACTTCGCCCATGGCAGCCCCACTGCGGTTGAACACCGACAGGCCGATGAGGTCGACCCAGTAGTACTCACCGCTGTCGGGTGTGGGGAAGCTGGTGCGGGGCACAAACACCCGCGCGCCCTTCAACGCTTCGGCAGCGTCGCGGTCTTCCAGTTCTTGCACGGTGGCCACCACGGCGTCGCCTTGCTCGCGGGCCTGCACCACACGCAGCAGCGTCGGCCAGACAGCAGAGCCCACGACGGCGGGGCGCGCCAATTCAGGCGGCTGGATGTACCAGCGTTTGGTAGAAAAAAGGGCCTGCGGGTCGGCGGCAAAGGCTTTCACCTTGATGCCGCCCTTCACACCCCAGGCCCCCAGCACCCGGCCAACTTCAACCGCGTCCGGCGGCAGATTGGCCGCCATGCTGGGGTTCGTGCCCACGGCAGGCCGAGGCACGGCAGCCTGAATCAGGCCGCCTTCTTGGCCTGGTCGACCAGGCGCGCCACGGTGGGCGACAGCTGGGCGCCCACGCCGGCCCAGTGCGTCACGCGGTCCAGCGCCACGCGCAGCGGCTGTTCGGCGCCAGCGGCCACGGGGTTGTAAAAGCCCACGCGTTCGATGAATCGGCCGTCACGGCGCTCACGCGAGTCGGCCACCACGATGTTGTAAAACGGGCGCTTCTTGGCGCCGCCACGAGCCAGTCGGATCACGACCATGATGATGTTTCCTTGGAAATCGTTGGGTCGATCGCCACACCGCGGGGACACACCGGGCAGGCCATCGTGTTGGCTGCCAGCAGCCCCGGTTCACCCGGGGCTGCTGGCAGCCGCTGTCGCCGCCGTAGATACGCCCTGGGTGTTGCCACTTCAAAGCCAGCGTCGAAAACCGAGCATTGTAAACGATGACCGACCACACACACTACCGTTCAAAGACCTTGGCCGCCTGGCTGGCGCTGCTGCTGGGCACGCTGGGCCTGCACCGCATGTACCTGCATGGTTTGAGCGACCGCTGGGCCTGGCTGCACCCCTGGCCCACGGCCGCGGGATTGCTGGGCGTGTCGCGCCTGGACACCTGGGGTCAGGACGACCGACTGGCGTGGATGCTGATCCCGCTGCTGGGTTTGATGATCTCGGTGTCCATGCTCACCGCCATCGTCTACGCGCTGACCCCCGACGAAAAGTGGGACGCCCGCCACAACCCGGGCCAGGCTGGCGCGGTCACGGGCTGGGGGCCCGTGCTGGCCGCCATCACCGCCTTGCTGCTGGGCGGTGCCGCGCTGACGGGCACGGTGGCCTACGGTGGCCAGAAGTTCTTTGAGTGGCAGCTCGAAGACAGCCGGGCGCAGAACAACAACCGATTGAGCCCGTAGAAATTAACAGCGATCAGCGCTGTGGCGGCCTGAGCACCTGGATGGCCTGGTCTTTCGTGGACGACAAGAATCGATGCAACGGCCCAAGAACGGGGTGGTGCAGATCGGGTGCCAGCTGCAGCAAGGGCTGCAGCACAAAGTGGCGCAGGTGCAGGCGCGGATGCGGCAACGTCAGTTCAGTCGTGTCCATCTGGCGCTGACCAAACAACAGCAAATCCAGGTCCAGCGTGCGCGGCGCGTTGCGAAATGGTCGCTTGCGGCCATGGGCCTGTTCGATGGCCTGCAGGGCGTGCAGCAGATCGATGGGGCTGAGCTCGGTGTGCAACTCGGCCACCGCGTTGATGAAGTCGGGGCCAGCTGCATCCACCGGTGCGCTGCGGTACGGCGAGGAGCAGGCCACACGCTGCGTGCCGGGCAGCCGTGACAGGTCGTCCAGTGCCTGCAGCACCGTGTGCTGGGCATTGCCCAGGTTGGCGCCCAAGCCGACAAAAACGGGTTCCATGCTGCCCTTGCCGGCTGCAGCGGTCATTCCGGCGTGGGTCCGACCCCATCGCGGGCGGCCGGCTTGCGGCGGCGCCGACGGCGCTTGCGCGGCGCGGCTTCGCCACCTTCGGCCCGGTCAGCGGGCACAGCGGGCACATCGAGTCCGGCGAGTCCGTCGGGTCCGTCGGGGGAGCCCGCGGCATCGGTTTGCGCAGCTGCGGCGTCTTCACCGCGAGCCGCAGCATGGCCACGGCGCGGCTTGCCCGCGGTCTGTGTGCGCAGATCGGCCAGCAGGGCTTCCCGGTCCTCGTCACTGCCCAGGTGGAAGTCTTCCCACCAGTCGGCCAGCGCGGTATCCAGCTCACCACAATCGGCGCGCAGACGCAAGAAGTCGTAACCAGCCCGGAAGCGCGCCTGCTCGGCCAAGGCCAGCGCAGAACTGGGCGTGCGCCGCTCAAAACGTGGCTGCATGAGCCATATCTCGCGCATGTCGGATGCCAACTTGCCACGGCCCGAGATGTCGCCGACGCGCGCATCGAACACCGCATCCACGGCCTGCTGCAGTGCTGGGATCGGCGCTTCACCCGTGGCACGGACGGCGGTCCAGCGCTCCTGCACGTCGTGCCACAGCATGCAGGCCAGCATGAAGCTGGGCGCCACGGCGCGGCCTTCTGCCACCCGCAGGTCGGTGTCCTGCAGCGCCAGTCGCACGAACTTTTCACGTGCTGCCGCGCTGGGGCCCTGCGCCAGCGCGGCGTCCAGCACCGGGAACACTCCCCCGGCCTTGCCCACCAGGCCGTACTTGCGCAGCTGTTCGATGCTGGCCAGCGCGTGCCCGGTCTGCATGAGCTTGACCATCTCGTCGAACAGGCGCGAGACGGGCACGTTGGCCAGCAGCGCCGCCATGGCGCGCACGGGCTTTTCGGTGCCCGGTTCCAGCGCAAAGCCCAGCTTGGCCGCAAAGCGCACGACGCGGATGATGCGCACCGGGTCTTCGCGGTAGCGCAATTCGGGGTCGCCGATCATGCGCAGCACCTTGGCGCGTGAATCCGCCAGGCCGCCGTGGTAGTCCACCACCACCTGGGTGATGGGGTCGTAGTACATGGCGTTGACGGTGAAGTCGCGCCGCGCCGCGTCTTCGATCTGCGGACCCCAGACGTTGTCGCGCAACACACGGCCTGCCGCGTCCACGACGTGGGTCTTGTCCACCATCTGCGACCTGCTGGGCTTGTCGTTACCAGCCACCTGCTCTGCAGCGGCGGCGTCCAGGTAGGCACGGAAGGTGGAGACCTCGATGGTCTCGTGTTCACGCCCGCGCCCAAAGACCACGTGCACCAGACGAAAACGGCGGCCGATGATGAAGGCGCGGCGAAACTGCGCCTTGACCTGTTCTGGTGTGGCGTCGGTGGCCACGTCGAAGTCCTTGGGCCGCAAGCCCACCAGCAGGTCGCGCACCGCGCCGCCGACGATGTAGGCCTCATGGCCCGCGTCCTTCAAGGCCTTGACCACGCGCACGGCGTTGGCGTCCAGCAGCGCCGGGTTGATGCCGTGCTCGCTGGCCGGCACCTCGACGCGAGCGCCCAGCGGCACCTCCGGCATTGCGGCTTCTGCAATCACGGCTGGTGCAGCGGCGTCGCTCTTGCCCAGCAGTCGGTTGATGAATTTTTTGATCATGTGAACAAGTTCAGAACAGGCCAGCCGCGTTCTTGCGCAATGCGCAGCAGCGCGGGGCCGGGGTTGGTGGCCACGGGGTGGCTGACGCGCTCAAGCAGCGGCAGGTCATTGGTGGAATCGCTGTAGAAGGTGCACGCTTCGAAGTCGGCCAGGGACTGGCCGCGCGCAGCCAGCCACTGATCGACGCGGGTGATCTTGCCTTTACGAAAGGCAGGCACGCCGGCGATGGTGCCCAGCACCCGGCCGCTGACGTCGAGCGCCAGTTCGGTGGCGATGAGGTGATCGATGCCAAACAGCGCAGCGATGGGGCGGGTGATGAAGTCGTTGGTGGCCGTGACCAGCACGATCAGGTCGCCCGCTTGCTGGTGCTCGCGCACCAGCGACAGCGCAGCCGGCCTCAGCATGGGGCGCACAACCTGCTCGACAAACCCGTGCAGAGCGGTTTGCAATTCGGCCACGCTGCGATTGCGCCAGGGCGCAGTGGCAAAGTCGACGTAGGCGTCGATGTCCAACTGGCCCGCCAGGTAGTCGGCGTAGAACTTGTCATTGCTGCTTCGGAAGGCGTCACGATCGGCCCAGTCCAGGCCGACGATCCACTCGCCGAAGGCGTGGTCGGAATCCTGGGGCAGCAAAGTGCCGTCCAGATCGAAGAGGGTCAGTCTCATGCGCTGCGCTGCAGGAGTTGCTCAAACATCGCCCAGCTCATCCACGCCTTCTTCAGCCAGCATCTGGCGCACCAGCGGCACCGTGATGCGGCGCGCCCTGGACAGGCCGTAGTCGTCGATGCGGTCCAGCAGGCGCATCAAGTGAGCCAGGTCACGGTCGAAGCGGGTGAGCACGAAGTCCATCACTTCGTCGGACAGGAAGATGCCACGCCGGTCGGCCTCGCGCCGCAGCGCGGCCCGGGTTTCTGCATCGGGCAAGGTGTGCATCGCAAACACATGGCCCCAGGCCAGCCGGGTGCGAAGGTCGTCGCGTACGGGCAAATCCACGGGGGGCAGGCGGCCGGCCGCTGCCCATTGCACACCATGCGCCGTGGCGTCTTCGAACAATGCGAAAGCGGCGTGCTGGGCGGCGTCGTCAAGCGTCTCGCAGCGGTCCAGCACCACCAGC
The DNA here is from genome assembly GCA_038204775.1 of Burkholderiales bacterium. GTDB lineage: Bacteria > Pseudomonadota > Gammaproteobacteria > Burkholderiales > Burkholderiaceae_C > Rubrivivax. The sequence continues at coordinate 61,063 of JBBRCN010000005.1, read as the reverse complement.
GACCATGCCGGCGACAGCACCCAGGGCTGGCGGTCGGCCGCGTCGAACCAGCCCACCACCTGCCCCGCCTGCTGGCAGCGCGCGGCCAGGGCTTGCAGCAAGTGCGTCTTGCCACAACCGCCAGGGCCCCACAGGTAAACCGGCGTTGTCCGCACGGCCAGCGTTTGCAGATGCGCCAGCACCGCCGCGTTGGCTCCGGGGACGAAGTTGTCGAAGCTGGGCTGCGACTCGGGGCCAATGGCCAGGGGAATCTGTCTCATGCGATCGGGCATGGGCGCAAGCCTCTCAAGCTTTCAAGGCACGTTCTGCCAGGCCGCCAGGTGGCGGCGCAGCGCATCGGCGTCACTGGCCTGAGGCCGATGTTGCAGGTACACCGCCAGGGTTTGAGCGGCACGTTGGTGCGCGCCCAACTCGGCCAGCACCAAGGCATGGTCACGCCGCTCTTCCCAGGCCAAAGGCAGCAGCACCACCAGCCGCGCCAGCACCCTTTCCAGGCGCAGCCAATCGCAATGGCTGCGGTGGATCTCCTTGAGGTTGTGCAACATGCGCGCAATCAGGTCGCGGCCCGGCGCGGGCTGCAGGTACAGGCCCAGCGGCACCTCGTCGTCGTCGGCCTGGTCAGCGATGGTGCGGAAGGGCTGCAGCCTTTCTTCAAGTTCTTCGCGCGACAGCGACTGGCCACTGAAAGGGTCGATCACCACCTCGCCACGTGGCATGGCCACCTTGACCAGGAAGTGACCCGGAAAGGACACACCGTGTGCCTGCAAGCCGGCATGCGCAGCGATCTCGACGTACAGCACCGCCAGCGTGATGGGAATGCCACGCCGGCTTTCCAGCACCGCATGCACGAGGCTGTTGCGCCGGTCGTAGTAGTTGTTGACGTTGCCGGCGAAACCCAGCTCCTGGAAGAAGTAGCGGTTCAAGAGTCGCAGCCGCTGCAGCGGCGCGGCGTCGGCGGGGATGCGGCGGCGCAGGCGGTCGGCCAGTTCATCCACACGGGCCAGCACGGCCTGCACGTCCAGGCCCGGGTCGTCGTCCTGCGCAATGGCGGCTGCGGCCTCCAGCACCGGAAAGCCGGTGTCCTCAGCCACCAGCGAGGCAAAATAGTCCAGCGCGCTGGGCGCGTCGAAATGCAGGTGTGCGGCCATCGTTGTCAGTGTAGGTCAGCCACGCCGCATGAACTGCCGCGGACGCAAGCCACACAGAAGCAGCACGGTGAAGTACAGCAGCGCCACGCCGGCCAGCACCGCCGCCACGGCCGCGGCACGTTGCAGGCCATGAGCCTGCAGACCGATCCAGTCGATGTCTTGCGCGGCCCAGGCCAGCGCCAGGCCCAGCGCCGCATTGGCCAGCGCCACCCGCCAGGCAAAACCCAGCCAACCGGCGTGCGGCACGAAGACACCTCGGCGCAGCAACCCGGCCAGCAGCAGTGCGGCATTGACGAGGGCGCCCAAGCCGATGGAAAGCGCCAGGCCGGCATGCCCCAGCCAGGGCACCAGCACCAGGTTCATGGCCTGCGTGGCCACCAGCACACCGACGGCAATCTTCACTGGCGTGCGGATGTCCTGCCGTGCGTAAAAGGCCGGCGCCAGCACCTTGACGGCCACCAGTCCGAGCAGGCCCACGCCGTAACCGCGCAGGGCCAGCACCGTCATCGCCACGTCTTCCGCCCTGAAGGCGCCGTAGTGGTACAGCACGCTCACCAGGCCCTGTGGGAACAGCAGCAACGCCAGCGCGCAGGGCACCGTGAGCAGCACCACCAGGCGCAGGCCCCAGTCCAGCATGCCGGAGAAGTCGGCCGCGTCCTGCCGGGCCTGGGCCGCCGACAGCTGCGGCAACAGCACCACGCCCAGCGCCACGCCCAGCAGCGCGGTGGGAAATTCCATCAGCCGGTCGGCGTAGGTCAGCCAGGACACCGCACCGACGGCCACATGCGACGCGATCTGGGTGTTGATGAGCAGCGAGATTTGCGCCACCGACACACCCAGCAACGCGGGCGCCATGTTCTTCAGCACCTGGGCGACGCCGGGATGGCGCCAGGCGCGGGCAATCGCACCCGGCAGCAGACCGATGCGCGGCAGACAGCCGACTCGGGCCAGAGCCGGCAACATGGCCGCCAGTTGCAGCACACCCCCCAGCATGACCCCGCCGGCCAGTGCGTAGATGGCCTCGATGCCTCGCGCCTGCAGTGCAGGCGCGCCCCACCAGGCCGCAGCAATCACGCTCAGGTTCAGCAGCACCGGCGTCACCGCCGGCACCGCAAAGTGCTTCCAGGTGTTCAGCACGCCGGCCGCCAGAGCCACCAGTGACATGAAACCGATGTAGGGGAACATCCAGCGGGTCATGTCGACCGCGATGTCGAAACGCTCCAGACCCGAGCCCATCACCCACACCAGCACCGGCGCGGCTGCAACGCCAATCACGCAGGTGGCCAGCAAGGCCCAGGTCAGCACCGTGGCCACGGCGTCGATGAGACCGTGTGTGGCTTCGTCCCCGTTGGCGCTGCGTGTGGCCGCCAACAGCGGCACAAAGGCCTGCGAAAAGGCACCTTCGGCAAACAGCCGGCGAAAGAGGTTGGGGATGCGGAACGCCACGTTGAAGGCGTCGGTGGACGCGCTGGCCCCAAAGTTGGCCGCGATGAGCTGCTCGCGCACCAAGCCCGTGATCCGCGACAACAGGGTCAGCAGGGAAACAGTGGAGGCAGCCTTGAGCAGATTCACGTGGCAGCGCATTATAGGCAGCCGGCCCAGGTGGCTTGGCCCGACTTGAGCGTGCGTGCTACACTCGACGGTCTTTGCATCCGCGGATTGATCCTAAAGATGCAGCCGCTGAAAAAAAGCCAGTCAACCAATCCAACTCAACCGAACTGCAACCGAATCGCAACACGCGACAGCAACGAATGGCCACCTCGTCCAAAGCCAAGAAGAAGACCGTCCGCCTCGCCTCGGGCCGCAAGCGCGCCCGTCAAGACGTGGTGCTCAACGCCGCCAACACCGCATTGCGCTCGCGCTTTCGCACCGTCGTCAAGAACGTGCAGAAGGCGGTGACCGGCGGCGACAAGGCCAAGGCCGTTGAAGTCTTCAAGTCGGCCCAGAGTGTGATCGACTCGGTTGCTGACAAAGGTGTCTTCCACAAGAACAAGGCTGCTCGGCTGAAGAGCCGCCTGTCGGCCAAGGTCAAGGCGCTGGCCCTGGCCGCCTGACCGGTAGCTGTGCAGCGCACCTGGCTGCACACTCAGAAAAGGCCCGCTCAGCGGGCCTTTTTCATGGGCGCCGCGAATCTGGCTCGCAAGCTTCAGCCTTTCAACGGCCTTTCTGCCCCTGGCAGCATGCAAACCTCCGCCACCTGCAACTGGTTGTCGCGGGCAAAGTTCATCACGAAGTCCCACGCCATGGGCTCGATGCCACGCAGCGCTTCGCTGACCAGCACGCACTTCACGCCGTCCACCACCTGCGGCACGCAGTAAGGTGAATAGCCGATGTAAGACCCGATGCCGCCCTTGCCACCGCCCGGGCGGAAGCTGGACATGGCGCCGGCCAGCCGTTCGGCCCAGTCGCTGGGCCGGAAGCTGCGGCCTTCGAGCGTGAGGCCCTGGATGTAGTACTGGCGGGGCTTGGAGTGGGTCATCAAGGTCGGCTGGACACGGTGGCCTGCCCAAACGGGTGCCGGAGACCGAATAGGGCCGATCACCGCCTGCACGGTTTGTATTGTGCCTTCATTGTGTTGCATCGCAGCATGCATGGCCCGTGCCTGGCTTGGTGGTGTCAACCGCACCTTCGGCATCGCGCACCCCGAGCAAGACCCCCCCTTTAGAATCAAACTCCGCCGGGCCGTGACCGATGCGTCGCAGCCCGGTTTTGTTTTCTGTGCCTCTCAAGGAAACCGCGATGAACGCCCCAGACCCCGCCGTGATGCAAGCCAGCCTGGGCCCCATGCCCCATGTGATGAACACCTACGGCCGCCTGCCGATTGCCTTGTCTCACGGCAAAGGCTGCTGGCTGTGGGACACGCAAGGCCGAAAGTACCTGGACGGCCTGGGCGGCATCGCGGTCAACACGCTGGGTCATGCCCACCCCAAGCTGGTGCCTGCGTTGCAGGACCAGATCGGCAAGATGATCCACAGCAGCAACTACTACGAAGTGCCGTTGCAGGAAACACTGGCCGCAAAACTGTGTGAGCTTTCGGGCCTGAGCGCCGCGTTTTTCTGCAACTCGGGCCTGGAAGCCAACGAAGGCGCGCTGAAGATCGCACGCAAGTACGGGCACGACAAGGGCATTCACCGCCCCGAGATCATCGTCTACGAAAAGGCCTTCCACGGCCGTTCAATCGCCACCCTGTCGGCCACCGGCAACCCGAAAGTGCAGAAGGGATTCGAGCCGCTGGTCGAAGGTTTTGTGCGGGTGCCGCTCAACGATCTGGCCGCATTGCAGGAAGTGGCGCGCCGCAACCCCAACGTGGTGGCGGTGTTCCTGGAAACCATCCAGGGCGAAGGGGGCATCAACTCCTCGCGCTGGGAATACCTGCAGGGCCTGCGCCAGCTGTGCGACCAGCAAGACTGGCTGCTGATGCTGGACGAAGTGCAGTGCGGCATCGGGCGCACCGGCAAGTGGTTTGCGCACCAGTGGGCCGGCATCGTGCCCGACGTGATGCCGCTGGCCAAGGGCCTGGGCTCGGGTGTGCCCATCGGCGCCATCGTGGTCGGCCCCAGGGCCGTCAACGTGCTGGGCCCGGGCAACCACGGCACCACCTTCGGCGGCAACCCACTGGCCATGCGGGCGGGTGTGGAAACGCTGCGCATCATGCAAGAGGACGGTGTGATGGCCAATGCGGCCACCGTTGGCGCAGTGCTGCGCGATGCGCTGGCCAGCGGCCTGGAAGGCGTGGCTGGCGTGAAGGAAATCCGCGGCGCGGGCCTGATGATCGGCATCGAGCTGGATCGCCCCTGCGGCGTGCTCCTGAACCGCGCGGCCGAAGCGGGCCTGATGCTCAGCGTCACGGCCGACAGCGTGATCCGCCTGGTGCCGCCGCTCATTCTGAGCGCTGACGAAGCACGCCAGATCGCGGCCATCCTGTGCCCCTTGATCAAGAGCTTCTTAGCCGAGTCATGAAACCCGGGCATTCGCTGATGAAGCACTACCTGCAATTCAAGGACTTGCGCGCCGAGGAGTACAGCTACGTTTTCGAACGCGCACGCATCATCAAGACCCGCTTCAAGAACTACGAAAAATACCAGCCACTGGTGGACCGCACGCTGGCCATGATTTTCGAGAAGGCCAGCACACGCACCCGTGTCAGCTTCGAGGCCGGCATGTACCAGATGGGCGGCTCGGTGGTGCACCTGACCACCGGCGACAGTCAGTTGGGTCGCGCAGAACCGGCCGAAGACAGCGCTCGCGTCATCAGCCGCATGGTCGACCTCGTGATGATCCGCACCTTCGAGCAGGACATGCTCGAACGTTTTGCCGCGCACTCGCGCGTGCCGGTGATCAACGGCCTGACCAACGAATACCACCCCTGCCAGATCCTGGCCGACATCTTCACCTTCATCGAGCAGCGCGGCAGCATCCAGGGCAAGGTCGTGGCCTGGGTGGGAGACGGCAACAACATGGCCAACACCTGGCTGCAGGCGGCCGAGATCCTGGGCTTCACGGTGCATGTCAGCACCCCTAGCGGCTACGAAGTGGACGCCGCCGTGGCCGGCGTGCGCGACAGCAACTGCTACAAGGTCTTCAACCACCCCATGCAGGCCTGCGAAGGTGCGCACCTGGTGACCACGGACGTCTGGACCAGCATGGGCTACGAAGCGCAGAACGAAGAGCGCCGCAAGGCTTTTGTCGACTGGTGCGTGGACGAAGAGATGATGGCGGTGGCACAGCCCGACGCGCTGTTCATGCACTGCCTGCCGGCGCACCGCGGCGAAGAGGTCACGACCGAAGTCATCGACGGCCCGCAGAGCGTGGTCTGGGACGAGGCCGAGAACCGCATGCACGTGCAGAAAGCGCTGATGGAATATCTGCTGCTGGGCCGCATCGGATGACGATGCACTACCGCAACCTGGGCGCCAGCGGCCTGAAGGTGAGCCCGCTCTGGCTGGGTACCATGATGTTCGGTGACCAGACCGGCGAAGCCGACGCGGCGGCCATCGTCGATGCCGCGCGTGCCGCCGGCATCAACGCCATCGACACCGCCGATGTGTATGCCAAAGGCGAGTCGGAACGCATGGTGGGCCGGCTCATCCGGGCCGACCGCTCGCGCTGGGTGGTGGCCACCAAGGTGGCCAATCCGGGGAGCGAAGAGCCCAACGACCGCGGAACCTCGCGGCGATGGATCACGCAGGCCGTTGAACACAGCCTGCGCCGCCTGGGCACCGACCGCATCGATCTGTATTACCTGCACCGCGACGACGACAGCACGCCGCTCGAAGAAACCGTGGCCACCATGGGCCGGCTCATCGACCAGGGCAAGGTGTTGCACTGGGGCCTGTCCAATTTCCGCGCCTGGCGCCTGGCGCGCGTGGTCGAAGTGGCGCGACAAATGGGCGTGCCTCAGCCCATTGCACTGCAGCCGCCCTACAGCGCAGTGACCCGGGGCGTCGAGCTGGAACTGCTGCCCGCCTGCGCCCACTACGGCCTGGGCGCAGTGACTTACAGCCCGCTGGCGCGGGGCGTGCTCAGTGGCAAGTACGCACCCAATGCCACGCCACCCGCCGACAGCCGCGCCGCGCGTGCCGACCGGCGGCTGATGCAGACAGAATGGCGGCCGGAATCCTTGCGCCTGGCACAGGACTTCGCCGCCCATGCCGCTGCACGGGGCGTCAGTCCGGTCCACCTGGCCATGGCGTGGGTGCTGAACAACCGGCTTGTCAACGGCATCATCGGCGGACCACGCACGCTGGCCCAGTGGCAGGACTGCATCGCCGCGATATCGCTGCAGGTCACGGCAGAAGACGAAGCCTGGGTCGACGCACGCGTGCCACCCGGCCACGCGTCCACCTTTGGCTACACCGACCCGATCTATCCAGTCACGGGGCGCTTGACACGATGAAGCGCTGAGGCGCTGAGGCGGGTCAGTAAGTCGAACGTCCGCCGGTCAGGTCGAACACCGCGCCGGTGCTGAAGGAACACTCTTCGCTGGACAGCCAGGCCACCATGGCCGCGGCTTCCTGCACTTCCAGGAAGCGGCCCATGGGGATCTTGCCCAGCATGTAGTCGATGTGTTTTTGCGTCATCTGCTCGAACATGGCCGTCTTGGCCACCGCGGGTGTAATGGCGTTGACCAGCACACCCTGGGTGGCCACTTCCTTGGCCAGGCTCTTGGTCAGCGCTATCAAGCCGGCCTTGCTGGCGCTGTAATGGCTGGCGTTGGGGTTGCCTTCCTTGCCTGCCACCGAGGCAATGTTGACGATGCGCCCGTAGCCGCCCTTGATCATCTGCTGCACCACGTGACGGCAGGTGATGTAGGGTGCCACCAGGTTGACCTCGATGACACGCCGCCACACCGCCGGATCCAGTTCCCAGGTGGTCGCATTGCCGCCGGTGATGCCGGCGTTGTTGACCAGGATGTCGATGCGGCCATCAGCCGCCACCGTCATCGCCGTTGCAGCGGCTACCGCGCTGTCGTCGGTGAGTTCCACCAACTGCCCGCGCACCGGCCCAAATGCTTGCAGCGCAGCGCAGGCCGTGTCCATGTGGGCGGCGTCGATGTCCCAGATGACCACACGCGCGCCGCTTTGCAGCAGCCTTTCGCTGATCGCAAAGCCAATGCCTTGCGCACCGCCGGTGACCACGGCCACGCGGCCTTTCAAGTCGATCTGGTTCATGAGTTCATTCCTTGCAAGGCTGCGGGCGTGGCCGCGCTGTCGGCGATGTACTGCCGGATGATGGCTTCGAAATTCGCCTCGGGCTGCAGGCCCAGCGCGGCCGCGCGTTTGGCGGTGGCGGCACGGGGCCAATTGGCCACGATGGCAGCGATGCGTTCGTCGCGCTCGAAACGAACCAGCGCCCTCACCTTCGGTCCGGCCACGGCCAACAAGGCGTCCAGCATCTGCTGCACCGTCACGTTCAGGCCCGGCAGGTTGAGCGCGGTGCGGCCGACAAAGGCTTCGCGGCTGGCTTCGAACACGGCCACGAGGCCCTGCACCGTGCGCTGCGGAGACGACACCGGGTGTGCCACGTCGGGCGCCACCGGGCACGCCGACTCGACGCCGGCCAGTGGCTCACGGATGATGCCGCTGAAGAAGGAACTGGCCGCGCCGTTGGGGCGACCCGGACGCACCGTCACCGTCATCAGCCGCGCCGCACGGCCGTCGATGTAGCCCTTGCGTGTGTAATCGGCCACCAGCTGCTCGCAGATGAGCTTCTGGGTGCCATAACTGGTCTGTGGTGTGGGCAACGTGTCATCGGCCACTTGTGCTGGAAAGGCGTACGCCGGGTCGGGCCCGAAGACCGCGATGGAGCTGCTGAAGACCAGGCGAGTCGGGGTACCGCCCTTGTGCTGGCGATGGCGCAAGGCATCCAGCAAGGCACGTGTGCTGTCCAAATTGCTGCGCAGGCCCAGGTCGAAGTCGGCTTCACATTCGCCCGACACGGCTGAAGCGAGGTGGAAAACGCCGTCGAAAGGCTCTTCGCGCAGGGCTTCACAAGCCGCCAGCAAGGGAGTCACGCGCGATTGCACACGGGCGTCCGCCAGCAAGTCGGCCGGTGCGGCCACCTGGTCGGCCAGCACCAGTTGGTCGATGTGCCTGCCGGCCAACTTGCCCTGGCTCAGCAGCGCGCGCGCCAGACGTGCGCCGACAAATCCGGCGCCGCCGGTGATGAGCAGTTTCATCGAGTGGTCTCCTTCAGGGTGATGCTTGCCGTGGGCAGCCCACGGCCTTTCAGGCGTTGGGCGGGTGCCGACACCGACGGCAGCTTGCGGCGTGATGCCAGCACCTGTTCGATGTCGTCGCGGGCACTGTCGATCAGCGTCAGTGCCGCACGTTCGGCCTTCACCGGGTGGCGCGCGATCACGCCGTCCAGCACCGCGCGGTGCAAGGGCAGCGAGGAGGCCGGCCCGTCGGGCCGCGAGGTGCTGATCTCGAACGCCGTGCGCAGCAAGGCGCTCAGCGCCTTGCTCATCTGCACCAGCATGCGGTTGTGGCAGGCGCGCAGCAGGCCCTGGTGGAACGCCAGGTCGTGCTTGACGTAGTCGCCGCCGTTTTCGATGGCGTCCTTCATGCCGGCGTAGGCCGCTTCAATGCCGGCAATGTCTTGCGCCGTGGCACGTTCGGCCGCCATGCGCACGGCGGCAGGTTCCACCACACGGCGCAGTTCCTGCACCTCGCGCAAGAACTCGCGCGTCAGGCCGGCCTTGCTTTGCCAGGCCACCACGTCAGGGTCGAACCAGTTCCATTGCTCGGCCGGCTGCACACGCGTGCCCACCTTGGGCCCTGTGGTGAGCAGGCCCTTGGCGACCAGCGACTTCACGGCCTCGCGCACCACCGTGCGGCTGACCCCCAGTTCGTCGCACAGCGTGGGCTCCGGCGGTACGCCGCTGCCCGGCGGGTAGCGGCCGGCCACGATGGCTTCGCCCAGGCGGTCCAGCGTGTTGCCGTGGACGTTCTTGATCATGTGCGGACGAAGGCGGTGACCAGCGGCTCTTCACCCAACTGGCGCGACCAGTGCCCATGCAGTTGGGCGTCGAAAGTCGCGCCGGCGGGCAATGTGTCTGCCGAGTAGAAGTGCTGCCCGGGGCCGAACACACGGGAGCTGCCGTCCTGCAGACCGATTTCCATCTGGCCGCCCAGCACAAACAGCCACTGGGGCGTTTCGGTGCAGTGGAAGTCGCTGCGAAAGCCCGCCGGGCTCATGCGCAGTTGCAGACCGCCGCTGGCCATCAAGGGAGACAGGCGGGCCATCGGCTTGCCTTGCGTCAGCGCGATCGGCTCTTCGCGGAAACAGGCCCGGCCGCCGGGGCCGGTTTCGAGAATGACTTTGGTGAATTCCATGGCTGCGTTCTCAGTGACGGGCTGCGCCAGCGCGCCGCGAATATCCCACTGTCGGCAGATCGAATCCACCAACTGATCGGGTGGCATCTCGATGTTCAGCACGATGGCGTGTTCGTCGGCAGATGGCGGCTCCAGCGTGTCGAGCTGGCTCTGCAGCAGCGAAGCCGGCATGTAGTGGCCGGCACGGGCGTGCAGCCTTTGCGCCAGCACACCTTCGCTGCCCGCCAGATGCACCAGGCGCAAGCCCGGCGCACGGTCGCGCAGCAGCTGGCGGTAGCTGCGCTTCAAGGCCGAGCAGGCCACCACGGCGCCGCTGGATTCAGACTGCGCCAAGCGGGAGGCCACGGCCTGCAACCATTCGCGGCGGTCTTCATCGGTCAGTGGTGTGCCCGATGCCATCAACGCCACGTTGCGCGGCGGATGCAATTCGTCACCTTCGACAAAGGGCAACTGCAAACGCAGGGCCAGCGCTTGCGCCACGGTGCTCTTGCCGCAGCCGCTGACACCCATGACCACGATACGGCTCGGGTGGCCAGTGCGCGGGGCGGTCATGGACACAAGCCTCAACCGAGCCTGGCGCCGCCCTGCGCGTCGAAGACATGCACCTTGTCGGCGTCCAGCGACAGGAAAACAGTGCTCTCGGGCTGCGCCGCCGTGCGGCCGTGCATCACCACCACCAGGCTCTGCGTAGCGTCCCCGCTGCCCACCTCTACCAAAAGTTCGGTCTCGGCACCCGTGGGTTCGACCACCACCACGCGTGCAGGCACGCCCTGGTCGGAGAGCGTCAGGTCGGTGGGTCGGATGCCGTAATGCACTTCTTGTTCTTCACGGCCCACACCGACCGGCAGCGGCCAGCGCGCGCCCAGGGCCTCGACATGTCCACCCCGCACACAGCCTCGCAACACGTTCATCGACGGGCTGCCGATAAACTGCGCCACGAACAGGTTGCCCGGCTTGTCGAAAAGTTCCAGCGGCGTGCCGATCTGTTCGACGATGCCGTCATGCATGACCACGATGCGGTCGGCCATGGTCATGGCCTCGATCTGGTCGTGCGTGACGTAGACCGTGGTCGTCTTCAGGCGCTGGTGCAGCGACTTGATCTCGGCCCGCATGGCCACGCGCAACTTGGCGTCCAGGTTGGACAGCGGTTCATCGAAGAGAAACACCTTGGGGTCGCGCACGATAGCGCGGCCCATGGCCACCCGCTGACGCTGGCCACCCGACAACTCACGCGGAAAACGGTCCAGCAGCGGATCGAGATTCAGGATGCGCGACGCTTTGGCCACACGCTCTGACAGGGTGGACCTGTCGGCTTTGCGCAGGCGCAGGCTGAAGCCCATGTTTTCGCGCACGGTCATGTGCGGGTACAGGGCATAACTCTGGAACACCATGGCAATGTCCCGGTCCTTGCTCTCCAGGTCGTTGACCACCTTGCCGTCGATGAAGATCTCGCCGTCGGTGATTTCTTCCAGCCCGGCCAGCATGCGCAACAGCGTGCTCTTGCCGCAGCCGCTGGGCCCCACCAGCACGACAAATTCACCATCGGCAATGTCGAAGCCCAGGCCATGGATGACCTTGACCTTGCCGTAGGCCTTCTGAATGTTCTTGAAACTGACCGCTGCCATGGAGTTGCTCGTGGGGAATTAGGACTTGACGGCGCCTGCAGTAAGGCCAGAGACCATGTAGCGCTTGAAGGCGTAGTAGATGGCTGCGGGCGGCAGGGCGTAGATGAAGCCGGTGGCCATCAGCAGTTCCCAGGGTGAGTCGTCGGCGGCCAGGAAATTGCCCAGGGCCACGGCCAGTGTGAGGTCGGTTTCCTTGCTCAGCAGCAAGAAGCCGTAGAGGTATTCGTTCCACGCCAGCAGCAGGCTGTAGGTGCCCACCGCCACCAGGCTGGGCACCATCAGCGGCACGTACACCAGCCGAAACAGCTGCAGTGGCGTGGCGCCGTCCATGCGCGCGGCTTCGTCCAGTTCCCAGGGCAGCTTGTCGCTGGCCTGCTTCAGAACCCAGATGCAGTACGGGGACGCGATGGTCACCATGGCCAGCACCAGGCTCCACTTGCTGTTGAGCAAGCCGTAATTGGCCATGGTCTTGTACATGGGCACAGCCAAAAAAGCGGCTGGGATGAAGTAGGTGAACAGCGCCATGTTCATCACCGTGCGGCCGCCGCGCACCTTCAGCCTGCTGATGGCAAAAGCTGCGCAGGTGGCCACGAACAGCGTGATGACACCCACTGCCACGGCGATCAGCAGGCTGTTGCCCAGCTGGATCCAGAAGTGATTCAGGTAGAAATGCTTCTGCGCAAACACCGTCTCGAAGTTCTGCAGCGTCGGGTTCTTCGGCCACAGCCGGCCCGAGGTGGCCGAGTCGCGTTCAGAGATGGCAAACAGGAACAGGTGGTAGACGGGAATGATCGTCCACAGCAGCACCGGTATGCCCACCAGCAGCAGTTGCGCCTCGACCGAGACCTTCTTCCAGCTGAGCGCCTTGCGCGTCATTTGCTGAGTCTCTTCATCATGATGTAGACCAGCGGCAGCACGAAGGGCAAGGCCACCACGATGCTGGCCATGGCCAGTTCGATCTGGTCCAGCCGCAGGTAGCGTATGCCCAGCGTGGCCAGCACGTGTGTCAGGTCGGCGGGGCCACCGCCGGTGAGCAGGTAGACGCTGTTGAAGTCGCCCAGCGTCCAGATCATGCTGAGGATGGTGGACGTGAAGAAGATGCCCTTCATCGCCGGCCAGGTGATGAAGGTGAATTTCTGCCAACGCGTGGCACCGTCCACGCTGGCGGCCTCGTACTGTTCGGTCGGTATGGCCAGGCGGCCGGCGATCAGGATGAGCGTCCAGAACGGCAGGCTCTTCCAGATGTGCATCAGCATCGAGAGGATCAGCGCCAGCGTCGGGTCGTTCAACCAGTTGGGGCCGTCCAGTCCGGTGAGCTTGAAGATGGTGGTGTTGATCACGCCCCACTCCGGGTTCAGCATGAACCGCACCGACAGGATGGTGGGGATCGAAGGCACGGCCCACGGCAGGATGAACAGCAGCGACAGTGCCTTGATCCACCAGCGCGTCTGCACAAAGAAGCCCGACAGGCCCAGCGCAACGACCATCTTCAGGTTGACCGCCACCACCAGGAAGATGAAGGTGTTGACGGCCGTGCGAAAGAAGATCGGGTCGTCGGCCAGCTTGACGTAGTTGCCCGGGTCACGCGCCAGCCACAGGCCATAACAGACCGGGTAGAGCACGAAGACCACGAACACGATCAGGTAAGGCACCACCAGCAGACGCCCCCACAGCTCCCAGGTCGTGAGCGGCTTGGCCGGCTTGCGAGAAGCCGGTTCTGCGAGGGTGGAAGTTGTCATGAGGTGCGTGCCAATGCGATCAAGTGGACGCCGCGGAACCGGCTTTACCGGGCCGCTGTCGTCGCCGTCCGGCCGGCAGGCCGAACGGCGCTCGTCCGCCACTCGCGAGCACGCAGGTGCTCGCTCGGTGCGGTGTCGCCCCCCCCTTGAGGGGGGAGCGCCGCAGGCGCTCCGGGGGCTGGACTCAGTTCGCCACCGTCTTGATACGGGCGATCATCTCGTCCACGGCCTGCGGCACCGGCACCTTTTCGCTGAGCACCCGGTTCATCGCCTTGGCCCACACGTTTTCGTTGTTGAGCACCGTGAACTTGTAGTTCTTGGTGAACTCGAAAGGTGTGGTGCCGGCCATGAACTGGTTGTAGACCGCCAAGCGGTGCGGGTCGCCTTTCCAGAACGCACTTTGCTGGGCGGCCTTGGTCACCGGGAACCAGCGACCCAGCGAGCCTTCGACATAAGGCGTGAGGTTGGCATCGTCCAGCATGAAGGCCACGAACGCCTTGGCACCCGCTTTGTTCTTCGACTGCTGAAAGATCACACCCGTCTTCACCGCCGCGCGATAGGTCATCTTGCTGCCGTCGGGCTTGTTGGGAAAGCCGGCAGTGGCAATCTTTTCGGTGTAGTTGGCCTTGGCGGTGGCCCGCTGCGCTTCAGTGAGCGTGGCGTTGTTCATGTCATCCAGCCATTTCGCCGCGATCGAGATCGTGGCGTTGTGGGTCATGATGATGGTCTTGTTGTGGAAGGCGACGTTGTTGTCCGGGTCCTTCCAGCTCGTGGCCGAAGGCGGGGTGCAGCCCTTGCTGTAGACGGCCGTGTAGTCGGTGACGGCGTTGATGAGCGACTGGCGCACGCTGGGGTCATCGACCAGCAACTTGCCCGAATCGCTGACCAGCTTGACGTTGTACGCGTCCATGAACGTCAGGAACGAGAAGAACGAGTCGCTGGAGTCCACGCCCATCGGGAAGCCGGTGCCGAAGGCCCGGGTGCCGGTCTTCTGGCGGTAACCGGTGTGCACCTTGTCGCACCAGAAGTCCCAGTAGCCCTTCCAGTCCTTGGGGATGTCGCTTTCCTTGTAGCCCGACTCCGCCAGCATGTCCTTCCAGTACTGGATGTGCATGGTCTGCTGCTTCACCGGGAAGGCGTAGTAAGCGCGCTTCTGGTTGGTGTTGTTGAGCAGGAAAGTGGTCGACAGCGCAGACGGTTCGAACTTGGCGCGCATCGGGTCGATGATGCTGGAGATGTCTTCCAGCTTGCCTTCGAAAGCCCACTTGGCCGTGACCTGGAAGTCGTACACGTCGCCGTATGCCACGTCGGGCGGGTTGCCTGCATCCAAGGCGGCAACGGTCTTGGGAATGGCTTCCTGCGGTGCGTAAAGGCTCAGGTCGATCTTGTACTTGGGGAACTTGGCTTCGAACTTCCTGATGGCGGCAAAGAGCGCGTCGTCTTCGGCCTTGTAGAAGCCCTTGCCCCACCACACGGTGACTTTTTCCTGGGCCATGGCAGGGGCCGCAGCCCACAGTCCTGCTGCCACCAAGGCACAGGCCAAACCGATCTTTTTCACTTGCATGGGTAGTCTCCTAGCGGGTCGTGGATGAACGGTGCTCTGGGCGGAATTGGCACCTGCGGTCTTATCGTATGATGATTGGGCTCAAGTGGCCTTCGGGCTTTCCCGAGTCAGCGCCTGGACAAGTCATGGCTGGCACTCGGGCACGGGTGTCAGCACCGGCTGGCCGGCAAAGTGAGCCGCCAGGTTGTTGAAGGCCAGGTCGGCCATGGCCTGCCGCGTGGCCGCCGTGGCGCTGCCGATGTGCGGCGTGAGCACCACTTTTTGCAAGGCCAGCAGCCGATCGGGCACACGCGGTTCGTCTTCGAACACATCGAGCCCAGCGCCAGCAATGGTGCCGTTTTCCAGGGCCTCGATCAGCGCGAGTTCGTCCACCACCGAGCCGCGCGCCACATTGACCAGAAAGCCCTTGGGGCCCAGCGCCTTCAGCACCGGCGCGTCGATGAGTCTGCGTGTGGCGGCACCGCCTGGCGTGATGAGCACCAGGAAGTCCGAAGCCTCGGCCAGTGCAAGCAAGCTGGGCACAAAGGCAAAGGGCAATTCGGGCTTGCCACTGCGGGCGGTGTAGGCCACCGTCATGTTGAAGGCCAGCGCCCGCTGGGCAATGGCCTGCCCGATACGGCCCATGCCCACGATGCCCAGGCGCGCTCCACTCATCTTGCGCGCCAGCGGCATGGCACCAGCGGGCCACAACCCGGCACGCACATAACGGTCAGCCGCCGGCAACTGGCGTGAGGCGCTGAGCATCAGGCCGATGGCCAGATCGGCGACATCGTCGTTCAACACATTGGGCGTGTGCGTGACCATCACTTGCTGCGCCTTGGCCGCCGCCACGTCCACACCGTCGTAACCCACACCCATGATGGACACCAGTTCCAGCGCGGGCAGCTGTGCCATCAAGTCAGCCGGCACTTTGGATTCACCGCTGCCGGCGATGCCGCGCACCAGGGGCGCGACTTCCGCCAACTCTTCGGGCGTCAGTTCAGTCAGCACATGGATCCTGAAAGCCGCCTGCAGCTGCGGCATGAACAGCGGCGACAGCCGGCCCATGGACAGCACATGAATGGGGCTTGCGCTGGGTGCTTGGGTGGGTGACACGGTGGCCTCCTAGGGCTTCTACGGCTGCGGGTTCAATCGTCATACCATAGTATCTGCAGCAGACTGGGGCCCACACCCGGGAAAGCCAGCATGCCCTGGCGCCGAGAGACAAGACCATGAACACCAAGCCCCGCAAGAAGCCCGAAGAACTGCGCAGCCAGCAATGGTTCGGCCGCCAAGACCGCGACGGTTTTGCCTACCGCAGCTGGGTCAAGGGCAAGGGCGTGCCGCACGACCAGTTCGACGGCCGGCCGGTCATCGGCATTTGCAACACCTTCAGCGAACTCACGCCCTGCAACAGCCACTTCCGCACGCTGGCCGAGCAGGTGAAGATCGGTGTCTACGAAGCGGGCGGCTTTCCGCTTGAGTTCCCGGTCATGAGCCTGGGCGAGACGCTGATGCGCCCCACCGCCATGCTGTACCGCAACCTGGCCAGCATGGACGTGGAAGAAAGCATCCGCGGCAACCCCATCGACGGCGTGGTGCTGCTGATGGGCTGCGACAAGACCACACCCAGCCTGCTGATGGGCGCCAGCAGCGTCGACCTGCCCACCATCGGTGTCAGCGGCGGGCCCATGCTCAACGGCAAGTGGCGCGGCCAGGAACTGGGTTCGGGCACCGGCGTGTGGAGCATGAGCGAACAGGTGCGTGCCGGCACGCTGAAGCTGCAGGACTTCTTCGAAGCCGAAAGCTGCATGCACCGCAGCCACGGCCACTGCATGACCATGGGCACCGCCAGCACCATGGCCAGCATGGTCGAGGCGCTGGGCGTGGGCCTGCCTGGCAACGCGGCCTATCCGGCCGTGGACGGCCGCCGCAACGTCATCGCGCGCAATGCCGGGCGGCGCATCGTGGAGATGGTGCACACCGACCAGAAGCTGAGCAGCATCCTGACCCGAGAAGCCTTCGAAAATGCCATCCGCACGCTGGCTGCGATCGGCGGCAGCACGAACGCCGTCATTCACTTGATCGCCATCGCCGGCCGCATCGGCGTGAAGTTGACGATCGACGACTTCGACCGACTGGCCAGCGAACTGCCCTGCCTGGTGAACCTGCAACCCAGCGGCGAACACCTGATGGAAGACTTCTGCTACGCCGGTGGCCTGCCGGTGGTGATGAAAGAAATTGCGTCGGTGCTGCACCTGGACGCGGTGACGGCCAATGGCCAGACCGTGGGCCAGAACATCGAAGGCGCGCAGAACTTCGACCCGCGTGTCATCAAGACCATGGCCGCGCCCTTCAAGGACAAGGCCGGCATCGCCGTGCTGCGCGGCAACCTGGCGCCGCGCGGCGCCGTCATCAAGCCCAGCGCGGCCACGCCGGCGCTGATGCAGCACACGGGCCGCGCGGTGGTGTTCGAGGACAGCCACGACTTCCACGCGCGCATCGACGACGAGAACCTGGACGTGGACGAATCCTGCATCCTGGTGCTGAAGAACTGCGGCCCCAAAGGCTACCCCGGCATGGCCGAAGTGGGCAACATGCCGCTGCCGCCCAAGGTGCTGCGCAAAGGCATCACGGACATGGTGCGCATCAGCGACGCACGCATGAGCGGCACCGCCTACGGCACCGTGGTGCTGCACACCGCACCCGAAGCCGCTGCAGGTGGCACGCTGGCGCTGGTGAAAAACGGCGACCTGATCACGCTGGACGTGGCCGGCCGCCGCCTGCATCTGCACGTGGACGACGCCGAACTGACCACCCGTCGCGCCGCCTGGCAGCCGCCGACCCCAGCCATGGACAGCGGGTACTGGAAGCTCTACATCGATCACGTGCTGCAGGCCGACGAAGGCGCAGACCTGGACTTCCTGCGTGGCTGCCGCGGCGCGGCGGTGCCGAAGGACAACCATTGAGAAAAACCGCATGAGCAAAATCGCCCTCGTCACCGGCGCCGGCAGCGGCATCGGTCGCGCCTGCGCCCTTGGCCTGTTGGCCGAAGGCTGGCAGGTGGCCCTGCTGGGCCGCCGTACCGAAGCCCTGCAAGAGACCGCAGAAGCCGCCGGCGTCAACGCCGGCCACGCCCTGCCCTTGCCTTGCAACGTGGCCGACGAAGACGAAGTGGCCGCTGCCTTTGCAGCGATCAAACAGCGCCACGGCCGCCTGGACCTGTTGTTCAACAACGCCGGTGGCGGACTCACGGCCAAGACACCCGACCTGGTGACCGGTGCCGAATGGCGGCAGATCGTCGATGTCAACCTCAACGGCGCCTTCTACTGTCTTTCACAAGCGTTCAAGATGATGAAAGAGCAGCAGCCCATGGGCGGCCGCATCATCAACAACGGCAGCATCTCGGCCTACACGCCGCGGCCGGGTTCCATTGCCTACACGGCCACCAAGCACGCGGTCAGCGGGTTGACCAAGACGGCTGCGCTGGACGGCCGGCCCTACGACATTGCGGTGGGCCAGATCGACATCGGCAACGCCGCCAGCGAGATGACGGCGCGCATGGTGGCCGGCGCGCTGCAGCCCGACGGCAACATGCGCCCCGAGCCGCGCATGGACCTGCAGGCCGTGGTCGACACCTTCCTGGCCATGGCGCGCCTGCCGCTCACAGCCAACGTGCTGTTCACCACCGTGATGGCCACCAAGATGCCCTATGTGGGCCGAGGCTGAGATGGCCCCCATCGGTTTCATTGGCGCCAGCGGTCTGATGGGCCATGGCATGGCGCGCAACCTGCTCGCCAAAGGTCACACCTTGGCCATCACGGTGCACAAGCGCCACGACCGCGTGGCCGATCTGCTGGCGGCCGGTGCCACCCTGGCGCCCAACCCGGCAGCACTGGCCAGGTCCTGCGAGATCGTCTTCCTCTGCGTCACCGGCTCGCCGCAGGTGGAGGCCAATCTGTTGGACGAAAACGGCCTGCTGGCCGGCGCGCGCGAAGGCCTGCTCATCGTCGATTGTTCGACCAGCGAGCCCGCGTCCAGCGCGCTGCTGCGCGAGCACTGCACCCCACGCGGCGTGACCCTGGTGGACGCGCCTCTGGCACGTTCGCCCGTGGAGGCCGAAGCCGGCCGCCTGAATGTCATGGTGGGTGCCGAGCCTGCCGTGTTCGCGCGCCTCGAACCCGTGCTGCGTGCCTTTGCCGAGAACATCTTCCACGTCGGCGGCCCGGGCGACGGGCACAAGATCAAGCTGCTCAACAACTTCATCGCCCAGGCCATCTGCACGGCCACGGCCGAAGCCTTTGCCGTCGGCCGACGCTCTGGCATCGACCCGCTGAAGCTGGTGGAGGTGGTAACCGCCAGCGGCGTCAATTCGGGCCTCTTTCAAGGCATGGCCAAGACCCTGCACGGTGACCTGGCGGGCCTGAAGTTCGAACTCGACAACGCGCGCAAGGACGTGCGCTATTACACCCACCTGGCCGAGAGCCTTGCAGTGCCCAGCGTGATGGGCGAAGCAGTGCACCAGTCGCTGACCATCGCCAGTGCGCTGGGCCATGGCGGCAAGTACGTGCCTTCGCTGGTGGAAGCACAAGAACAACTGGCCGGCGTCACCCTGGTGCCGCGCTGAACGGCAAACCGAATGGAGACCGAGCGATGACACTACGTCTGGCGGGCAAGACCGCCTTCATCACCGCCGCCGGCCAGGGCATCGGCCGCGCCGTGGCGACGGCCTTCGTGCGCGAAGGCGCGCGGGTGATCGCCACCGACATCAACGAAGAACTGCTGGCTGCGCTGAAGGCCGACACCGGCTGCACCACGCAGCGCCTGGACGTCACCGACCCGGCGGCCATCAGCGCCGCCGCGGCCGCGCACGGGTCCGTCAACGTGCTCTTCAACGGCGCCGGCTACGTGCACGCCGGCACGGTGCTGGACTGCACCGAAGCCGAATGGGACTTTGCCTTCGGCCTGAACGTGCGCAGCCAGTTCCGCACCATCAAAGCCTTCGTGCCCGGCATGCTGGCTGCGGGCGGTGGCAGCATCATCAACGTGGCCAGTGTGGCGGGCAGCATCAAGGGCGCGCCCAACCGCTTTGTCTACGGCACCACCAAGGCCGCCATCATCGGCCTGACCAAGGCCGTGGCGGCAGACTTCATCACGCAGGGCGTGCGCTGCAACGCCATCTGCCCCGGCACTGTGGAATCCCCTTCGCTGCGCGACCGTATCGCCGCGCAAGCCAAGGCCAGCGGCCAGACGCTGGCGCAGGTGGAAGCCGCCTTTGTCTCGCGCCAGCCCATGGGCCGCCTGGGCAAGGTCGACGAAATTGCGGCGCTGGCGGTTTACCTGGCCAGCGACGAGTCCTCATTCACCACCGGCACCGCACAAGTCATCGACGGCGGCTGGTCAAATTGAAGAAAGCGCAAACATGAAACTTCTCAGACACGGCCCCAAGGGCCAGGAAAAGCCCGGCCTGCTGGACGACAAGGGCCAGGTGCGCGACCTCAGCGCGCTGATGGCCGACATCACACCGGCCACGCTGTCGCCTGCCGGCCTGGCCGCGCTGCGCGCGCTGGACATCAACGCTCTGCCCGTCGTGCCCCAAGGCACGCTGGCCGTGCCGTGGTCGGGCCTGGGCAAGTTCATCGCCATCGGCTTGAACTACGCCGACCACGCGGCAGAATCCAACATGCCGATTCCGAAAGAGCCGATCGTGTTCACGAAGACGGTGGACAGCGCGGTGGGTTGCAACCATGCCGTGGTGCTGCCTCAAGGGTCGGTGAAGAGCGACTGGGAAGTGGAACTGGGTGTGGTCATCGGCACCCGTGCGCGCTACGTGACCGAAGCGGACGCGCTGAAGCACGTTGCCGGCTACTGCGTGGTCAACGACGTGTCGGAACGTGAATACCAGCTGGAACGCGGCAGCCAGTGGGACAAGGGCAAAGGCTGCGACACCTTCGGCCCCACGGGCCCCTGGATGGTGACTGCCGACGAAGTGGGCGATGTGCAGAACTTGGGCATGTGGCTGGACGTCAACGGCAAGCGTTTCCAGACCGGCAACACCAAGACCATGGTCTTCAGCGTGGCGCAGATCGTGAGCCACTTGAGCCGCTTCATGACGCTGAACCCCGGCGACCTCATCACCACCGGCACGCCGCCCGGCGTGGGCATGGGCATCAAGCCCGCGCCGGTGTACCTGAAGCCGGGCGACGTGATGGAACTGGGCATCGAAAAACTCGGCCAGCAGAAGCAGACCGTGCACGCATGGAACGCGGACCTGATCGACAATTGAATGGTGCCCCCAAGCTCGCCTTCGCTCGCCACCCCTCGAGGGGGCCGTCCGCTAGCGGCCCGGCCAAGCCGGTTCCGCAACGGGAAGCTTGAGCAAGGCCCACAGGGGAACCGATGAGCAGCCCGACCATCCGCATCCATCCCGCGGACAACGTCGTCATCGCGCGGCGACAGCTGCTGGGCGGCACGGCCATCGCCGAAGAGGGCCTCACGGTCAGCGGGCTGGTGCCACCGGGCCACAAGATCGCCACCCGGGCCATCGCGGCGGGCGAGGCCGTGCGACGCTACAACCAGATCATCGGCACCGCCACGCAGCCCATCGCGGCGGGCCAGCACGTGCACACGCACAACCTGGCCTTCAGCAGCTTCGAGCGCACGCACGAGCCCGGCGCCGGCGCCACGCCCACGGCCTTCGTGCCCGAGCCCGCCACCTTCATGGGCATCGTGCGGCCCGATGGTCGCGTGGCCACACGCAACTACATCGGCGTGCTGACCAGCGTGAACTGCAGCGCCACCGCAGCGCGGGCGATTTCCGACCACTTCAGGCGTGACATCCACCCCGAGGCCCTGGCCGACTTCCCCCACGTGGACGGCATCGTGGCCCTGACCCACGGCATGGGATGCGCCACCGCCAGCGACGGCGAAGAGCTGCAGGTGTTGCGCAGGACACTCGGCGGTTATGCCCGCCACCCCAACTTTGCCGCCGTGCTGGTGGTAGGCCTGGGTTGCGAGACCAACCAGATCCAGGGCCTGGTGGCGCAAGAAGGCCTGCAAGAAGGCGCCTGGCTGGTCACCTTCAACATCCAGGACACGGGCGGCACGGCCAAGACCGTGGCACGTGGCATCGAAGAGATCAAGCGGCTGCTGCCGCATGCCAACAAGGTCAAGCGTGTGCCGGTGCCGGCCAGCCACATCACCGTGGGCCTGCAATGTGGTGGCAGCGACGGTTACAGCGGCATCAGCGCCAATCCAGCGTTAGGCGCTGCCGTCGACCGCCTGGTGCGCCACGGCGGCACGGCCATCCTGAGCGAAACGCCAGAAATCTACGGCGGCGAACACCTGCTCACGCGCCGTGCGGTCAGCACCGAAGTGGCCGACAAGCTGCGCACCCGCATCGCCTGGTGGGAGGCCTACACCGCGCGCAACGGGATGCAGATGGACAACAACCCCTCGGCCGGCAACAAGGCCGGCGGGCTGACCACCATCCTGGAAAAGAGCCTGGGTGCCATCGCCAAGAGCGGCACCACCAATCTGGTGGACGTTTACCAGTTCGCCGAACGCATCACGGCGCGGGGCTTCGTCTACATGGACACCCCCGGCTACGACCCCGTGTCGGCCACCGGCCAGGTGGCCGGCGGCGCCAACCTCATCTGCTTTACCACCGGCCGCGGCAGCGCCTACGGCTGCGCACCCTCGCCTTCGCTGAAGCTCAGCACCAACACCGCGCTGTGGACCAAGCAGGAAGACGACATCGACATCGACTGCGGCGGCATCGTCGAAGGTCTGGACACGGTGGATGCCTGCGGTGAACGCATCTTCCAGCTCATGCTGACCACGGCTTCAGGCCGCGCCACCAAGAGCGAAACGCACGGCTATGGGCAGAACGAGTTTGTGCCCTGGCAACTGGGCGCGGTGATGTAGCGGCCAGCCCTGCGGGCAGGACGGAGGCCTCAACGATCAGTGGGGTTCGCGAACTGCAGGAAGGGGCGCCCTTGAGCCCGCCTCCGAAGAGGGAAGTCATGCCGGCCATCGCAAGAGCGGCCTGCCGGTCATCGGCGGCGCACGGCAGCGGTTCCAGAAGGATTCAGACCGCCTCCAACGGCGCCGCTGGCCTGGGCGAAGGCAGGTTGAGCAGCCGCGGGCCGCGTGCGCCTGGCAGCACGCGAGCTCGCCTTCAGTAACGTCGGTTGCGGCTGTCGTCCTTGGCCTACAAACGCTTTGGCACTTGTCCGCCTTTCGGGTTGCGGCGGCGTCTTTACGATCTTTTCCAACTTGCTTTCAACACGTTCCTTTTCGACAACCGCGGGCTGCCAAAGTCGCCCAATCACACGAAGGAGATGACCATGAGCACTGGTGCGATCCAAGCCTTGCATGACATTCACACGGCCACCAATGACGTTCTGAAGGGCTACCGCGAAATGGCAGCGCGGACGGAGCCTGAGATCCAGACGGTCATCCGGCGACTCACCGAAATGCATCAGCGGCACGCGTCCGGGCAAGAGTCTGAACTGGTGCGCTTTGCGCAGTGCCACAAAGGATGATTCGTCGATGCAAGGCACGGTGAACAAGGTTGTGGTGATCTTGCGCGACTGGGTTTCCAGTCTGGATCGGGACGTGCTGCCGGCGGTGCGTGAGGGCGAGGAGTCGCTGCTCGATGAATACAAAGAGGCGCTCGAAGATCTGCAGGCGATCGAGCACCCGTCAGTGGCCGCTTTGCTGTTGACACAGTCTGAGTCAATTGCCAGCGAGATCGCGCAACTGCCCAAAGCCTGAGCCCTGTCGCCAGTCAGTGGCTGGGCACCCAGCACGCAACCCCGGTCAGCATGTGCGCGGTTTCATCAGGGCAGTCAGCCCTGCCTGCATCTCCAAGACGGAGCAGTGGCTTGCTGTACGCTGCCCACACTGCCCATGCAACCGCACCGAGACATGCACTTCATCCCCGCCACTGCCTTGCTGGGCGAACCCACACCCCAGAATTGGAGCCTGATATTTGTCGAAGGCAAGCTGCTGCTGCCCGCTGACGAATCCAGCCCTCTGGCGCCGCTGCCATTGCAAAGCTGGCACCACGAAGCCGAAGCGCGCCATTACCTGGGTCGTCTGGATGGCCTGGACTGCTGGGCACTGCGTCTGCTGGCCGCTCCCCAGGGCTGGCGCCCGGTGCCCTTGCGCACGGCGATGATGGGGTTCGCCGAAAGCCTGGCCGGCCTGGCCAGCCGCGCCGCGCAGGTACTGGATTGGGACCGCACGCACCGCCACTGCGGCGTCTGTGGCACACCCACCGAACACCAAGCGGGTGAGCGTGCGCGCCGCTGCCCGGCTTGTGGCCATACCGCCTACCCGCGCATCAGCCCGGCCATGATGTCCCTGGTGTGGCGGCCGGGTCAGGTGCTGCTGGCGCGAGCGCCCCACTTCGTGAACCAGATGTACAGCGCGCTGGCCGGCTTTGTGGAAGCGGGTGAATCCATCGAAGCCTGCATCCACCGCGAGGTGGCCGAAGAAGTGGGCGTGCAGGTGGACCAACTGCGTTACTTCGGCAGCCAGAGCTGGCCCTTCCCCAACAGCCTGATGATTGCGTTCACGGCGCGTTGGGCCGGCGGCGACATCGTGCCGCAAGCCAGCGAAATCGAAGACGCGCAGTGGTTCGACATCGACACGCTGCCCAACATCCCGCCGCGGTTTTCGATTTCCGGGCACCTGATCCGCGACACGGTGGCCGCCATGCAGCTGGCGCGCGAGCAGCGGCGCGTCGTCACAGCATTCGCTGTGGACCTGGGGCACCTGGATGTTGGCCAACATCACGATGGCGGCCTGGCTTAGCGACCGCGGCGGACGGCCCTTTGAACTGCCGGTGTTGAGCACCGCCGCCAATGCGGTGATGTGCCCGGTGGGGGTGACCTTGATTGCCTGCCACCAGTGGTGAACGCCGGCCACAGTGTGGGCGCCCTGTGCTGCCGCCGGGTGCTGCGCCGGCAGCAGCAGCGTACCCGCTGTTGCGTGCGCCTCGGGTGAGCCCAGACCAAGCCCTGCCACGGGCGTGGGAAGGCACGACGGCAAGGGGCCGTCGTCCGCATCGCTTCAGACCACGGGATCGGCCGTGCGTCGCAGCTCGCTGGCGCCCGCACCGGCCAGCCCGCGCCGGCACGTGCTCAGTTGTCCCAGAACCAGATCGAGTTGTAGAACCTGCGATCCGGGCCGCGGAAGCCCAGGCCGGCCTCGCGGTAGTCGCTGGTGTTGTCGGTCAGCGCCGGAACGTTGTGGCTCGTGCAGCGCGGGTTGGGGTTGCTGCCCGAGTTCTGCGTCGAGGTCGACAGGGCGGTACCCGAAGGACCGCTGACCAGTTCGGTACCGGCCATCGTGAAGTCGCCGTAGCGCGTGGGCAGCAGGTCCAGCCGCGCGCGGAAGCCGAAGCTGGCGCGCTCGCCCGCCGCGTTGGTGGTCGTCAGGAAGTCCTGGCCGAACACGTAGCCCGACGTGACGTAGGCCGCATCCGGGATCGTGAAGGCCATGCTGTGCGAAAGCGTCGACAGCGTGCCAGCGCTGGCACCCGCGGGCTTGAGGTAGGCGTCGATGAAGCTGGGCGCCAGCGTCGGCCACGGCTTGGTGGTGCCCGCGCTGGCGTTTTCGCCCGCCGCGCCGGTGCGGATGTAGAGCACTTCATCGGGCGTGTCCGACGGCGTGTCGAAGCGGAAGACCTCGACCTTGTAGACGCTCCACGCGGGGCTCAGCGTCGCCAGGTCAGCCACCGGCGCCGGCGAGAAGTCCTGGAACGACGGCGACGTGGTGCCGTTGTTCACCGGCGCCGGCATCGCCAGCGGTGTGCCGTCGAGCTTGGCCGCGTCGAGCACGAAGTCGGTGGTGGCGCCGCCGGTCCAGAACTGGAACGAAGCCGGCGCGTTCCACACCCGTGTGCTGCCGTTCTGGTAGGTGATGCCCATGCGGTCGCCGGTGCCGCAGCGCTGCGAGCGGAACTGCACCACGCCCTCGGCGGGCAACCCCGGGCCGGTGAAACGCACCGCGCGGATGCTGGCGGTGTTGCCGTGGCGCAGGTCGAAGATCATGCGAAACGTCGACTCGAAGCGGTCCGCCAGGAAGAAGGGGTCGATGGTGCTGCCGCTGCCTGCGCCCTCACGGTTGACACCGATCTTGCGCGTCAGCCGGGACTCGATGAAGGTGCGGTACGGCCTTTGGTTGCCGACGATGTTCCAGCTGCCGCTGACCTTGGCCAGCACCCAGTCCGACTGCGACATGCGGCCGCCGGGCAGCGTCAGTGGCCAGCGCGCGATGACGCAGGGGGCTTCGTTGCAGTACGGGTGCTTGAAGACCTTGGGGTCGGTGTTGCGCGCCGGGGCCAGTGTCAGTGCGATCGTCGCGCGACCGAGCTTGGCGCCGGTGAGCTGTTCGCGTGAAAAGGTGTACTGGCCCAGTTCTTCGACCCAGTTGCGGCCGTTGCTGCGCCAGTCGGTGGGCGCGTAGTTGCAGATGCCCAGGACGGCCGTTGCCGTGCCGGTGGCGTCCAGCGTGACGCGGCTGGCAACTGGCAGCGCCAGGCAATCCTCGAACTTCTTGCCCAGGGCCGCCAGTTCGGCGCCACTGGGCAGGTCGCTGGCGGGTAACGAGGCCGGCAGCGAAGGTGCACTGGCGGGTGTGGCGGCCAGCGCCGGGGTCAGTGTCACTGTGGCCGGGGCGCCGCTGTCGGTTGCCGGCGCCGCCAGGCTGGTGATGGCCACACCGGCGGACGAAACTTCGATCGCCAGTTGGTCCAGCACGGCGTCGATGCCGGTGCCGTCGGCAGCGAAGGGCGTGCTCAAGGGGCTGAAGCTGGCGCCGATCGCGGCCGCGATTCTGGGGTCGGACTTGAGCGTGTTGACCAGCAGCGTGGTCGCGTCGTCGACCTTCCCGGCCGTGACGGCGCTGGCCAGCGTGGCCGCAGTGCGCAGCGCCTGTGGGTCGCCACCCGGGGCGACGAGCGCGGCGACGGCATTGGTCAGCGGTGTGACGTTGACGGCGTTGTCGACCGCTGCCGAGGGTGAGGGCACGACGGCGACCATCGACACCGGTTCTCCATCGACGCTGCCGTTGGCGTTGACCACCAGCGGCCCTTTCAAGGCCGAGACGTCGATCGTGTAGCGGCCATCGGGCCCGGCGGTGACGGGCGAGGGGTCGGCCGTGGCCGCGTCACCATCGACGACGGTGATGGTGGCGCCGGCCATCGGTGCCCCGGTCGCGGCGACACCGCTCAGTCGCGTGGCCTCGGGTTCCGGTGGGTTGTCGGAGCAAGCGGCCAGCAGCGTGAGCGTGGCCAATGCGATGGGCGTGAAGTGGCGGTGATGCAGTGCGAGCATGGTGTCCTCCAGGGGTGGTTGTCGCGGCAGCGCAGTACATGCGCTGCGCGGCTTGCGGACATCACCACAAGGATGTGAAAGCGGGCACTTCGTCCATCAGCTTGTGGACGGGCAGCACGCCAGGCACCTGGGCAGGGGGCGCGTGCGGGCGCTTCGCCTGCGCCTTGCATGACTGCCTTGCATGACCGCCTTGCTTGACCGCCTTGCTTGACACCAGCGCGGCGGGTCAATCTGCTGTTGGCCAAGCGGCCTGCCGGCGCGGTCTTGAACGCCTGCGCCGGCCGGGCCTGTCTATCATGCGCTGCATGAACAGGTGCCACGCTGTCCTGCAATTTGCCGCTCTTGCCGTCAGTGCCGGGCTGCTGGCCGGCGCCATGCCGGCTTGGGCCCAGTCAGCCGCCACACCCGCTGCACCCGCTGCACCCGCCTTGAAAGTGCTGCGCCTGGCCAGCGAAAGTGAAACCGGCTTCGACCCCGCGCGCGTGGGCGACGTGCGCTCGCTGCGCGTCACCTCGCATATCTTCGAGACGCTGCTGGAATTCGATCCGCTGGCGCGGCCGGTGAAGCTGCGGCCGCGCACCGCAGCGGCCATGCCCGAGCCGCTGCCCGGCAGCGACTTTCGTGTCTGGACGGTCAAGCTGCAGCCCGGCATCCTTTTCACCGACGATCCGGCCTTTGGTGGCAAGCTGCGTGAACTGGTGGCCGCCGACTACGCCTACAGCATCAAGCGCCTGGCCGACCCGGCCACCAAGAGCCCCGGCTGGAGTTCGATGGAACAAGCCGGCATTGCTGGCCTGGCCGCGCTGCGCAAGGAAGCGGTCGATCAGAAAAGGGCCTTCGACTACGACCGCCCGCTTGAAGGCCTGCAGGTGCTGGACCGCTACACGCTGCGCTTTGTGCTGGCCGCCGGCCGGCCGCGTTTTCCGCAGTGGCTGGCCAGTGCATCGACGGGCGCCGTGGCGCGCGAGGTGATCGACGCGCAGGGTGAACTGTCGATGCAGCACCCGGTGGGCACCGGGCCCTTCCGCCTGGCCGAGTGGCGGCGTTCATCGCGCATCGTGCTGACGCGCAACCCCGCCTACCGCGACGTGCGCTACCACGCCGAACCCGCGGCAGACGATGCCGTTGGCCAGGCCATCCTGGCGCGGCTGAAGGGCCGTCGCCTGCCGATGGTGGACCGGGTCGAGATCGCCATCATCGAAGAAAAACAGCCCACCTGGCTGGCCTTCCTGAATGGCGAAGCCGACTGGGTGGACTTGCCCGACGGCTTCACCCCTGTGGCCATGCCAGGCGGCCAGTTGGCGCCCCACCTGGCCAAGCGCGGCATACGCGCCGAACGGGTGGTGCTGCCGTCCACCTACTACACCATGTTCAACATGGAGCACCCCGTGGTCGGCGGCTACACGCCCGAGCGAGTGGCCTTTCGCCGTGCCGTGGGTCTGGCCATCGACGTCGACCGCGAGATCACGCTGCTGCGCCATGGCTCGGCGATCGCCGCGCAGTCGCCGGTGGCGGTGCACATGAGCGGCTACCTGCCGGGCTGGCGCAGTGAGATGAGCGACTACAGCCCGGCCCGCGCACGTGCGCTGCTGGACCTGTACGGCTGGCGCGACCGCGACGGCGACGGCTGGCGCGAGACCCCCGAAGGCCGGCCGCTGCTGCTGGAGATGGCCACGCAGCCCAGCCAGGAGATGCGCCGCTTCGACGAGCTGATGAAACGCGACCTGGGCGCCATCGGCCTGCGCGTTGAATTTGCCACCGCCAACTGGCCTGAACAATACAAGGCCGCGCGCGCCGGCAAGCTGATGATGTGGTCGGTGAGCGGCCGCGCCAGCGCGCCCGACGGCATCGAAGGCCTGCTGCGATACGACGCCGCAGCCGCCGGTGGTGTGAACCTGTCGCGCTTCAACCTGCCGCAGATGAACGAGACCATCGCACGCCTGCTGGCCCTGCCCGACGGCCCCGAACGAGAAGCCCTGTTCGACCACGCCAAACGCCTGACAGTGGCCTGGATGCCCTACAAGCTGCGCACGCACCTGGCGGCCACGGCACTGATGCAGCCCTGGCTCATTGGTTACCGCCGGCCACTGTTCTGGAACAACTGGTTCGAGGTCGTGGACATCGAGCCGCATCCTGACTGATGTTCACCAACGCATGAGCGAAACGACACTGACGGCGAAGCTGCCCCTGATACGCCCGCGCCGCCTGCAAGCCGGCGACACGCTGGGCCTCATCAATCCCTCGGGTGCGATCTACGAACGGGCACCCTTCGAGCAGACCCACAAGGCACTGACCACGCTGGGCTTCAAGGTTCAAGAGGCGCCCAACGCCCGCGCCCGTTACGGCCACATGGCCGGCACACCTGCGCAGCGCGCAGAAGACATCCACACGCTGTTTGCCGACCCTGAAGTGGCCGGGGTACTGGCTGTCACGGGCGGCTCGGGAGCCAACCGCGTGCTGCCCTTGCTGGACTACGGGCTGATCGCTCGATGCCCGAAGTTTCTGGGCGGATTTTCCGACCTGACGGCGCTGATCTCGGCGGTGCACGTGAAGACGGGCCTCGTCACGTTCCACTCGCCCTTGGGCCGCTCGGACTGGAACCCTTTCAGCACCGAACACTTCCAGGCGCTGGTCATGGGTGGGCTGGCGACCACGCTGCCGCACATGCCATCGCCCGACGGCGAAGCCGTGACCACGCTGCGCGGCGGCGTGGCTCGCGGGCCGCTGCTGGGCGGCAACCTGGCGGTGCTGACGTCGCTGGCCGGCACGCCCTACCTGCCCCACTTCGACGGCGCGATCCTGTTCCTGGAAGACGTCAACGAGTACATCTACCGCGTGGACCGCATGCTGTCCACGCTGATGTTGAGCGGCGTGCTGGGCCGCGTGGCCGGTGTGGTGCTGGGCGGCTTCACCAGTTGCATGCCCAGCGAAGGCAGCTATGGCACGCTGACGCTGGACGAGGTGTTCGACGACTACTTCGGCCCGTTGAATGTGCCGGTATTTCGCGGCGCAGCCTTTGGCCACGTGAAGCACAAGCTGACCCTGCCGCTGGGCGTTCAGGTTGAGATGGACGCCGATCTGGGCACCCTGCGCCTGCTGGAACCTGCCGTGCTGTGAGCTCGGCTCCTGCCTGGACGCTCAGCGTGCCAGGCCCAGGCCGAACAGGTCGATCAACGCGTCCCGGTACTGCGCGTGGCCCAGCACGTCGGTGTTTTCGTGCGCCGCGCCTTGCACCAGCACAAAACGTTTGGGTTCCAGCGCGCGTTCATACAACTCGCGGCCCAGTCGAGGCGGAATCATGGTGTCGTCAGCACCGTGCACCACCAGCACTGGGGTGCCCACGCGGGCGATGCGCGAGCCGGCGTCAAAACGTTGCGTGATCATCCAAGCGATGGGCACCCAGCCCCAGCTGAAGCTGCGAAAGACATCCGGCACCGAAGTGAAACCGCCTTCGACGATGAGGCCAGCCTCATCGGGCATCTCTTGCGCCAGCCGCACAGCCACAGCGCCGCCCAGCGAATGGCCGAAGATGAAGCGGCGCGATTGCGGGTGCTCGCGCGCCAACCAATGCCAAGCTGCGCGGGCGTCTTCGGCCACCAGCGTTTCCGATGGCAGGCGGTCGCTGCTGCGGCCAAAGCCCCGGTAGTCGATGCCCAGCACCGAAAAACCCAGCGCATGCAGCTGGCGCATGCGCGGCGCGCTGGCCCGCACGTCCCAGTGCACACCGTGCAGGAACAGCAGCACCGGCGCGTCCGGGTCGGCCTGCGGCAGCCACAGGCCGTGCAGGCGCACGGCTTCGTCTTCGGGTGGGTTCGACGCGTATTCGATCCAGATGTCCTGCATGCCCTTGGCCGCCTCGACACCCGGCGCCCAGCTGCGGTCGCCGGGCATGAAGATCCAGCGCCGCTGTTCGTAGTCCACCACGGCGCAGCCGGCCAGTTGCAGACACAGCACGCCGGCCAGCGTCAGCTTGAAGAACGTCGACAGCGGTCTGGATCTTGAGCGTGGGGCGTGATCGCCGAGGGGTTCTTCGTGCACGGCCATGATGTTCGCACGGCCGGCCCACTGTCCTGCGCAGGCCTCAGTCGATGTGGATCAGCAGGCCTTGCACACCCACGCGGCAGCTGCCGACTTCCACTTGCACGCTGCCCTTGCCCGCCACCACCAGCGTCACAAAACGTTCGTGGCCGTTGCCGCGTGTGCAGGGCGAAAACACGCTGGGCCCGCCATAGAGCCCGCCACCCCAGCCGTCCAGGTGGCCGATCTCGACCACGCCCGCTGCAGGCGCCAGCAGCGTCACCCCTTCGCAGCGGCTGGTCAGCCGCAGCGGTTCCACATGTGGCAAGGTCTTGGCCGATGGCACACCCGCCGTGCCCAGATAACCGTGGTTGGCCACACGAAGGTGCACGCGGGTGTGGCCATCGGCCCGGTCCCGGCCGACTTCCGACAGGCTTACCTGCGGCAACAGCGCCGCCACTCGCAAGAAGGCCGCACTCTGCGTGCTGCAGGTCTCGGGCAGTCGTTCCAAGGGCGGGTTCCAGATGCCCACGCGGGGGTCGAAGCCATTGACTTCGACTTCACCCAGCTGCGGGTGCTGCACCTGCTTCCAGCTGCCGAAGATGCGGCCCGCGTTGTGCTGCTTGTCAAATGCCGCCAAGGCGCGCATGTCCTTGCGCGTGAACTTGCTGTAGTGGTCCACAAAGGGCTTCTTGCGTTCAATGCCCAGTTGTTTGAACAGGTCCCACAGTTCCACCACGTAGGCCAGCGCACCCCGCTGGTGGTAGGCGTAGTCGGACAGGTCGCCATGCAGCGGCTTGTCGGGCTCGTACAAAAACTCGTGGAAGCCGCTCACGTTGGCATAACCCGTGTGTTCGGTCATCCAGGCTTCCACCTGTTCAAAGAGGGCCAGGTCACCCGGGTTCATCTTGGCGTCGGGCTTGTCACCCAGCGGCCGGATGAGCACGCCGCCAAAGGTGTGCAGGTTGAGCCACACCATGATGTTCGGGTGCTGCGTGGCGAAGTCCAGCACGGCGCGGGTTTCCGGCGCGCTGCCGGGGTAGTGCCCGGCGCCGATCTGTTGCGGCTCGGGTGCCCAGCTGTAGGGGAAGTTGCGGTTGAAGTCGTACTGGTTGTCGCCCAGGAAGTAGGGGTCGGGCACCGTGCGGCCGTCGTAGTTGGCGATGCGGCCCTCGGGGTACAGGCGGTAGTAGGGGCCCTCGTCCTCGGGCAAACGCGCCACCATGACGGCGGGCACCAGCGGTTGGCCGTCGTCGCCGCGCAGTTCGACCAGTTCGCCGTCGGGGTCGGCCCGGCGCATGTAGCCGGCCTGGCCGTCGCCGTCGATGTCTTCCGACACCCAGCGGGCATGGCCCTGGTTCAGACGGTCGTCCAC
Organism: Burkholderiales bacterium; assembly: GCA_038204775.1. Classification (GTDB taxonomy): domain Bacteria; phylum Pseudomonadota; class Gammaproteobacteria; order Burkholderiales; family Burkholderiaceae_C; genus Rubrivivax. The sequence goes on along the minus strand of JBBRCN010000005.1, from coordinate 28,432 downwards.
CGGGCTGCTGCGCACATAACGGCCGAACTTGAGCACCTCTTCAGCACCGTCGGGAGAGATGCGCGGCACGATGTAGAACAGCGTGTCGCGGATGGCCTGCGCCATGTGCGCCGGCAGCGGCTTGCCACCGGCCGTGTTGGCGCCACCGTGGATGTGGATGATGTCTTCGGCAATCGCCAAGGCCACGCTGGACCCGCAGACCTCGCTGGCGTGCATGTTGCCGTCGATCCAGACGGCAGGGCGCGCCCGGCCCGGCTGGCCGGGGTCACGCCCCAGCGTCAGCAGGGGGATGTCCCGGCCCGCTGCGCTGAGCCCGATGCTGCCCAGGTGGGCGATGGCCGGGTGCTGCGTGGCCCAGGCCTGGAGCTGGTGGACGATTTCAGCGTGGTCGAGATAGGTCTGGCGGAACATGCGGTCTCCTGAGGCAGGTTGCGGGATGTTGCCTCAAGGTGGCGCATCGCCCGCGCATCTTGAGCACGCCGTCGTTCGCGCGCATCATGGCGCACGATTCAGGCAGTCCGGAAGGCCCGCATGGCACAACACCCGCAATCAACGCCGCCCAGGAGCGTGGGCGGCAGAAGGCGTCGAAGCGAAACGTGCGAAAACCGAGGATCGCTGGGGAGTACCGACAAGCCCAGGGCTTGCCCCCTGGGCGCCGGAGGTGATGTAGGCCGCCAGCACCTCGGGCATGGCGCCCGGCGCGGCACTGCCCAGATCGACAACCAGCAGGCGCTGCGACGTTGACGCGCTGGCGTCGACGGGCCGCAGGCCGGTAGCCAGCAGCGGGCCGTCGGGCAGCGCCGATCCGCAGGCTTTCATCACGGGCTCGCCTCGTTCAGGGCGGCAGATGCTGGCCATCAGAAGCGCCGCTTGCCCGTAGTCGTAGAAGCGGTTCAGCACCCCAGTTGCGGTGCCTCAGGCGGCCAGCCCCGCAGCGCGCCGGTAGTCGCTGGGCGCCACCCCCAGGTGCGCGCGAAACACGCGGCTGAAGTGCGCCATGTTCTGGAAGCCGAAGCTCAGCGCGATGTCGGTGATGGACCGGTGCCCGTTGGTGCGGTCGTCAAAGGTGTTGCGGCAGGCCTGCAGGCGGCGATTCAGGATGTAGCCGGCCACGCCGTCGGGCTCTTCGGCGAATGCGTTGTACAGCTGGCGGCGGCTGCAGTTCAGCGCCAGCGCCACGCCGTCCACCGTCAACGCCGGGTCGGCCAGGTGCGCGGCCACGTGCTGCTTGATGCGTTCGCGCAGGGCTTCGCGCTGCGTGACGGCGGTGCCGATGCCGGCCAGGTCCAGCATCGAGAGGTGCACAAACTGCGTGATGGCGTCGCCCACGCCAAGTGCTGCGGCTTCGCTCATGCCGGGCAGTTCACGGTAGGCCGTGCGCATGGTCTCCAGGGCCATGCGCGCCACGCCGCCGCTGCCACCCAGGCGGCGGGCCATCAGCGGGTCCAGCGACAGGCCACGTTGCACCAGCGGGTCTTTCGGCACCATCACCACCAGGTGTTCCACACGCACGGGGCAGCTGACGGCATAGCTGTCGGTGGTGTCGTAGATGCTCCACTGGTCGGGTGTGACCCAGGCCTCGCGGCCCTTCTGTTCAACACCCGCGCAGCCCACGTAGGGCGCCACGATCTTGAGGTAGCCGACCTCGGACTGCCGCACCTGCGCCGCCGAGCGTGTGACGCGATGGCGGTCGCCTTCCAGCCGCGTCAGCACCACGTCGCCTGCGCGCACGGTGCTCATGCGGCCGTCGAAATGACCGTCGCCGTAGGTGTCGGACTTCAGGCCGTGAAACAGGCGGTCGATGCAGTCGGCCCAGAAGCCATTGCGTTCGGCCGGCGCCACCTGTGCGGTATCGATGTGCTTGACGCTCTGGCCCATGGTGCATGCCCCTTGAAGGGTGGCCAGCCTAGCGGCAGGTGGGGCCCCGCGCAACGGCAAGGTTTCCTGACTCGGGTAAGCCCTGAGCGACCGTGCACGGTGCGGCAATGCCGGTGCATGAACAGACAAGCACAGCCCCGGCTCCCTGCTCAGAATCCGCCAGCACGGCAGCCTGCCGGCCACTCAGACAGCCAAACGGAGACCAGCCATGAGCGAACACCGCCATCCCCACCCGACCCGCCGCACCATCGTGCAGGCCGCCGTTGCCACGCCGGCCGCTCTGGCCTTCCCGTCGCTGCTGCGCGCCCAGGCCGCACCGGTGCGCATCGGCTACACGATGGCACGCACGGGCCCCTGGACCACCGGCGCGCAGGTCAGCCAGGAACCCAACTACCTGCTGTGGGCCGAGCAGCAAAATGCGGCCGGCGGCTTGAACGTCAAAGGCAGCAAACGCACGATCGAGCTCATCAGCAGCGACGACCGCAGCGACATCGAAACCTGCGTACGAACCTACGAAAAGCTGATGGGCAGCGACAAGGTCGACCTCGTCCTGCCGCCCTGGGGCAGCAACGCCAACTTCGCCGTGGCACCGCTGGCCAACCGCTTCGGCTACCCCTTCCTGGCGCCCACCGCGCTGAGCCGCCGCCTGGTCGAGATGAAGCTACCCTACTTCTTCCTGCTGCTGCAGCAACCCAAGTCGATGATGGACGCGCTGGTGGCCATGCTGAAGGAAAACGGCGCCAAGAGCGTGGCCGTGATCTACGTCGACGACCTGTTCGGCCTGGAGAACTACGCCGCGCTGAAGGTGGCGCTGGCCGGCAGCGGCATGAGCATCGTCGAGGACAAGAGCTACCCGCTGGGCGTGAAGGACTTGAGCCCCGTGCTGCGCAGCATGAAGGACAAGAACCCCGACGCGTTCATCGGCCTGACCTACCCGCCCGACACCATCCTGGCCAGCCGCCAGAGCAAGGAGATCGGCTTCAACCCCAAGTACTTCTACGCCAGCGTGGGCACGGCCTTCCAGCTCTACCGCAACGTGATGAAAGAGGGCGCAGAAGGTGTGCTGGGCATGGGCAGCTGGAACAGCAAGACCAGCCCATCCGCCAAGGCCTACTTCGACGCGCACGTGAAGAAGTTCGGCGCCGCCAAGGAACCCGACCGCTGGGCCAGCGGCGCCACCTGGGCGGGCCTGGAGATCCTGACCGCCGCGGTGGCCAAGGCAGGGCTGGACCGCAAGGCCATCCGGGACTATGTGGCCGGCACCGAGCACAACACCATCATCGGCAAGATCAAGTTCAGCGGCAGCGAAAACGTCGGCACGCCGGGCACGGTGGCGCAGTGGCAGAAGGGCGAGTTCGAGGTGGTGTGGCCCAAGGCCAATGCTACGGCGACCCTGGTCGCCAAGCCAAACTGGGTTTGAGCCAAGCCCGATGAGTCTGGGGTCCTGGCTCGAACTCATCGCCTCCGGCTTGATCACCGGGGGCGTGTACGCGCTGGTCGCGCTGGGCCTGAACCTGCAGTACGGTTTGATGCGCATCCTGAACATCGCGCACGGTGAATTCCTGATGGTGGGCGCCTTCATCACCTACACCGCGCATGTCACGCTGGGCATCAACCCGCTGTTGATGGTGCCGATCAGCTTTTTGTTGCTGATGGGCCTGGGGCTGGTGGTGCACCGCCTGGTGTTCCGCCGCCTCACGCGCACCAGCCCTACGCTGGACATCTTCGAAGCGCGCGGCCTGATGGTGAGTTTCGGCCTCATGTTCCTGGTGCAGAACTTCGCGCAGACGCTGTGGGGTGGTGATCTGCGTGGTTACGACTTCATGGCCGACCCCGTCGTGATCGGGGGCGCGCAGTTTTCGGCCAACAAGATCTTGCTGCTGGTGCTGGCACTGACCATCAGCGCGGCGCTGATCGTGGTCCTGAACAAAACCCTCTACGGCAAGGGTGTGCGTGCGCTGATGCAGTCGCCCACCGGGGCGCAACTGATGGGCATCGACACCGAGCGCCTGCACCCGCTGATGTTCGGCGTCGGGCTGGGCCTGTCGGGCGTGGCGGGCTGCCTGTTGAGCATGACCTACACCATCTCGCCTTCGATGGGCGAGCCCTACACGGTGACCGCACTCATCGTCATCACGCTGGGCGGCTTTGGCAGCATGGCCGGTGCGCTGGCGGGCGGCCTGGCGCTGGGTGTCATCGAAGCCATCGGCATGCACTTCACCAACCCTTCGCTGAAGTCGCTGCTGAGCTACGGCATCTTCATCGGCGTGCTGCTGTGGCGCCCCAACGGCTTGTTCGTTCGCAAGTGAACAGCGACGCATGACGATCGAAACATGAAACCCACCCACCGCGACCTGCTGGTCCTGTTTGCCCTGGCTGGCTGGGCCGCCGCCCTGCCCCACTACGCCAGCGAATTTGTGGTGTCGATGGCGCTGACGTGCCTGATGTACGCGACGCTGTCGTCCAGCTGGGGGCTGTTCTGCGGCAGCACACGTTACCTGTCGCTGGCCACGTCAGCCTTCTTCGGCATTGGCGCCTACACCAGCGCGCTGGCGCTGGAGCAGCTGCCCTGGCTGGCCGCCATCGGGCTGGGTGCGGCCATTGCCGCCGCAGTGGCCGTGGTGATGGGCGCAGCGGTGCTGCACCTGCGCGGCACCTACTTTGCCGTGCTGACCTTCGGCATGACCGAACTCATCCGCCACGCCATCACCTATTGGGAAAAGCAGGTCACCGGCACCGTGGGCCGCGTGCTGATGGTGGTGCCCGAGCGCGACACCATCTACCTCACCCTGCTGGGCCTGGCCGTACTGGCGGTGCTGACCAGCATTGCCGTGCGGCGCAGCCGCTTCGGCCTGGCGATGGCCGGCATCGGCGCCGACGAACAGCGGGCGCAAACCTTGGGCGTGAACACACGGCTGGTGAAGATCGCCGGCTTTGCGCTCATCGCCGCCTTTGCCGGCGCGGTGGGTGCGGCCATGAGCGTGCGCTGGACCTACATCGACCCGCACACCGTGTTCAACCCCTTCATCGGCTTTCAGACCGTGCTCATCGCGTTGATCGGCGGCGCGGCCACCTTGTGGGGCCCGCTGATCGCAGCCGTGGTCTTCAGCGTGCTGGCCGAAACACTGCGGCTGCAGGCACCGCAGATCTACATGATGTCGCTGGGCCTGCTGTTGATCTTGTGTGTGCTGTACCTGCCCGGTGGCCTGGCCAGTTTGCGCGCGCAGACCTTCCGCCAGTGGGGTGACGACATCCGCGGCGGCTGGCGCAATCTGTTTTCCCGCAAGGCCAAGGAAGCGCTGTGAACGGCCACCCCCTGCTGGAAGCCCGCGACGTGACGGTGCGCTTCGGCGGGCTGACCGCTGTGGACGGCGTCAGCGCGGCTTTTGCGCCCGGTGAACTGGCCGGCATCATCGGGCCCAATGGCGCGGGCAAGACGACCTTCTTCAACGCGCTGTCGGGCGTGGTCATGCCCACCTCGGGCGAGCTGTTTGCGCAGGGCAGGCGGTTGACTGGCGCCGCGCCGCACCGTTTTGCACAGCAGGGCGTGGCCCGCACTTTCCAGACGCCGCGTGTTTTTGCCGAACTCAGCGTCAGCGCCAACATCAACTTCGGCCTGCAGTTTGCGGGCCGGCATCGCGCGGCTTCGTGGCTGCTGAAAGACGAAACCAGCATCCTCAACCTGATTGGCCTGGTCGATCAGGCGGCGCTGCCGGCAGCGGCCATCACACCTTCGCAGCAGCGCCTGCTGGAGATCGGCATGGCGCTGGCCACACGCCCCAAGCTGCTGCTGCTGGATGAAGTGGCCGCCGGCCTGACCGAAAGCGAGGTCGAGGCCATGGCGCAACTCATCCGCCGCTTGCGCGACGAGCTGGACCTGACCGTGATCTGGATCGAACACGCTGTGACCACGCTGCTCAAGCACGTCGAGCGTGTCATCGTGCTGCACCAGGGCAAGAAGATTGCCGATGGCACACCGGCCGAGGTGGTGCGCAATGCCGAAGTGATCGAGGCCTATCTCGGCGATGAGATGGCCGAGGCGGCATGAGTGCGCCCGCTATGCCGAGAACGAATGGCCCCTCGGGGGGCGCGACCGCAGGTCGCTGGGGGCATTCATGTTGAACGACATCGAGTTGGCACTCGACCGCAAGCTGGCGCACCTGAAGATCCAGGGCCTGAGCGCCGGCTACGGCAACTTCCTGGTGCTGCGCGACCTGACGCTGGAAGCGCGCCCCGGCCTGACCGTCATCCTGGGGCCCAACGGCGCGGGCAAGAGCACGTTGCTGAAGGCCATTGCCGGGCTCATCCCGCGCGGCGGCAAGGTGCTGCTGGACGACACGCTCATCGAACGCGACGCCAAGCCCGCCGCCATCGTGCAGCGCGGTCTGGCGCTGGTGCCCGAAGGCCGGCAGCTCTTCCCGCAGATGACGGTGGCCGAGAACCTGGAACTTGGCGGCTGGCTCAGCACACCCGCCCAGCGCACCGAACGTGTCGCGCAGGCCTTCAAGGACTTTCCCAAGCTGGCCGAACGGGCCCGCCAGTTGGCCGGCACCATGAGCGGCGGCGAACAGCAGATGGTGGCCGTGGCGCGCGCGATGATGAGCGCACCGCGCCTGTTGATGCTGGACGAACCTTCGCTGGGCCTGGCGCCGAAGATGGTGGACGAGTTGCTGGTCATCGTGCGCCGCATCGCCGACGCCGGCACCACCGTGCTGATGGTGGAACAGAACGTGCGCAAGGCCCTGGCCGTGGCCGATCGCGGCTACGTGATGGAACGCGGCCGCCTGGTGGCCAGCGGGCCCGCGTCGCTGCTGGCGCGGTCCACCGTCATCCGCCAGGCCTACCTGGGCAAGACCACGTCCCAATCGACTGCAAGCAACAAGGAGAACATCGTGTCCGACCTCACCATGCTGATCAACGGCCTGAACGTCAGCGCTGAAAAAGGCGCCACCTTCGAGCGACGCAACCCACTGGACGGCGCCGTGGTCACCCGCGCGCCGGCGGCCAGCGTGGCGGATGCCCAGGCCGCGGTGGACGCGGCCGCGGAGGCCTTCAAGAGCTGGAGCCAGACGGGCCCGAGCGTTCGCCGTGCGCTGCTGCTGAAGGCGGCCGACGCGCTGGAGGCCAAGACGGCGCAGTTCATCCAGGCCGTGTCCGCAGAAACCGGCGCCACCGGCATGTGGGGCGGCTTCAACGTGATGCTGGCCGCCGGCATGATCCGCGAGGCGGCTTCGCTGACGACGCAGATTGCGGGCGAGATCATTCCTTCGGACGTGCCCGGCAGCCTGGCCATGGGCGTGCGCCAGGCCGCGGGTGTGGTGTTGAGCATCGCACCCTGGAACGCACCGGTGATCCTGGGCGTGCGTGCCATTGCCACGCCGCTGGCCTGCGGCAACACCGTCGTGTTCAAGGGCAGCGAAAACTGCCCCCAGACACACCAGCTCATCGCGCAGACCTTCCAGGACGCGGGCTTTCCGCCTGGCGTGGTGAACTACATCACCAACGCGCCGGCCGATGCAAGCGCCTTGGTGGAGGCCATCGTTGCGCACCCTGCCGTGCGGCGCGTCAACTTCACCGGCAGCACCCGCGTGGGCAAGCTCATCGCCATGACCTGCGCCAAGTACCTGAAGCCGGTGGTGCTGGAGCTGGGCGGCAAGGCACCGCTGGTGGTGCTGGACGACGCCGACCTGGAAGCCGCAGTCAACGCCGCCGCCTTTGGCGCCTTTGCCAACAGCGGCCAGATCTGCATGAGCACCGAACGTTTCATCGTCGACCAGAAGGTCGCCGACGACTTCTGTGCCCTGTTCGTCAAGAAGGCCAAGAGCCTGCCGCTGGGTGACCCGCGCAAGGCCGAACCCGTGGTGCTGGGCTCGGTCATCGGCATGGGCACGGTGGAACACTGCAACGCGCTGATCGACGACGCGCTGGCCAAGGGTGCCAAGCTGCTGTGCGGCGGCAAGGCCGACAACACGCTGATGCCGGCCACCATCCTGGACCGTGTGACACCAGCCATGCGCATCTACGGTGAAGAAACCTTCGGCCCGGTGAAGTGCATCGTGCGCGTGGACGGTGTGGAAGCCGCCGTGGCCTGCGCCAACGACAACGAATACGGCCTGTCGGCAGCGGTCTTCGGCCGCGACATCGCCCGCGCGATGAACGTGGCGCGGCGCATCGAAAGTGGCATCTGCCACGTCAACGGTCCCACCGTGCACGACGAAGCGCAGATGCCCTTTGGCGGCGTCAAGGGCTCGGGCATGGGCCGCTTCGGCGGCAAGGCCGGGGTGCATGAATTCACCGAACTGCGCTGGATCACGGTGCAGACGAGCGAGCGCCACTACCCCTTCTGAAATGGTGCCCCCACGCTCGCTTGCGCTCGCTACGGCCCAAGGGGGCCGTCCGCCAACGGCCCGGCAAAGCCGGTTCCGTGGGGGAAGCTTGGTCCTGCTTGTCCGCTCCCGGGGGTGTCCGCTCCCGGGGTCGCGGGAACTGCAAAACGTCATGGGCAACTGAGAAGCACTGGCGAAGCTGCACGCGGATGCCCGACACTTGCGGCCCCGGCATCACCGAACGCGCCCCGTGCAATACCCCAGCTACGACCCCCAGTCCCCCATCACGCCCCTGGCTGCAGAAGAAATCGCGGCGCTGGATACCTTGCTGCAGCGCATCGATTCGGACATGGCCATGAGCCTGGACGGCTTCGACGGTTACCTCACCGCCTTTGCCATCGGCCCGGCGGCGCTGCGCGAAATGCCCACGTCAGACTGGCTGCCGCTGATCTGGGGCGGCGACCCGGCCGGCACCGATGAAGCAGCGCCCGAAGCTGCCCCATTCGCCACCAAGCGCCAGCGCAAGAACACCCTGGTCATGGCGCTGCGCCACTTGCGCCATCTGAGTGGACTGTTGCGCAACCAGCCCGACGACTGGGAGCCCATCTTCAGCATCGCCGAACAAGGCGCCGACGAACTGGTCGACGCGCGCGAGTGGTGCATGGGCTTCTTGCAGGCCGTGGACCTGATGCCGGATGCCTGGGGACAGGCGTGGAGCGAAACCGCGATGGCACCGCTGCTCACGCTGGGAGGTGGCCTGGAAGGTGCAGCCGCCGCAGGTGACGCGCCGGATCTGGACGACCCGGCCGTCTGTGATGAGCTCAGCCGCGCCGTGCCCGACGCCGTGCTGCAACTTCAGGCGCAGTTTGCCGACTGAAGCCGAAGCATCGAGGCAGCCAGCGCCTCGGCCACTTCGATGCCATCCACGCCGGCCGACATGATGCCGCCGGCGTACCCGGCGCCCTCGCCCGCCGGGTACAGACCCTTGACGTTCAGGCTCTGCAAATCTTTGCCGCGCGTGATGCGCAACGGCGATGAGGTGCGGGTTTCGACGCCCGTCAGCACCGCGTCGGGCAGGCTGAAGCCGGGAATCTGCTTGTCGAAGGCCGGCAAGGCTTCGCGGATCGCTGCCAGCACATAAGGCGGCAGGCTGGGGCGCCGGGGATCGGCCAGCGCGGTCAAGTGCACGCCCGGTTTGTATGACGGCTGAACGCCGCCCATGGCTGTCGAAGGCTGGCCCTTGATGAAGTCGCCCACCAGCGCGCCAGGTGCCAGATAGCCGCCGCCGCCCAATTCGTAAGCGCGCGACTCCCAATGCCGCTGGAAGGCCATGCCGTCCAGCGGGCTGACCGTGCCGTCGCCAGGGGTCTGCCGGTAGTCCTGCGGGCTGATGCCCACCACGATGCCGGCGTTGGCATTGCGCTCGTTGCGGCTGTACTGGCTCATGCCGTTGGTCACCACGCGTTCGACCTCGGAGGTGGCCGCCACCACGGTGCCACCCGGGCACATGCAGAAGCTGTAGACGCTGCGGCCATTGCTGGCGTGGTGCACCAGCTTGTAGTCGGCCGCGCCCAGGATGGGGTGGCCTGCGCTCACGCCGAACCGCGCGCGGTCGATCAGGCTTTGCGGGTGTTCGATGCGAAAGCCCACCGAAAACGGCTTGGCTTCCATGAACACACCGCGCCCGTGCAACATGGTGAAGGTGTCGCGTGCGCTGTGCCCCAGGGCCAGCACCACGTGGTCGGCGGCCAGCTGTTCACCGCCTTTCAGCGTCAAGCCACGGATCGCGCCGGCTTCGATGTGCACATCCACCGCCTGCTGCTCGAAGCGGACTTCGCCGCCCAGCGCGGTGATGTCGGCGCGCATCTTCTCGATCATGCTGACCAGGCGAAAGGTGCCGATGTGCGGTTTGCTGACGTACAGGATCTCTTCCGGCGCGCCGGCCTTCACAAATTCGGTCAGCACCTTGCGCGTGAGGTGCCGCGGGTCGCTGATCTGGCTCCACAGCTTGCCGTCGCTGAAGGTGCCGGCACCCCCTTCGCCAAACTGCACGTTCGATTCCGGGTCCAGCACCCCCTGCCGCCAAAGCCCCCAGGTGTCCTTGGTGCGCTGGCGCACGTCCTTGCCCCGTTCCAGCACGATGGGCGCCAGCCCCATCTGCGCCAGCACCAGCGCCGCAAACAGGCCGCAGGGGCCGAAGCCCACGACCACGGGGCGCAGGCGGCCACTGGCCTTGAAATCGGCCGGTGCATGGCCTGCGAATCGGTAGCGCGTGTCAGGGGCCGGGCGAATGTGCACATCGCCCGCAAAGCGCGCCAGAACCGCCGCTTCATCGTCCAGTTCGCAATCGATGGTGTAAATCAGCACCACCGCCGACTTCCGCCGCGCGTCGTAAGCCCGGCGAAACACAGTGAAGGCCTTCAGTGCCGCATCAGACACCCCCAGACGCGACAAAACCGCCGGGCGCAAAGCCTCGGCGGTATGTGTCAACGGCAGCCGAAGTTCAGTGATGCGCAGCATGCTGACTTCAGACCAAGTTTCCCGCCACGGAACCGGCTTTGCCGGGCCGTCGGCGGAGACCCCCCTCGGGGGGCGAGCCCGCACCGAGCCAGCGCCTGCGCGCTGGCGAGTGGCTGGCGAGCGCTGGGCCGCATGCAGGCGGTCCAGCAGCGAGCGCTAGCGAGCTTGGGGGCCGACGTTCACCCGCCTTTTTTCGGACGCTTGCCCGGATTCTTCTTGCTGCGTGTGTGCGAGCCACGCTCCAGGCTGACCTTCTGGCCGCGTTTGGTGGTGACGGTCACGCCAACAGGGGCGGCAGGACGGGGAGAGGCCTTGCGGTCGGCTTCGGTGACGATCTTGTTGCCCATGGTGGAGGCTCCGTTTTCAGACAAAACCCCGGATTAGGCCACAGATGACCCAAGCCAGCGGCCAGCAGGCCTGCTTATCTGGCGTCAAAGGTGTTGCACTGGTTCACGCTGCCCCCGTCCAGCCCGCGCTTGAACCAGGTCATGCGCTGCTGCGCGCTGCCATGCGTGAAGCTCTCGGGCACCACACGCCCGGTGCCCGCCTTCTGCAGGGTGTCGTCGCCGATCTGCGCCGCGGCGTTCATCGCTTCCTGGATGTCGCCCTGGTCCAGCCAGCCCTTGCCCTTTTGCGAGTGGTGCGCCCACACGCCGGCCAGGCAGTCGGCCTGCAGTTCCACCCGCACCGACAGCGCATTCATCTGCTGCGTCGAGACCTTGCCGCGCATGGCGTCGACCTTGCCGGTGATGCCCATCAGGTTCTGCAGGTGGTGGCCCACCTCGTGCGCCACCACGTAGGCCTGCGCGAAGTCGCCCGGCGCACCCATGCGCCGGCTCAGGGTATCGAAGAAGTCCAGGTCCAGGTAGACCTTGCTGTCGCCCGGGCAGTAAAACGGGCCCATCGCGCTGTCGCCGGTGCCGCAGGCCGTGGGCGTGGCGCCCCGAAAGAGCACCAGCACGGGTTCACGGTAACTGCTGCCGTTGGCCTTGAGCACCTGGCCCCAGACCACTTCGGTGTCGCGCAACACGGTGCTGACAAATTGCGCCGCCTTGTCGCTTTGTGCGGGCAGTGCAGCGGGTGCCTGCTGGGACTGCGGCGCTTCCGTGCCATCGCCGCCACTGATCAAGCCCAGCACCGTGAGCGGGTTGATGCCGAAGATCCAGCCCGCCACCAGCGCGATGGCGATGGTGCCCACACCAATGCTCCGGCCGCCGATGCGCGACCCGCCGCCGCCCAGGCCCTGTCCACGGCGGTCTTCGACGTTTTTGCTCTGATCTTGGCCTTCCCACTTCATGGCGATCTCCAGCGCTTGCTCCGCATTGTGGGCGCGATAGGTGCCGCGACCTGCAGATTCAGGTCTTGGGCAGCGTCACACCCGTCTGGCCCTGGTACTTGCCACCGCGGTCCTTGTAGCTGGTCTCGCAGACCTCGTCACTTTCAAAGAACAGCACCTGGGCGCAGCCTTCACCCGCGTAGATCTTGGCCGGCAGCGGTGTGGTGTTGCTGAACTCCAGCGTCACGAAGCCTTCCCACTCGGGTTCTAAGGGGGTGACGTTGACGATGATGCCGCAGCGGGCGTAGGTGCTCTTGCCCAGGCAGATGGTGAGCACGTTGCGCGGGATGCGGAAGTACTCCATCGTGCGCGCCAACGCAAAGCTGTTGGGCGGGATGACGCAGACGTCCTTGTTGATGTCGACGAAGCTGTTTTCGTCGAAGTTCTTCGGATCCACCACGGTGCTGTGGATGTTGGTAAAAACCTTGAACTCCGGCGCGCAACGGATGTCGTAGCCATAGCTGCTGGTGCCGTAGCTGACGATGCGGGCGCCTTCGGCGTTGGTGCGCACCTGGCCGGGTTCGAAGGGCTCGATCATCCCGTGCTGCTGCGCCATGCGGCGGATCCACTTGTCGCTCTTGATGCTCATGTTGGGCCCTGTTGAAGGCCCGCATTCTAGAAGTCTGCGCTAGGATGACCGCGCAAGGAGACACACACCATGGCCAGCCCCTTCCGCTCTGCCACCGAGCTGCTGAACCAGTACGCCGAATACCACCGCGACCGGCGCAACATCGTCACCCACTTCATCGGTGTGCCGATGATCGTGTTTGGCTTGGGCGTGCTGCTGGCAGGCACCAGCTTCATGTTGGCCGGGTTGGTGCTCACGCCCGCCTGGCTGGTGTTTGCGGTGGTGGCCGCCTGGTACCTGACACGTGGCCACCTGGGCATCGGTCTGGCCACCACGGTGGGCGTGGGTCTGCTGATGGTGCTGGCGCACCAGGTCAGTGGCGCACCACTCTTCACCTGGCTGGCCTGGGGCCTGGGATTCTTCGTGGTGGGATGGATCATCCAGTTCGTCGGCCACTACTACGAAGGCAAAAAGCCGGCTTTCGCCGACGACATCATCGGCTTGCTGGTCGGCCCCATGTTCGTGGTGCTGGAACTGCTGGCGCCGCTGGGCTTTTTCAAGGACCTGATCGCCCGCATCGAAGCCCACGCCGGCCCCACCTTCATCCGCGACCTGGCACACCCGGCCACGCGCTGAGGCTGATCGCTGGTTTCAGCCCCAGACATCCGCCGCGGTTTCCACCACCAGTTGCAGCTTGTTGCGCTGCGCTTCCACCGCGATGCTGTTGCCGTGCACGGTGCTGGAAAATCCACACTGCGGGCTCAGCGCCAGCTGATCCAGCGGCGCGTACTTGGATGCTTCGTCGATGCGGCGCTTCAGCGCGTCCTTGGTCTCCATCTGGTCGAACTTGGTGGTCACCAGGCCCAGCACGACAACCTTGCCCTTGGTCAGGAAGCGCAGCGGGCGGAAGTCGCCGCTGCGTTCGTCGTCGAACTCCATGAAAAAGGCGTCCAGCTTCATCTCTGAGAGCAGCGCTTCAGCCACCGGCTCGTAGTTGCCGGCCGCCGCGTGGGTGCTCTTGAAGTTGCCGCGGCACAGGTGCATGGCCAGCGTCATGCCGGGTGGTTTGTGCGCCACCACCTTGTTGACGAAGGTGGCGTAGCGATTCGGCAACTCGCCCGGGTCGTCACCGCGCTGACGCGCCGCCTCGCGCATCTTCTCGTCGCAGAGGTAGGCCATGTTGGTGTCGTCCATCTGCACATAGCGGCAGCCGGCGTTGTACAGCGACATCAGCTCTTCGCCGTAGGCCTTGGCCACGTCGTCGTAGAACTCGGGGTCGAGCTCCGGATAGGCCACCTTGCTGATGCCGGCGCGGCCACCGCGGAAGTGCAGCATGGTGGGGCTGGGGATCGTCACTTTGGGCGTCATGCCCAGCGCCACCTGACGCTTGAGGAACTCGAAGTCGGCGCGCTGGATGTCTTTCACATGCCGCACCTTGTCGGTCACACGCATGGCCGGTGGCGCCAGCTCTTCGGTGCCATCGGGCCTTTTGATAGTGACCGGGATGTCGGACTTCAAACCGCCCAGCTGGTCCAGGAAGTCGATGTGGAAATAGGTGCGGCGGAATTCGCCGTCGGTGATGCTGCGCAAGCCCACGTCCTGCTGGAACTTCACGATCTCGGCGATGGCTCGGTCTTCCACTGCGCGCAGCTGCTCGGCATTGATCTCCTTCTTGACGAAGAGCTGCTCGCGTGCGTCCAGCAAGAACCTGGGCCGCAGGAAGCTGCCGACGTGCTCGGCACGGAATGGGGGTGCGGTGCGGGCGGTCATTGGGTCTCCTTGTGATGAATGGCTGCCTGGCTTTCAGCGTCGCAGCAAGCCTTGTCGATCGGCGTGCTGCCGGCCATGGCGGCCAGGCGGCGGTGCAGTTCTTCATGGCGGCATTGCGAACCTGCACCACTTGATTCTGAGCTGTCCTGTATTCAGCCTGAGCTCAGCTGTCCTCGAATGGGCCACGCACTCAGGGTTGGTGCCGGTCCCCGCCCGCACAACTGCGGCGGGCAGCCAGCGGCTACAGTGGTCAACACATGAAGGGCATCAACGCACAAGACATCACCGGCCTCATCCTGGCCGGTGGCCGCGGCAGCCGCATGGGCGGTGTCGACAAGGGCCTGCAAAACCACCGGGGCCTGCCGCTGGCCCTGCACGCTCTGAAGCGCCTGCAGGGCCAGGTTGGGCACGTCATGATCAGCGCCAACCGCAATCTGGCGACCTATGAAGCCATGGGCGTGCCGGTGTGGCCCGACCCCATGGTTGCGGTCGGCGCGGCCGGCGCCCTTGGCGAGTTTCCAGGCCCACTGGCGGGCTGGATGGCCGCGCTGCGGCATTGTGAGACGCCCTACCTGCTGACCGTGCCTTGCGACACGCCGCAGTTTCCGCTGGACCTGGCGGCACGACTGTCGCAGGCACTTCTGGCCGATGACGCCGACATCGCGATGGCGGCGTGTTGCGAAGACGGCAAAGTGCAACTGCAGCCGGTGTTCTGCCTGTTCAAAGCCACGCTGGGTGAAAGCCTGCTGGCCTACCTCACGGCAGGCCAACGCAAGATCGAACGATGGACGGCCCTGCACCGCCGCACGAGCGTGGTGTTTGACGACCCGCAGGCGTTTTTCAACGCCAACACGGCCGACGAGTTGCAGTCCCTGCAGCGGCCTGGCGCCTGAATGCAAAAGCCACAAACTTCACCGGGTCACTCAGCC
Source organism: Burkholderiales bacterium (assembly GCA_038204775.1). GTDB lineage: Bacteria > Pseudomonadota > Gammaproteobacteria > Burkholderiales > Burkholderiaceae_C > Rubrivivax. Next base: position 13,105 of record JBBRCN010000005.1, on the reverse strand, counting down.
CGGATGTTGGCGCGTTGGATCACCAGCTTCCAGTTCTCGTACTCGTCGCGGTAAGTCTTGGCAAACTGTTCGGGTGTGCTGCCCACGGGTTCTGCGCCGGTTTTTTCCAGGCGCTCGATCATGTCGGGCGTGCGCACGATGGCGTTCAGTTCGCGATTCAAGCGCTGCACGATGTCGGCCGGTGTGCCGGCGGGTGCGAAGAAGCCGAACCAGTTGCCGAATTCCATGCCCGGCACACCTTGTTCGGTGAGCGTGGGCACGTTGGGCAAAGAAGCTGAACGCTTGGCGCCGGTGACCGCCAGTGGGCGCACGCGGCCAGCAGCAATGTGCGGCTGCGCCGACACCACGCTGTCCATCAGAAAGCCGATCTGTCCGGCAATGAGGTCGGTGATCACCAGGCCCGTGCCGCGGTACGGGATGTGCACGACAAACAACCCGCCTGCGCGCCACTTGAACATCTCGGCCGTCAGGTGCGGATAGGTGCCGATGCCGCTGGAGCCGAAGTTGTACTTGCCGGGGTTCTTCTTCAGCAGCGCCACCAGTTCCTTGGCCGTGGCCGCCGGGAAGCTCTGCCCCACCACCAGCACGCTGGGGGCATTGGCCACATGGACAACCGGCGCAAAGTCCTTGAAGGCGTCGTAGGGGATGCGCGGGTTCAGCGCAGGCCCGATGGAGTGCGTGGAACTGGTCGCCAGCAGGATGGTGTAGCCGTCGGCGGGCGCCTTGGCCACGAGGTCGGAACCGATGCTGCCGCCAGCACCGGGTTTGTTGTCCACCACCACCTGTTGGCCCAGCGACGCCGACAGCTTCTGCGCCAGCATGCGGCCGATGATGTCGGTGGCGCCACCAGCCGGAAAGGGGATCACCAGCCGCACGGGCTTGGCCCCGGGCCAGGCCTGGGCCATGGCCAGCGCAGGCCAGATCAACGAAGCAACGACAAAGGCGAAGACCAGTTTTTTCATGGTGGTACAGCAACGCCAATGGCGCGTTCAAAACACAAGCGGACGAGCATAACAAGCACCATCACGCACTGCACGCCAAGCTGCACTTGCCCTTCGGCTCAACCGAGCGGGAACCTGAACCGATTTGCAACTAGCGCTTTTTCGGCTTCAGCGCATTGGGCAACTTCTGCGTCAGGCTGGCGGGCAAGCCTGGCGGGTTGGGCAGGTGCACCTTCTTCGGCTTCTTGGCTTCTTTGTTGCCGTTCTGGCTTTTGTTCATGTCTGTCGCTCCGGATGTAGTGGTCCGCCGATCATGCACCTTTGATCACGCACGCCAGTCCATCATCATCTTCAGGCACTGGGGGTCACCGAAGGCCACTTCGTAGGCTTCACGGGCGCGGCCCGGGCTGAAGGTGTGCGTGATCAGCCCGTCCAGCGACAGCGCACCCGACTCGACCAGCGCCGTCACCGCCAGCAGGTCGTGCTTCTTCCACTGCGCCGCCACGCGCAGCGTGGCTTCGCGCATGAAGGCCGGTGCAAAAGCGAAGCTCAGGTCGCTCTTGTAGAAGCCTGCCAGCACCACCTCACCACCCGGCGCCAGGCGCGAAATCAAGCCGTTGAGGATGCTGCCGTCACCGCTGACGTCATAGATGGCCCGGTAGTTCTTGCGCGGGTCTTCGTCGGGATGGATGCAGGGATAACCGGCGGCGCCTTCGCGGCGCACGGGTTGGGTTTCCCAGACCATCGGTGCGGCCCAACCCAGCGCCAGACAGATGCGTGCCAGCAGCCGGCCCATCACGCCGTGGCCGACGATCAGGTCGGGCGCCACCATCGGTTGGCGTTGCCCGCCCAGCGCCACGGTGTGGTAACACGTGGCGGCCAGCGCCAGAAGCACCGCCTTGGGGCCCAAGTCGGGCGCCACGCGCACCACACGCTCGTGCGGCACGATCAGACGCGAGCCAGCACCGCCAAAGATGTTGCGCACGCCCTGGAAGCTGTAGGAGCCGGGAATGAAAACCTGGCTGCCCACGGGCACGGTCGCCGTGTCGGCTGCCGCGCCTGCACGCACCACCGTGCCCACCGTCTCATAGCCGGGCACCAGCGGGTAGCCCAGCCCGGGGAAAGCTGGCATGGTGCCGTCCCACAAGAGGCGTTCGGTGCCGGTGCTGATGCCGCTGAAGCTGACCTCGACTTCGAGGTCGGTGGCGTCAAAGGTCTTCAACTCCAGCGTCTGCACCGAGAGCTGTTGTGGTGCGTCGAAGACGATGGCCTGGGCGTTTTGGGTCGTCATGTTGCGATCAGGGTGTCAGTGGATGTTGACGCGATCTTAGTCAGGAGAAAGCTGACACCGCTGCGGCGACCGCAAGCGCAGCCAGCATCCGCTTCAGCTCGAATGGAGTGCAACCGGTAGTAAGTCACGCGGCTCCGAATCGACACCTGCTGGCCTCTCGATCCCGGTGCCACGCCCGGCAATCGCCAGCGTCGCGCCGCTTTTCATTCAGACGCATCACGTTGCATGCGCAAGGCCAGACAGCGCCGTGGGCACACTACCGTCCGGGGCCCGCTCCAATTTGCGCCCACCGAAGCGCCTTGCTCCCTGCCATGTTCGGCCGTTCCAGACCCGTTGTCATCGAATCCTATGGTCGGCGCCGCGCGCGCTGGCGCCTGCCGCGCTGGCTGGTGCTGCTGCTGCTGGGTACCCTGGCTGGCGCAGGCGCCGTGATCTACGTCCAGGAACGGGTGCTGCCACCACGCCTGACGGCGGGCGCGTCAGCCGAGTTGCGCAACAGCTTCGATCAGGCAGACGCGGAACGCACGCGCCTGCGCGCCGAACTGGCGCAAACCCAGCAACGCCTGCAATCCACGCTGACCGAGAAGCAGGCACTGGCCACCGAAAAGGCCAATGGCAGCGCCGTACTGACCGGCCTGCGCGAAGACCTGGCCTCGGTGGTGGCCCTGCTGCCGCCCGACCCACGCGACGGCACCGTGGCCGTGCGGGCCGGGCACTTCAGCGTCGAGGCCGGCCAGCTCATCTTCGACGTGGTGCTGACACGTGACCGGGCAGGCCCCAAGCCGTTGGCCAGCACGCTGAAGTTGCTCGTGAGCGGCGAATCCGAGCAGGGCAACCCAGCCACGGTCACACCGCAGGGCATCCCGGTTGAGGTGGGCAGCCACCAGGTGGTGCGCGGCAGCGTGGCCCTTCCCGCCGGCTTCAAGCCCCGCCAGACTACCATCCAGGTCGTGGACCAGGCCGCCGGCCGGCCCCTGGGCATGCGGGTGCTGCCCATCAAATGACAAACGCCACAGTGCCCGAACCGACGACCGACTTGACTGCCGTGCACACCCTGCAGGTCGATGCCAGCCTGCCAGCCATCACCCCGCAACGCAGCCTGACGGGCTGGCACCGCGAGCTGTGCGTGGAGCTGTTGGGCCAGGGTGCGGCGCGCATTTTCGTGCGCGCCGTGCAGCGCAGTTCCTTCAAGGCGGCCGCGCTGCAGCTCGGCATCCTGTTCCACCGGCTGGACGTGCGCTTCACCGACCTGGCCGGCTGCGTGGAAGCGCTGCGCCCCGAGCTGCAGCGGCTGGCCGACACGGCGCGGCGCGAACCACCCAGCAAGGCCAACCTGTTCGTGACACTGAGCTTTGACCGCAAGTCCTGGGACCTGGTCGAACAAGGCGTGGACCGCTGGGCCAGGCGCTGAGCGGCCTCAGCCGCCCTGCCGCGAACGCCGTCCTCAGGTTCGGTCACCCAGCAGCCCCGCGCTGACAAGTTCCGCGTCGGCGGCCGCGAACAGCTGGTTGTGGTGGTCCGTCAAGGGCCCGCCGCCGGGCACGACGTTGCCGCCGGCGTCGTACCCGATGGCCTTGAACTTCCACTGCGCCTGGATGAACTTCAGGTTGCCGACGTGCCGACCCTGGGCATCGAAGACGCTGAAGACACCGTCGTTCAGGCGCTTCAGCGCCAAGCCAGCGGCACTTGAAGACGCCTCCATCAGCGCCTGCTTCGGCCTTCGCCGAGGTCTTCCTGCCCTTCGCCGCCACTGGGCACCGGGTTCACGCGTGGTGGGCGATGCAATCGCGGATCAAAACCCGCACCGCCTGCGAAGGCGTGACATCCTGGGCCTTCTTCTTGGCGGGATCGACCCACACGGTCAAGCGCGCGGTTTTCAGTTCCATTCGGGCTCCAAGAGAAAGTTGTCCATTGCATTGTCGTTGCAGCAGCCCAGGCGGCTGCCTTCGGCGCTCGTATCGTCGTGCCGCCTTCACCCCTGGAACGACCATTCCTGCCACCCGCTGCGCTTCGATCGTTTCCGTGCTCAGCCTGGCTACCGCCGCTTGCGGCGGCGGCGGCAGCGACTCCGCCATGGCCGGTACGGTGCGCACGCAGGGCTTTCAGTCCAGCCACACGGGCAGCGCCTACCCGATCCACGTCTACCTGCCGCCAGGCAACGCGGCGGCACACGCCGCGATGCCGGTGGTCTATCTGCTCGACGGCGACTCTCGGCTCGACACCATGGTGCAGATCGTCGAGTCGACACGAACCCTGGTGATCGTGGTGGCCATCGGCAACGAGGCGCGGCGCAACCAGGACTACGTGCCGGTCAACACCTGCACATCGGGCGGCGGCGGCCATGTGGCCTATCTGAACTTCATTCGACTGGAGCTGACACCTTTCATCGAAGCCAACTTCGGCGGCCGCCCGCTGCGGCGAGTGCTGCTGGCCCATTCACACGCTGGCAGCTTCGTGGTGCATGCGCTGTTTGCCGAAGCAGGGGCCAATCGGCACTTCAGCGCCTACCTGGCCAGCGACGCGTCCATTCCTTGCATGAGAGAAACGCTTGACGGGCTTGACGGCTGGGAAGCCGCCTACGCTGCGACAAACACTTCGTTGCCCCCCGCGCCTGCACCTGGCGTATGCCGGCAATGTGGCCAACGCCGACTTGGCGACGCACCTGCAGGGCCGCCGTTACGGCGGGCTGACCCTGGCAGCCAATGCCTGCGGCAGTGGGCACATCGGCATGATCCCCATCGCCTTTGCAGATGCGCTCGCGTTTGCTTTGGCTTGGTTGCTTTGGCCTGAGTTCATCAGGGTAAACACCGGCGCGGCCGTTCAACGCGCTTGCCCCGCCGGCCGTTGTCCAGACGTGGCTGGGGTTCACCCTTTTTCTTGACTGCGGTCAATAGCATTGCGGTGGCAAATGAATGAGGATCGCGACGTGAGTCCGGTCATGGCAGGCCCCGCGCGCAAGCAACCCGCCACTTCCACTCATTGAACAAAACAAGGAGACAACACAATGATTGCAGCTCAATCTTCCAAGGCTTTGCCTCGCCGCCTTGCGGCCCTGGCCCGTCGCATGGTCGGCACGGCCGCCGCTATCGGCTTGTGCACTGCGGCCCAGGCCTGGGAGCCGACCAAGCCGGTCGAGTTCATCATTCCGGCCGGCACCGGCGGCGGCGCTGACCAGATGGCCCGGCTGATCCAGGGCATCATCAGCAAGAACAACCTGATGAAGGGCAACATGGTGGTGGTCAACAAGTCCGGCGGCGCAGGTGCCGAGGGCTTCCTGGCTGTGAAGGAAGCCAAGGGCGACCCGCACAAGATCATCATCACCCTGTCAAATCTCTTCACCACGCCCATGGCCACGGGCGTGCCCTTCAACTGGAAGGAAATGACACCGGTGCAGATGATGGCGCTGGACCAGTTTGTGCTGTGGGTGAACGCCGACACGCCTTACAAAACGGCCGGTGAATACATCGCTGCGGTCAAGGCCGCGGGCCCGCTGAAGATGAAGATGGGCGGCACCGGCTCCAAGCAGGAAGACCAGATCATCACCGTCGGTCTTGAAAAAGCCACCGGCATCAAGTTCATCTACGTGCCTTACAAGGGCGGCGGCGAAGTGGCGGTGCAGCTGGTGGGCGGACACATCAATTCGTCTGTCAACAACCCGGCTGAAGCCGTGTCCCAATGGCGCGCTGGCACCCTGCGCCCGCTCTGTGTCTTTGACGACGTGCGCATGCCCTACAAGGAGAAGGTCACCACCACGATGTCGTGGAACGACATCCCCACTTGCAAAGAGTCAGGCGTGCCCACCAACTACGTCATGCTGCGCGGCATCTTCATGGCACCGGGCGTGTCGGTCGATCAGGTCAAGTACTTCAACGACCTGCTGAGCAAGGTCCGCGAGACCACCGAGTGGAAGGACTACATGGAGCGTGGCGCCTTCAACACCACGACCATGTCCGGCGACGCGTACCGCAAGTGGCTGGAAGGCGCCGAAGCCAACCACCGCACGCTGATGACCGAAGCGGGTTTCATGGCGAAGTAGTTGCCTGCGGAGCAAGCGTCAAGTCGGCGCCGCCCCGTGCCCCCCGGTTGCCACACGCCATAAGCAACGGCCCTGCAAGACTGCACGGCCATCTGGATGCTGGCTGAGCGCCTGCACCTGTCCGCAGGCGTGCCCGCGACCCGTTCGAAGCGCAAGAAGGAACCCGCCATGTCAAACGACCAAGACGCAGATCAAGACGACACACCCGCGATCGCCAAGAACGCCACGGTGGACGCTGTGGTGGCATTCCTGCTGCTGGCGCTGGGTTCGGTGGTGATCTTCGAAGCACGCCGCCTGGGCGCCGGATGGACTTCGGACGGCCCTGGTTCAGGCTACTTTCCGTTCTACATCGGTGTGCTGATCTGCATTTCCAGCGTCGGCATCCTGTTCCAGGCGCTGCTCTCGAAGTCACGCGACACCGGCACTTTTGCCACTGTCAAGCAGACCAAGCAGGTGGCTTCGGTGCTGTTGCCGGCGGCCCTGTACGTTGTGGCGGTCACGTTCCTTGGGCTCTATGTGGCCTCGGCCATCTACATCGCACTGTTCATGATCATCTTGGGCAAATACAAGCCGCTGAAAAGCGTGCTCGTGGGCGTGGGCGTGAGTGTCTACTTTTTCTTGATGTTCGAGGTCTGGTTCAGGGTACCGCTCTACAAGGGCATGCTCGACCCGACCAGTTTCCTCGGCTACTGAAGCGCAAGCTGCAGCGGAGTAGGGTCCCATGTCTGAACTGAATTCACTCATGCAGGGCTTCGCCGTCATCATGACGCCGATGAACCTGGGCCTCATGGTGCTGGGCATCGTGTTGGGCGTCCTGATCGGCGTTCTGCCCGGTCTGGGCGGCGCCAACGGCGTGGCCATCCTGTTACCGCTGACCTTCACGATGCCGCCCACTTCGGCCATCGTGATGTTGTCGTGCATCTACTGGGGCGCGCTGTTCGGCGGTGCCATCACCTCCATCCTGTTCAACATACCGGGCGAGCCCTGGTCGGTAGCCACCACTTTTGATGGTTATCCCATGGCACAGAAGGGTCAGGCTGCCCGCGCCTTGACCTCTGCCTTCACGTCGTCGTTCATCGGCGCCTTCGTGGCGGTGGTGATGATCACCTTCCTGGCGCCGCTGGTGGCCAAGTTCGCGCTGAAGTTCGGCGCGCCCGAGTTCTTCTCGGTCTACCTGTTGACGTTTTGCAGCTTCGTCGGCATGGGCAAGGGCTCGCCTTTCAAGACGCTGGCTGCCATGGCCTTGGGCTTTGCGCTGGCCGCCGTTGGGCTGGACACCGTCACCGGGCAGCTGCGCATGACCTTCGGCTCCACCGAACTGATGCGAGGTTTCGACTTCCTGATCGCGGTGATCGGCCTGTTCGGCATCGGCGAGATCCTGCTGTCGATGGAAGATGGGCTCAAATTCTCGGGCAAAACGGCCAAGATCAACATGAAGGTGGTGTGGGAAACCTGGAAGGAGTTGCCGCGTTACTGGGCCACCTCGGTGCGCAGCGCCTTCGTAGGCATCTGGATGGGCATCACCCCCGGCGGCGCCACGCCAGCCTCGTTCATGAGCTACGGCCTGGCCAAGAAGTTCTCCAAGAACGGTTCGAAGTTCGGTACTGGCGAAATTGAAGGCATCGTCGCGCCGGAAACCGCAGCGCACGCCGCCGGCACCGCGGCCATGCTGCCGATGCTGGCACTGGGCATCCCCGGCTCGCCGACCGCCGCCGTGCTGTTGGGCGGCCTGCTGATCTGGGGTCTGCAACCCGGCCCGCTGCTCTTCGTCGAGCAGAAGGACTTCGTCTGGGGCCTGATCGCCAGCATGTACCTGGGCAACCTGGTCGGCCTGCTGATCGTGCTGACGACGGTGCCGCTGTTCGCTTCAATCCTGCGCATCCCGTTTTCGATCATTGCGCCCGTGATCATCGTGGTCTGCGCCATTGGCGCCTACACCGTGAACAACGCCATGCTCGACATCTGGTTCATGCTGCTCTTCGGCGTCATGGGCTACGTGTTCAAGAAGCTCGACTATCCGATCGCACCTCTGGTGCTCGCCCTGGTGCTGGGCGGCAAGACCGAGGACTCGTTCCGTCAGGCCATGCTGGTGTCGCAAGGCGACTTGAGCATCATGTGGGCCAACCCCCTGGTGGGCACCATCACCACGCTGGCCCTGACCATGCTGCTGTGGCCGCTGCTGTCCAAGTTGCTGGCACTGGTGCGCACCCCCAAGGTGGACGACTTGGCCGCTCAGCGGCCCGTGGACTGAAGCGAAGGAGTTGACATGCCCGTCATCGCGCTGACCCAGGGTATGGGCTCATTGGCCCAGGACATCGCCGAACAGCTGGCGGCCGAGTTGCAGCTTTCGACGCTGCAACACGAGGTCGCCGAACGTGTGGCCGAGAGGATGCACGTCTCGCGCAGCCTGATCAACCGCCTGCGTGGCGGCAAGGCGGGCACCATCGAGCGGATGCGCAGCGACCGCCACGCAATGGCGCTGTACTCGGCCGAAGAGGTGCTGGACGCGGCGGCCAAGGGCAACGTGGTCATCCGCGGCTGGGGCGCCACGCAGCTGCTGCGGCCGGTGCCGCACATTCCCTGCATCCGCATCATGCGGCCCTTCGACAAGCGCGTGCAGTGGCTGATGGACGAGATCAATACCGACGACCTGGGTGTGGCCGAGGCGGAGATTCGCCGCAGCGACGAAGCCAACGCCAGCCGCATGCACGACCAGTTTGGTGTGGAGTGGAATGCACCGGTGCTGTTTGACGCCGTGCTCAACACCGACCGCTTGTCGGTGGACAGCTGCGTGCAGACCATACGCAGCTTGCTGGCGCGGCCGGAGTTTGCCGAGACGCCACAATCGCGCAGCCTGCTTCAAGGCCTGGCGCTGGGCGCCCGCGTTCGCGCCGCGCTGCGGGCGAACGAACAAACCCACGGCGTAGACGTCACCATCGACAGCAGCGAAGGCGTGGTCACGCTTCGGGGCATCGTGGCCGACGCGGAAGAAAAAGTTGCTGCCGTAAAGATCAGCGCCGCCGTCGCGGCGGTCAAGGTGGTGGATGACCAGTTGCGCGTGATGGCACGCTCCAAACTCTTCCCCTCCGACCGCCAATGAGCAGCATCCGGGCCCGGGCCATTGTTGGCCCAGGTGGCCGACTAGATCTTGCCCCGCTGCTTCAGACGCGACAACGTTTCGGCCGACAGGTTCAGGTAGGCCGCCAGTTCCTTCTTCGGAATGCGCTCGGCCAACTCGGCGTGTTTGCGCATGAAACGGTGCACACGCCCTGGCGCGTCCAGCAGGTGAAGCGTGATGGTGTGCGCCATGATCTCGCTCATGAGTCGCATGACCTCGTACTCGAACTCGAGCTTGAATCGCGGGTGCCGATCCATGAACGCCACCCAGTGGGGCATGGACAACTTGGCCACGCGGGCCTTGGTGACACTGACGATGGCGTAAGGCGTGGGTGTTTTCAGGCGCCAGGCGGCGTAGCTGGTTTCGATGCCGCGCTCGTCGGTGAAGCGCAGGATCATCTCCTTGGCGTCGGCGTTGGCCACCACACGCTTGAGGATGCCGTCGAGCAGGAAGTACTGCTCCATGTCGTGCACACCCTGGTGCAAGAGGTACTCCCCCTTGGCGCAATCCACGATGTCCAGCAGCGGGGCGAGTTCGTCCCGCTCTGCGTCGCTCATCGTCTTCAGCATGTCGTTCTGCCGAAGCTGCAGTCGAATGATGTCTCTCTCGGTGTGCTGTGCAAGCGAAATCATCGGTCCAAGCACCCGCCAGTCGGTCTGTTGTCGAATCTTGACCGCAGTCAACGGAGAAGAAGAGAAGTCACTTTTACCATAGCCATCGCAACTATCGCTGTACCTCGGAGCCTGCCATGTCAGCAACCCTCGCGCCCGTAGCGCCCCTCAGTCAAGAGTCCCCGACGACCGACGGTTTCAACCTCGTCATCGACGCACTCAAGCTCAACGGCATCAAGACCATCTATGGTCTGCCCGGCATTCCCATCACCGACCTGACACGCAAGGCCCAGGCCCAGGGCCTGCGGGTGATTTCCTTTCGTCATGAGCAAAACGCCGGCAACGCGGCGGCCATCGCAGGCTTCATGACCGGTCAGCCCGGCGTGTGCCTCACGGTATCAGCGCCGGGCTTCCTGAACGGGCTGACCGCGCTGGCCAACGCCACGACCAACTGTTTTCCGATGATTCTGATCAGCGGCTCCAGCGAGCGTGAAATCGTCGACCTGCAGCAGGGCGACTACGAAGAGATGGACCAGGTGGCAGTGGCCAAGTCGCTGTGCAAGGCGGCTTTTCGCGTTCTGCATGCCGAAGACATCGGCGTCGGCATCGCGCGCGCGATCCGCGCGGCCGTCTCGGGCCGCCCTGGCGGGGTCTACCTGGACCTGCCGGCCAAGCTGTTTTCGCAAGCCATGGACGCCGCTGCAGGCGCTGCATCGCTGATCCAGGTGGTCGACCCGGCGCCGCGGCAAATTCCCGCGCCAGACGCCGTCCAGCGGGCGCTGAACTTGCTGAAGACCGCCAAGAGGCCGCTGATTCTGCTGGGCAAAGGCGCGGCCTACGCCCGTGCCGATGCCGACATCCGCGCGCTGGTCGAGCGTTCCGGCATCCCTTATCTGCCCATGTCCATGGCCAAGGGCCTGCTGCCCGACAACCACGAACTGTCGGCCGCTGCGGCCCGGTCCTACGTGCTTCCCGAGGCCGACGTGGTGCTGCTGGTCGGTGCGCGCCTGAACTGGCTGCTGTCACACGGCAAGGGCAAGACCTGGGGCGGCAAGGACAGCAAGTCGTGGGGCGGCCAGAAGTTCATCCAGATCGACATCTCACCCACCGAGATGGACAGCAATGTGCGAATTGATGCACCGCTGGTGGGTGACATCGGGTCTTGTGTGTCGGCGCTGCTGGCCGGCATCGATGCCCAGTGGCCCAAGCCACCCGCCGACTGGCTGAGCGCCGTCTTCGAACGACGCAACAAAAACGTCGCCAAGATGGCCGAAACGCTGGCCAAAGACCCACAGCCGATGAACTTCCACAGCGCGCTGAACGTGGTGCGCGACATCGTCAAGGCCAACCCCGACGCGATGCTGGTCAACGAAGGGGCCAACGCGCTCGACTTCACCCGCTCCATCGTCGACATGTACAGGCCGCGCAAGCGCCTGGACGTTGGCACCTGGGGCGTGATGGGCATCGGCATGGGCTTTGCGGTGGCTGCGGCCATCGAGTCTGGCGAGCCCGTCATCGCCATCGAAGGTGACAGCGCCTTCGGCTTCAGCGGCATGGAGGTGGAAACCATCTGCCGCTACAAGCTGCCGGTGTGCGTGGTGATCTTGAACAACAACGGTGTCTATCGCGGCACCGACAAGAACATGGGCGGTGGCGCGGATGTGGCGCCCACCGTGTTCGTCAAGGACGCACGCTACGAAAAGCTGATGGAAGCGTTCGGCGGCGTGGGCGTGTACGCCACCACACCAGCTGAACTGCGCCAGGGCATGGAACAAGCGATACGCTCGCGCAGACCCACGCTGATCAACGCCATCATTGACGAAACGGCGGGCACCGAAAGTGGCCGCATCACCAGCCTGAACCCGGCAGCAGCCGCGAAGAAGTAACCGCCCTCTTGGCACTCATTTTCTTAAGCACCCAAGCAAGCAAGGAGTACACAACATGTCTGGCAACCTTCCCCTCCAGGGCATCAAGATCATCGACTTCACGCACGTGCAGGCTGGCCCGGCCTGCACCCAGATGCTGGCCTGGTTCGGCGCCGATGTCATCAAGGTTGAACGGCCGGGCTCGGGTGACGTCACGCGCAGCCAGCTTCGTGACATACCCGGTGCCGACGCGCTGTACTTCACCATGCTCAACAGCAACAAACGCTCGCTGACGCTGGACACCAAGAAGGCAGAGGGCAAGGCCGTGCTCGAGAAGCTGATCAAGGAGTGCGACGTCATGGTCGAGAACTTCGGCCCCGGCGCGCTGGACCGGATGGGCTTCACCTGGGAACACATCCAGAGCCTGAACCCCGGCATGATCCTGGCGTCGGTCAAGGGCTTCAGCGAAGGCCACCACTACGAGGACCTGAAGGTCTACGAAAACGTGGCGCAGTGCGCCGGTGGCGCGGCTTCGACCACCGGCTACTGGAAGGGCGAGAACGCCGGCCCGACGATCTCGTCCGCCGCTTTGGGCGACTCCAACACGGGCATGCACCTGGCCATCGGCATCCTAACCGCCTACATCGGCAAGCAAAAAACCGGCAAGGGTCAGAAAGTGTCGGTGTCGATGCAGGACTCGGTGTTGAACCTGTGCCGCGTGAAGATGCGCGACCAACTGCGGCTGGAAAAGGTCGGCTACCTTGAGGAGTACCCGCAGTACCCGCACGAGATGGAAGCTTTCGCCGACACGGTGGTGCCGCGCGGCGCCAACGCCGGTGGTGGCGGCCAGCCGGGATGGATTCTCAAGTGCAAGGGCTGGGAGACCGACCCCAACGCCTACATCTACTTCACGGTGCAGGGTCATGCGTGGGAGCCGATCTGCAGAGCCATCGGCAAGCCCGAGTGGATCACCGATCCCGCCTACACCACGGCCAAGGCGCGCCAGCCCCACATCATGGACATCTTCGCGACCATCGAGGTCTGGCTGGCCGACAAGACCAAGTTCGAGGCGGTCGACATCCTGCGCAAGTTCGACATCCCCTGCGCTCCGGTACTCACGATGAAGGAACTAGCCAACGACCCCTCGCTGCGAGCGAGCGGCACGATCACCGAGGTGTCGCACAAGGAGAGGGGCACGTATCTCACGGTGGGCAGCCCGATCAAGTTCTCCGACCTGAAGCCC
>JBBRCN010000004.1:0-88193 GCA_038204775.1 Burkholderiales bacterium | reverse complement strand
CCCAGCCAGCCCAGCACGGCCAGCGGCGCGGTTTCTGCGCGCAGCACACGCGGGCCCAGGTCCACGGGCTCAAAACCGGCAGCCCGCGCGGCGGCGTCTTCGTCGGCCGTGAAGCCGCCTTCCGGGCCGCTGAGCGTGCACAGGGCCGACGACACTGGCGCCATCGCACCGGGGCGTTGTGCACCCGGCGCCAAGCTCAGCAGCCAGCGTGCGCCGGCCGGCGCGCGGGGCAACCAGTCCAGCAGTGCGGCCACCGGCAGCACCTGGGGCACGCGCGCACGCCCACACTGTTCACAAGCGGCCTGCGCGATGGCTTGCCAATGCAGGCGTTTGCGTTCTGCCCGTTCGTCTTGCAGCCGCAGCACCGAGCGCTCGCTGTGCAGCGGCTGGATCACCGACACACCCAGCTCGGTGGCCTTTTCGACCAGCACATCCATGCGCTCATTCGCCGGCATCACCGCGGCCAGCGTCACGGCCACCGGCAGTTCACGCTGCACCGGCTGCGGCGCGCCGACCTGCACCGACACGCTGTTGCGGGTGACCGCCAACACCGTGGCCGGCCAGTCGCTGCCGCTGCCGTCAAACAGCGTCAGTGTGTCGCCGGGCTGCACACGCCGCACCATGGCGTGGCGGGCGGCACCCTCGGGCAGTGGCATCCGGGCGTCGGCCAGCAGCGGCGGGGGCACAAAAAGGCGCACGGTTGGGCCCTCTCAGCGGGCCAGTTCGGCCTCGACCGCCAGCGCCAGGCCGGCCAGCCGGGCATCGTGGTGTGCAGGTGCCGACAGCATCAGGCCCACGGGCAGTTCACCCGCCACGTGGCAGGGCAGCGTGAAAGCGCAGCCGTCCAGGAAATTGATGGCAAAGGTGTTGCGCAGCAACTGGCCGTTCGCTCGGAAGAAAGCATCATTGCTGGCCAGCAGGTCGGCAATGGGCGGCGCCAGCATCGGCACGGTGGGGCAGACCAGTGCGTCAAAGCCTGACAGCACCACTTCCATGCGTGCGATCCAGTCGCGGCGGCGCTGTTGCATGGTGATGTAGTCGGCGGCGCTGACACCTTCGCCCAGCGTCACGCGGGCGGCCACACGGGGGTCGAAGCGCTGGCGCTGCGTCTGCAGGTCGTGCCGGTGCACAGCAAAGGCCTCGACCGCAGAAAAGCCGCCGGGGGCGTTGATCTGCGTGATCTCGGACAGCTCGCGCAGCGGCAGCTCGACGATCTGCGCACCGGCGGTTGACAGAATCGACAGCGTGCGCTGGAAGGCGGCGGCCACTTCGGGCTGCAGGCCATCGAGCATCAACGTCTGCGGCAGCGCCAGCCGTGCGCCTTGCAGGCCGCGCGGCGCCACCTGCAACGGCGCGCCGGCCAGCACGCTGTCCACCAGCAGGCAATCGGCCACGCTGCGTGTCATGGCGCAAACCGTGTCCAGCGTGAAGCTCAGCGGAAAGGCCCCCGCCAGCGGCGTGCGCGACTGGGTGTTCTTGAAGCCTACCAAGCCGCACAAGGCGGCCGGCACGCGGATGGAGCCGCCGGTGTCCGATCCCAAACCGGCCACCGCCAGGCCCAGTGCCACCGACACCGCAGCCCCCGACGAAGAACCGCCGGGGATGCGCGCCACCGCGGCATCGCAGGGGTTGTGTGGCGTGCCCCGGTGCGGGTTGATGCCCACGCCGGAAAACGCAAACTCGGTCATGTTCGTCAGGCCCGTGATCGCCGCGCCGGCCGCGCGCAGGCGCGCCACGGCAGCGGCATCCTGCGTGGCTGCGGGCCGGCCTTCGCGCAGCACCGAACCGGCCATCGTCGTGCGACCGGCCACGTCGTAGAGGTCCTTCACGGTCACCGGCAAACCCGCCAGCGGCGGCAAGGGTGAGCCAGCGGCCAACAAGCGGTCGGCATGGCGTGCAGCGGCCAGGGCATCGTCATCGAATCGCGCGGTGAACACCGCCGCCGCATCCGGGCTGTCAGAGCGCTTGATGACCTGGTGCAGCAGCGCCTCATGGGCACCGGCGTGGCGCAAAGTGGCTTGCAGGTCGGCGATGCAGGGCAAGGGTTTCATGGCGGCTGATTCTGTGACAGAAGCTGTCGCAGGCCAGCTCGGACGGTCTCAGACGGGTGCAGACGGGCTCGGACGGGTGCAGACGGGCTCAGACGGGCTCGCGCAGTTCCCGCCGCAGCACCTTGCCCACCGCCGTGCAGGGCAGTTCGGGCCGGAACTCCACCACCTTGGGCCGTTTGTAGCCGCTCAGGCGGGCCTCGCACCAGGCGCGCACCTCGGCTTCGCTGGGGCTGGCGCTGGCAGGGTCGGACTTCACCAGCACCAGCTTGACGGCTTCGCCGGCCAGGTCGTCGGGCATGGCCACGGCGGCGCAGGCGCGCACGCCGGGGATCTGCGCCACCACGTCTTCGATTTCGTTGGGGTAGACGTTGAAGCCGCTGACGAAGATGAGGTCCTTCTTGCGGTCCACCAGCCGCAGCGCGCCGTCGTCGTCGAAGACACCGATGTCGCCACTGCGCAGGTAGCCGCTGGCCGTCATCACCCGCGCGGTTTCGTCGGGGCGCTGCCAGTAGCCGGCCATGACCTGCGGACCGCGGATGGCAATCTCACCCGGTGTGCCGGGCGTCACGGGTTGGCCGTCGTCGTCGATCAACAGCAGTTCGGTGCCCGGCAGCGGCTGGCCCAGGTGGCCGCTGAACTGCGCCGCGTCCACCGGGTTGCAGGTGACGGCCGGGCTGGCTTCGCTGAGGCCGTAACCCTGGCAGATGGTGGAGCCGGTCTTCAGCAGCCACATCAGCGCAGTGGTGGTTTCCACCGCCATCGCGCCGCCCAGGCTGAGCTGCAGCGAGCTCCAGTCCACCTTGTCCACATCGGCATGCCCGGCCACGGCCTGAAACAGCGTGTTGACGGCCGGAAAGGCGTGGAAGCGGTGCCGCGCCAGCACCTTCAGCATGCCCGCGGTGTCCTGGGCGTTGGGGATGAGCAGCACGCAGCTGCCCTGGTGCAGGCCCAGCAGCAGTACCAGCGTGAAACCGAAGATGTGGTGCAGCGGCAGCGCGCCCACGGTCACCCACTGCTCGCCGGGTGGGCAGCGGGCCAGCGCCGGCTGGTACCAGGCCTGGGCCTGCAGCAGGTTGGCCGCCATGTTGCGGTGCAGCAGCACGGCGCCCTTGCTGGGGCCTGTGGTGCCGCCGGTGTATTGCAGCGCGGCAATGTCGTCGGGCAGCACTGTCACGTCGGTCCAGGGCAGGTGCCGGCCACTGTCGATGGCGGTGTTGAAGGCTGTCGCGCCGGGCAGGTCGTGCGCCTGCACCAGGCGCTTCACGCGGCGCATCCAGTGGTTGACCACCGCACCTTTCAGCGGCCCCAGCAGGTCGCCCAGCGTGGCCACGATGACATGACGGGCGGGCACGGCTTCGGGCAGCTGCTGCAGCTGGCTGGCTTCGGTTTCCATGATGACCACGGCGCGGGCGCCGCTGTCCCTGAGCTGGTGTTCCAGCTCAACTTGCGACAGCTGCGGGCCGAGGTTGACCACCACCAGCCCGGCGCGCAGCACCGCCGCCACCGTGACCAGCATCTGCGGCACGTTGGGCAGCATCACCGCGACGCGGTCGCCCTTGTTCAGGCCTTGCGCCAGCAGGTGGGCCGCCAGCGCCCGCGACAAGTCGTCGATCTGGCCAAAGCTGAGTGAACGGCCCATGCAGATGCAGGCCGGCAGCTCGCGGTGTCTTTGCAAACTGCTTTGCAGCAGCGTGAGCACGGTAGTGGGTGTGTGCACAGACAGCGGGGCAGCGGCCCGGGCTTGTGCCGGCCGTGCGTGCTGCCCGGTTTGTTGCCCGGTCTGCTGCTCGTGCATCGCCTTCGTTCCTTGGTGCAGGCCGATTCTGACGCCCGGCTGACGCCAGGCTCATCAGGGGATTCGATACGCCCGGCGCCCTGGAAAACCAGGGCGAACCTCGGGCGCACGCCTGGGCAACCGCCAGGCCGCGCGCTTGCGGGTTCTGCTTGCAGGTTCTGGTAGCGGGTTCTGTCACGCGGGCGCCTGGGTGTGCCGAATAGACTCGCGCCCA
This sequence comes from Burkholderiales bacterium, assembly GCA_038204775.1. Classification (GTDB taxonomy): domain Bacteria; phylum Pseudomonadota; class Gammaproteobacteria; order Burkholderiales; family Burkholderiaceae_C; genus Rubrivivax. The sequence continues at coordinate 84,133 of JBBRCN010000004.1, read as the reverse complement.
TGCGGCCAGCAGTATTGGTGTCCACCCACAGCGCGGCTTCGCTGCCGGCCGCAGCGCTGTCCGCGGCCGAGCGCGAAACACGTTGGGACGTTCGCCTGCTGGGCGCGGTGGAAGCCAGCGATGGTGTGCATCAGGTGGTGCGTTTTCCCTCGCGTGCCGTCGCCGCGCTGTTGGCGCGGCTGGCGCTGGCGCCCGACCGCGCCCATGCCCGCGAAGAATTGGTCGACCTGCTGTGGCCCGGCGTCGACCTGTCGGTGGGCCGCAACCGCCTGCGCCAGGTGCTGTCCACGCTGAAGAGCCTGCTCGAGCCGCCCGGCGTGCCCGGCGCGGCTGTGCTGCAGGCTGACCGGATGTTGGTGCGCGTGGTGCCCGGCGCGCTGGGTTGCGACGCGCTGCGTTTCCAGCAGCTGGCACGTGCCGGTCAGGCGCAGGCGGCTGCGGCGCTGTACCGCGGCGAATTCATGCCGGGTTACTTCGACGAGTGGGTGCACGAAGAGCGCCAGCGCCTGGCGGCCTTGCATGAACGGCTGGGGCCGGCGGTGCTGGCTGCCGAAGGCGGCGCTGCGGTTGCACCGGCGCAGGAAATTGTCGCCCCAGCTCCCTTGGAGCGCTCGGGATCAGCTCCCTTGGAGCGCATGGGATCAGCGCCCTTGGATGCAGCCCCGGCCCAGGCCTGGCTGCCCCTGCCGGCACTGGCCGCATTGGCGCCGCCGCTGCCGTCCTACTTGACGCGCCTGTTCGGTGCCGACATGGCGGTGGCGCGGGTGCGGTCGATGGTGCGCGCCCAGCGCCTGGTCACGCTGCTGGGCCCGGGTGGCAGCGGCAAGACGCGGCTGGCGGTGGAGGTGGTGCAAGCGCTGCGCGACGGCACGCTGTGGCCGGCTGCTCCGGTGCCGCCGGTGTTCGTGCGCACCGCGTTTGTGCCGCTGGTGGCCTGCGAGCAGGTGCCGCAGATGCTGGCCGCCATGGCGCGTGCACTGCAGCTGCCATCAGGTGGCGGCGACGACACGGCCCGCCTGACCGGTGCGCTGGGCGGACAGCCCGTGCTGCTGGTGCTGGACAATTTCGAGCAGCTCGTGGCCACGGCCCAGACCGCGCTGGCCGCGTTGCTGTCCGCCCTGCCGCAGCTGCACCTGCTGGTCACCTCGCGCCGCGCGCTGGGGTTGGACGGCGAGGTGCTGGTCACAGCCGAACCCCTGCCGCTGCCGTTGCCCGACGCCGATCTGGCCACAGCCGCCGCCAGCGCCGCCGTGGCGCTGTTTGCCGACCGCGCGCGCGCCGTGCGAGCCGACTTCCACCTGGGCCCGCGCAACCGCGCAGCAGTGGTGGCGTTGGTGCGGGCGCTGCACGGCATGCCGCTGGCCATCGAACTGGCAGCCTCGCGTCTGCGCAGTTTTGCGCCGGCCGAGATGGTGGCGCTGCTGGACCGTGAAAGTGGCGCCCACCTGGCGCTGCTGGCGCGTGGAGGACCGCGTGCCGGCCACGACGCCCGGCATGCGTCGATGGCGCAGGTCATCGATTGGAGCTGGCGCCTGCTGGACGCACCCGCGCAGCGCTTGATGGCCGCCCTGAGCTGCTTTGCCGGCGACGCCACGGCACCCGCGCTGGCTGCGGTGCTGGGCGAGTCAACCGCCCAGGCTGCGGCGCAGCTGGACGACCTGGCCAGCCATTCGCTGCTGCGCGTGGTGGCGGCAGAAACAGCAGAACCGGGACTGGACCGTGGGCTGGACCGTGGGCTGGACCAAAGAGCCGCCCACGGCGAGACCCGTTTTGGCCTGGTCGAGCCCGTGCGCGAGTTTGTCCGTGCACAGTGGCCGGCGGGCGACCTGGCGGCCCTGCGGCAGGCGGTGCAGGGCTGGGTGCTGGACTGGGCCCTTGCGCTGACACCCGCCGCTGCACCGGCCCGCGTGGCCGCGGAAATGCGCAATGTGCATGCCGTGCTCGCGACCGCCGACACCGCACCCGAAACCGCCCTGCGCCTGGCACTGGCGCTGCGTGGTTACTGGGACACCGAAGGCCTGCCGGCGGCTCTGCAGACGGCGCTTGAAAAGGCACTGGCCCTGCATGTTGAACAAGGGCTGGCGGCTGTGGGTCAGCAGACAAAGAAGCACACACGAAAGCCAGCACGAGAGCAGGAAAGAGAGCCGGAAAGACAACCCGACCGCCCACTCGCCAGCGCAGCCCACGAGCTGCTGGCCTACCTGCGCTTCGAGGCCGGTTTTGCGCCCCAGGCCCTGGTGCATGCCAACGCAGCCTTGGCCGCAGCCGGCAGCGACGCATCGCTGCGCGCACGCGCTCTGGTGCGCCGGGCCTGGGTGGAAATTGCGGCCGGCCGCGCTGTAGACAGTCCCACGCCACAGACCGCCCGCCAGCAGGCCTGGCTGCACGAGGCGCTGGCCTTGGCGCAATCGTGTGGCGACCGCGAAGCGCAGGCCCGCGCGCTGCACCAGATGGCAGTCATCGCAAGCCATGTGCAGGCCGACTGGGCCGGTTCTGAAGCGCTGCTGGCGCAATCGCAGGCCCTGTGGCTGGCCCTGGGCGACCGGCGCAAAGCCTTTGCCCGGCTGCGCAACCGCGCCCAGTGCTGGTTCTGGATGGGCCGGCATGAAGATGCGCAACAGTGCTTCGAGCTGTGCGAACGCACGGCGCGCGAAGAAGGTGACGCGGTGGGGCAGATCGACAGCCTGCTGTCGCTGTCGTCGCTGCTGCTGGTGCGAAGGCAGTGGGCCGCCGCGCTGGAGCTGGACCGCCGCTGCGTGGCCCTGTGCTGGCAGCGCTGGCACCGCCACGGCCTGGGCTACGCGCTGTGGAACCCGCCACGTGCGCTGGCCCGCTTGCGCCGGCCCGAACCGGCGATGCAACTGATGGGTTTTGCCGCCACCTTCTGGCAGGCCAACTTCGGGCCCCTGGCGCGGTCCGACCGCCAGACCTTGCGCCGGGTGCGTGGCCTGGTGGTGGCGCAGGTGGGCGCCGCACGCGCCGATGCCCTGTGGGCCGAAGGCGCAGCGATGGACGTGTCGCAGGCGGTGGCGCTGGCGCTGCAGGCCTGAACGGCTGTAGACGATCGCGGAACGGTAGGGGGTGACACTGGGCCCCTGACAGCCCAGAGCCGACATCCGACCCTTGCCCGGAGCCTTGCCATGCCGACCGCCCTTGCGCCCTCGATAACCAGCCAGTTGACCACCAGCCTGGCTTGCACCCTGTTGCTGATTGCACCCGCCGCCGCGGCCCCCGTGCTTCCCGAAGGTGCGCTGCGGGTGCAGCGTGTCGAGTTCATCGATCGCCAGGGCTTCGAAAAACCGATGGTCGCCGCCACCATGATGGTGCCGGCAGGCTGGCAGCAGGAAGCTGGTGTCGAATGGAACCTGCGCCAGCGCTGCACACGCCCGCACGCGCTGCGCCTGCGCGCCCAGGCGCCCGACGGCAGTGCGGCCATCGAACTGGCGCCCGGCGAAGGTTGGGGCCAGGCCACGCAGGGCCCCGTGGGCGACTGCCCCACCGCCCGCTGGCGCAACACGCAGCAGTACCTGGCGGCCTGGGTTGAACGCCACCGGCCCGGCGCGCGCTGGCTGGACTACCGCGCCCGCCCCGACAAATCGCGCCCCGAGCAGCGCCAGGCTTTTGGCAACGGCGGCGGCGTCAGCCAGCGTGTGGAAAGCGGCCAGGCGTTAATCGCCTACGCCGTGGGCGGGCGCGAGGTGCGCGAAACGCTGGTGGCCAACGTGTCGTTTTTGCAATCGCGTTTTGTCATCGGCAACGGCCAGGTGTTCGATTCGATGCAGGCGCAGTCGCTGGGCGTGCTGGCCTGGCGCGCCCCGGCCGGCACGCTGGACATGAAACAGTTCGACGCCGTGTGGGACACCTTGCGCCCGGGTCCTGAATGGCAGGCGCGCATCGACAAGGCCAACGCCGAGATGGCGGCCGACAACCAGCGCACGCAGGCCGAGATCGGCCGCATCAACGCCGCCACGCACCGCGAGACCATGGCCCACATCGCCCTGCGCGGGCAGATCCGCGCCCAGGCCCAGCGCGAGGTGGCCGAGATCAACAACGGCACCTGGCGCGCGCGCCAGGAAAGCAACGAGCGCATGCACACCGACAACGTGCGCACCGTGCGCGAGGTGCAGGGTTACCGCGACCCGCGCAGTGGCGGTGTCGTCGAACTGAGCCACCACTACCGTCACGCCTGGCAGCTGCGCGACGGCAGCTACGTGTTGACCGACAACCCCGGCTTCAACCCCAACCGCGACGTCGGCATGAGCGGTGTCGAACTGGACCGCAGCAAATGAAGCACCCAATGAAGCGCGCGACCATCAAGCCATCGTCCGCTCGGCTGCTGCTGATCGGCGCCGCTGCCGCTGTGCTGACCACGGCCGCCGTGGGCCAGGACAGCTTCAACAGCCCGCCGCCGCAGCGGCCGGGAGTACCTGCGGGTACACCGGCGGCGACACCGCCGGGCGGTGAATCCCGACCGCCGCCGTCGGGCTACGAATTGCCCAAACCGCCGCCCCAGCGCCCCGGCGCAGGCACCGCAGCGTCAGGCAACGAACGCCAGGACTTCGGCGTCGCAGCCTCCGACCGCCTGCACGCGGGCCCCATGCACGGGCCCACGCCGACTTCCGTTCCGGGCGCGCAGACCATCACCACACCGGCGCTGGTCGACCTGATGAAAGCCGGCGCCGGCCGCGTGCTGGTGTTCGACGTGCTGGGCAGTCAGGAACGCCTGCCCGGCGCGCTGAACGCCGTGCCCGCACACCAGGCCGGCAGCTTTGACGACGAGGTGCAGCGCGAGTTTGGCCAGTACCTGCAGCAGGTGACACAGGGCCAGAAGGACACCGCCATGGTGTTCTATTGCCAGTCCACGATGTGCTGGATGTCCTACAACGCAGCGCTGCGCGCCAGCCGCATGGGCTACCGCAAGGTGCTGTGGTACCGCGGCGGTGTCGAGGCCTGGAAGGCCGGCGGCCAGGCCCTGCAGGGGCCGGGCCCGGCGGGGCGGTGAACCGGGGCGGCGGGTCGTCGCGCGTCGGAGTTTCGTCTAACGATTGACTAGCGGTCAGCGGCCACAGTCCTGTCTTGCCAACACCAGGTCTTGCCATGAACCACCGCACACCGGCCCGAGCGGCCTTCATTGCCGGCCTGTTGTTGACCGGCGCACTGGCGCAGTCCCAGTCCCAGTCCCAGTCCCAGAGCTGGGAGTACCGGTCCATGCAGAAGGACCCGATGACGGGCCAGTACAGCAAGGACCGCTTCCGCGCTTCGACGATCACGCTGGAAGAGAAGGACGGCAAGGCCGTCTTTCGCATGATTTCCGGCGCCAAGGGCGACCCCTGCTTCAGCCGGGGCGACCTGCCGGCCGAGGTGCAGCGCGATGCACAAACCACCACCATCACCGTGCTGCCCCCGCTGGCCGGCTGTCAGCCCTTCCGCTTTGTCATCCGCAACGACGGCAGCGGCGGTGTGCGCCAGAACCCGCGCGGCGAGCGCTGGGTGGATGACGGCAACGAGCGCGGGCTGACGCCGGTCAAGTGACCGGCCCGGGGCCAGGCCAGGTCAGGAAAGAGCCGCGTCCCGACTTCTGGAGTTCCTTGGGCGCGGCCCGCAGATGATCGCCCTTGTACTCGGCCACGAACACCCGGCCGTCTGCCAGTTCACACACGAAGTCCGGGTAGAAGCGGCCCGACGAGGTGGGTGGCCAGAAGCCGTTCACCGGGTCCGAGTCCAGGTTGCGCACCCAGCGCGCCACCTTCGGGTGTTCGTCCAGGGCCATGGCGCAGCGCCACTCTTTCGAGCCATCTTCCAGGTCCGCCAGCACGGGGTAGAAGTGCTTGGGGAATCTAAACTTGCCGTTGTAGCGCTTATTGCCCGCGAGGAAGGAGTCGAGGTTGTTTGGCGCCGCTGCGGCGTCGCCCACGCGCTGCGCTGCGCTGTGGGGCCGCAGGACGCGTGTGGGCACTTGGCCGGCAATGCCGGCCTTCGTTGCGAATGTGTTGCTGTCCTACTCCACCGCCTTCACCATGTCCTCGACCACCTTCTTGGCGTCGCCAAACACCATCATCGTCTTGTCCATATAGAACAACTCGTTGTCCAGCCCAGCGTAGCCGCTGGCCATCGAACGTTTGTTCACGATCACCGTCTTGGCCTTGTAGGCCTCAAGAATCGGCATGCCGTAGATGGCGCTGCCTTTGACGTGTGCCGCAGGGTTCACGACGTCGTTGGCGCCCAGGATGATGGCCACGTCGGCCTGGCCGAATTCGCCGTTGATGTCTTCCATCTCGAACACTTGATCGTATGGAACTTCGGCCTCGGCCAGCAGCACGTTCATGTGGCCGGGCATGCGGCCGGCCACCGGGTGGATGGCGTACTTCACGGTGATGCCCTTGGCCGTGAGCTTGGAGGCCAGTTCCTTCACCGCGTGCTGCGCGCGGGCGACTGCCAGCCCATAGCCCGGCACGATGACCACGGTTTCGGCATTGCTCAGCACGAAGGCCGCGTCGTCGGCGCTGCCGGTCTTCACCGGGCGTTTTTCCGCGCCGCCGGCCGCCGCCGGGCCGGCCGCTTCACCGCCGAAGCCGCCCAGGATGACGTTGAAGAAGCTGCGGTTCATCGCCTTGCACATGATGTAGCTCAGGATCGCGCCCGAGCTGCCCACCAGGCTGCCGGCGATGATCAGCATGCTGTTGTTCAGGCTGAAGCCGATGCCCGCCGCCGCCCAGCCCGAATAGCTGTTCAACATCGAGACCACCACCGGCATGTCGGCCCCGCCGATGGGAATGATGATCAGCACGCCCAGCACAAAGGCGATGGCCAGCATGGCGAAGAACATCGTCCAGCTCTCGGTGAACGAAAAGCCCACGCCCAGGCCCAGCATCGCCAGGCCCAGCACCAGGTTGATCATGTGTTGACCACTGAAGGTGACCGGCGCGCCCTGGAACAGGCGGAACTTGTACTTGCCCGACAGCTTGCCGAACGCAATCACGCTGCCGCTGAAGGTGATGGCGCCGATGGCCCCGCCCAGGAACAGCTCGAACTTGTTGCCGAAGGGGATGGGCACACCCCGCGCGGTGATGCCAAAGGCCCAAGGCTCGGCCACCACGGCCACCGAGATGAACACCGCCGCCAGGCCGATCATGCTGTGCATGAAGGCCACCAACTCGGGCATCTTGGTCATCTCCACGCGCTTGGCCATCAGCGTGCCCGCCGCGCCGCCGATGACCAGTCCGCCCAGCACCCAGGCCATGCCCTGCCCAGCGTTCTGGCCCATCTGGCCCGCCAGCTGAAAGATGAGCGCGGCGGTCGTGACCACGGCCAGGCCCATGCCCACCATGCCAAACAGGTTGCCGCGTATCGACGTCGTGGGGTGGCTCAGGCCTTTCAAGGCCTGGATGAAGCAGACGCTGGCCACCAGGTACAGCAGCGTCACAAGGTTCATCGACATCTCAGTGCCCTTCCTTCGTGGTCGAAGCAGCGGCCACGGGTGCCTTCTTTTCTTTCTTCCTGAACATCTCCAGCATGCGGCGCGTGACCAGGAAGCCGCCGAACACGTTGACCGCGCACAGCGCCACGGCCAGGAAGCCCATGCTCTTGCCGAGCGTGGTTTCGGTCAGCGCGGCGGCCAGCATGGCGCCGACGATGACGATTGCCGAGATGGCATTCGTCACCGCCATCAGCGGTGTGTGCAGCGCAGGTGTGACGGTCCACACCACGTGGTAACCCACGTAGATGGCCAGCACGAAGATGATGAGGTTGGTGACGGTGGGGCTGACGATGTCCATGGTTTGCTTTCTCTTGATCTCACCGAGGCATCAGGGTTTGCGGCGGACTTCGCCGCCTTGGGTCATGAGGCAGGCGACGACGATGTCGTCGTCCATCGGCACGACAAAGCCGCTGTCTTTCGGCAACACCAACTTCAGGAAGTCGAGCACGTTGCGCGCGTACAGGCTGGATGAGTCGGCCGCCACCAGCGCCGGGATGTTGGTCTCGCCCACCAGCGTGACGCCGTGCTTGACGACGGTCTTGCCGGCTTCGGTGAGCGGGCAGTTGCCACCGGCGGGCGCGGCCATGTCGACGATCACCGAGCCGGGCTTCATGCTCTTGACCATGTCTTCGGTGATGAGCACCGGCGCGGCGCGGCCCGGAATCAGCGCGGTGCTGATCACGATGTCGGCAGCCGCCACCTTCTTGGCCACTTCCACCTTCTGCCGGTCCATCCAGCTTTGCGGCATCGGCTTGGCGTAGCCGCCCACGCCCACCGCCGCTTCTTTTTCTTCGGCCGTTTCGTAGGCCACGTCGATGAACTTGGCGCCCAGCGATTCGACCTGTTCTTTCACCGAAGGCCGCACGTCGGAAGCTTCGATCACCGCGCCCAGCCGCTTGGCCGTGGCAATGGCCTGCAAACCCGCCACGCCCACACCCAGGATCACCACGCGCGCGGCCTTGATGGTGCCGGCGGCGGTCATCAGCATGGGGAACAGGCGCTGGTACTTGTCGGCCGCGATCATCACGGCCTTGTAGCCGGCGATGTTGGCTTGGGACGACAGCACGTCCATGCTCTGCGCGCGGGTGGTGCGCGGCGCGGCTTCCAGCGCAAAGCTGGTGATGCCGGCGCTGGCCAGGCGCGCCAGGTTGTCCTTGTCGAAAGGGTTCAACATGCCGACCAGCGCGGTGCCGGTTTTCATCAGGCTCAGCTCGTCGTTGTCCGCCTCACTGCGGGGGCTGCGCACCTTCAGCACCAGTTCACAGGCAAAGGCACCGGCCCGGTCGGTGATCTCGGCGCCGGCTGCGGTGTAGGCCTCGTCGGTGGCGCTGGCCGCAACGCCGGCGCCACTTTGCACGCGCACCGTGTGCCCTTGGGCCTTCAGTTTTTTGGCCGTCTCGGGAGTGACCGCGACGCGGGTCTCTCCCGCTGCGGTTTCTAGCGGTACGCCAATGAGCATGAAGGCCTCCTCGCGGCTGCTGGCCGGGGTCTTGTTGGTTGGGGCGAGCGAAGCTAACACAATCTCCGAGGCTTTCGGATCGGTGGAAGCCGCTCCTGCAAACGGCGCGCACCGGCCTCCACAACCCCATCCACAACCACATCCGCAGCCATGCCAGCACCCCACAACAGCGCCCGCTGGAGCCCCAGTGTCACCGTCGCCGCCATCATCGACGACGGTGCGCAGCCGCCGCGCTTTCTGCTGGTGGAAGAGCACACACCCGAAGGCTTGAAGCTCAACAACCCGGCCGGCCACCTGGACCCCGGCGAAGGCCCGCAGCAGGGTGTGGTGCGCGAAGCGCTGGAAGAAACCGCGCGCGTGTTCACGCCGCAGGCGCTGGTGGGGGTCTACCTGTCGCGCTTCGTTCGGCCCGCCACGGGCGAGGACGTGACCTACCTGCGGCTGGCCTACAGCGGCACAGTGGCTGAACCGCTGCCCGGCCGGTCACTGGACACCGGCATCGTGCGCACGCTGTGGATGACGCTGGATGAGCTGAAAGCCAGCGCATCGCGCCACCGCAGCCCGCTGGTGTTGCAGTGTGTGCAGGACCACCTGGCCGGGCAACGTTTTCCGCTGGGTGTGGTGATCACCGACGGCAGCGTGTCGCTGCCCGAAGTAAAGCGCTGAGCTCGCTTCAGTCGCCCAGCGAACGCAGCCAGTTCAACAGCAGGGCGTTCACCCGCTGCGGCTGCTCCATCGTCAGCATGTGTCCGGCGCCAGGCACGATTTCAAGTTGGGCCTGCGGCATCAGCGCCGCCATCTCACGCGCATGTTCAGGCGTCGTCAGCTGGTCGGCTTCACCGCAGGCCACCAGCACCGGGCAGGTGACGGCAGGCAGATGCGGCCGGCTGTCCACCCGCGCCATCACGGCGTGGTTTTGCGCGATCAACTGCTGCGCACCGGCGCGGCCGATCATGGCCAGGTAACGCTCCGCCAGGCCCGGCTCGCGCACGCGCGTGGGGTGGAAGGCAAACAGCACGTTGGCACGCAGTACCTCGTCCATGCGGCCGGCGGCAAACAGCGCGCAGGCCTGGGTGCGCAGCTGGATGAGCTCGGGCGTGTCGGGCCGCGCGGTGGTGCCCAAGAGGCCCAGCGCCTGCACCCGCTGCGGTGCCTGGCGCTGCATCTCCATCGCCAGCATGCCGCCCATCGACGCGCCCACCAGCACGTGTTGACCGGGCTGTTCTGCCAGCAGCGTGTGGGCCATTTGCTGCAGCGTGGCGCAACGGGTGTGCACGTCGCTGATATGAACCCGATGAACCCGGTGAACCCGATGAACCCGCGCGCCAGCTTCCGCCAGCGCGGGCGCCTGGTGCTGGAAGAGTTCTCCATCGCAGGCCAGGCCGGGCAGCAGAATCACCGAAAGCATCGCCGCAGTGTGCCAGAGCAGGCACAGGGGCCATGCCCGGCGCGGGTATGCTGCCGGCATGCAGAACACCGCCTCCATCGCCCCTTTTCACCTGGCCTTTCCGGTTGACGACCTGCCTGCGGCACGCAGCTTCTACGGCGGCCTGATGGGTTGCCCCGAAGGCCGCAGCAGCGCCGAGTGGATCGACTTCGACTTCTTTGGCCACCAGATCGTCGCCCACCTGGCGCCGGCCAGGGCCAAGGCGCATCACAACGAAGTGGATGGTCACGACGTGCCGGTGCCGCACTTTGGCGTGGTGCTGGACTGGGACGCCTTCCACGCCCTGGCCGCACGGCTGCGCGAAGGTGGCGTCAAGTTCGTCATCGAACCCTACATTCGCTTTGCTGGCCTGGTGGGCGAGCAGGCGACGATGTTCTTCTACGACCCGGCGGGCAATGCGCTGGAGTTCAAGAGCTTCCGTGACCGCAGCCAGCTGTTCGCCAAATGAGGCCGGCGCCGTGACCGAACTGCTTTTCATCCGCCACGGCGAAACCGACTGGAACCGTCAGCAGCGTTTCCAGGGCCAGATCGACGTGCCACTCAACGCCGCCGGCCACGCCCAGGCCGCGCGCCTGCGCCAGCGCCTGGCAGGCGAAAAACACGACGCCTTGTTCAGCAGCGACCTGGTGCGGGCGCAAGAAACCGCGGCCCCGTTGGCTGCAGCCTGGGGCCTGTCACCCAAACTGGTGCCGGGCTTGCGGGAACAGAGCTTTGGTGTGCTGGAGGGCCTGGACGTGCCCACCATCAAGCAGCGCCACCCTGACCTTTGGCAGCAGTGGCTGGAACACCGCAGCGAGTTTGCGCTGCCCCGTGGTGAAAGCCTGCTGCAGTTCCACCGGCGCGTGGTCGATGCGGTGCGCGAACTGGCGGGCGGCGGCGCGGGCCAGCGCCTGGTGATCGTCACCCACGGCGGCGTGCTGGACATGCTGTGGCGCACCGCCCACGGCCTGTCGCTGGACGGTCTGCGCGCCTGCGAGATTCCCAACACCGGCGTCAACCGCCTGCGCTGGACCGCTGGCAACTTGCACATCGACCGCTGGGCCGATGACGAGCACCTGGTCGGCCTGCCGCCGCAGCCCAGCACGGCTGCAGGCGAGCGCCAGGGCGCCTGAGGTTTCGCCAGATCGCGGCCCACGGTCCAGCTCTGCGCGCCGGGCGCGGCTGGGTCGCCGCCCACGCTTCTAGCGCGCGGTGCCCAGCGTCATCGTCCAGTAGGTGCGGTAGGTGTTGCTGGCGCCGCCACTCACACACGCCAGGCCGATGTCGCGAAAGCGTGCGTTCATCAGGTTGGCGCAGTGGCCGGGGCTGGCCACCCAGGCGTCCATCACGCTGTTTGCCGTCGGCTGACCCGCAGCGATGTTTTCGCCCCAGGTCTGCCAGACATAACCGGCTGCCGTGGCGCGCTGGCCGGCGCTGCTGCCGTTCGATCCGGTGTGGCTGAAAAAGTTGAGCGCCATCATGTCGTCGCTGTGCACCAGCGAGGCTTGTGTGAGCGCGGCGTTCCAGGTCAGGGCAGGCGCGGCCGGGAAGCTGCCTTCGGCACCGCAAGTGGCACCGGCAGCGCGCTGCGCGTTGATGCGCACCATCAGGTCGGCCTCGAAATTGGCCAGGCCGCAACTGGCGCGTGTGCCGGCAGCGCCCGGGCCAGGGGTGGGCGACGCTACGGGAGGTGCCGGCGACGGGGATGGCGCGGGTGCGGGTGAGGGCGCGGGCGCAGGCGCAGGCGCAGGCGCAGGCGAAGGCGAAGGCGAAGGCGAAGGCGAAGGCGAAGGTACGGTCGCCACCGGTGGCGCAGGCGCTGGCACATCACCGCCGCCACAGGCCGTCAAGCCAGCGGCCGCGGCCAGCCACATCACGCAAAGTCTTCGATTGGGAACGTTCATCTGCAGCAGCATGCCTCAGTCGCGCACGACGGCGTAGTCCGCAGCGACCGGCACCGAGAACTTCTCACACTCGGGCACACGCTACCCGGCCAGGGTGTGAAATGCGGCCGCTGCCGCGCGGCTGACTTCAGGCGCTGACCGGCTGAATGACTGCCACCGGCTCTGGCGCCAACAGGGTGCCGCTGCGCAGACCACGTGCCGTGCCCAGCAGCAGCGCAGCAACCAGCAGCGTGGCCACGGCCAGCATGGCCATGGCGGGCACCACCAGCGCACCACCGGGTTCGGCCAGGCGCAAGGTCAAGGCCGCCAGGGCGGCCAGCGGGAACGACATGCCCCAGTGTGTCACCCCGAAAGGCAGGGCCACGATGGCGCGCAGTTGTGTCGACGCCCACAGCAGGCAGAACAGCGCCATGCCCCAGAACACCCAGCCCACGTTTGTTGGCGCGCCCAGTTGCAAGAGCCCCAGGCCGATGACCGCCGGCGGTGCGATGAAGATGAAAACCGAAGCGCGGAATCGGTCGGGCCAAAGGCCGGCCACGGCCACGCGTGTGATGACCAGCGCCATCACCAGGGGCCAGAACATGAGGCCGATGCCGAACTGCGCCGCAGCCCAGTCGGCATGCCCCAGCGGCACACCGGCCAGTGGCGCCAGCACGTTGCCGACGATGGGGATCAGCAGCACGGGCGTGACACCCGCCCACTGCAGACCGCCGGCCTGGTTGCCGCGCCACCAGCGCGCCAGCACCCAGACCGTGGCCACCAACTGCGCCAGGCTGCCAGCCCACCACAAGGCCCGCGCTGCTGGGCTGGCGCCGAACAGCGCAACCGCCACCATGGCCAGCAGGACCATCGACACCGCGATGGCCGCAACAAAAGGGTGACGCACGGGATGGCGCCGGTCTTCGGCCCAGGCCTCAGGGTAGCGCCGCGCGCGCCACAGGCTGGACAGGGCAAGTGCCACGAAGGCGACGGCTGCAGCAGCGCCAAAGGCCAAAGCCGCAGCATCGGCCGCTTCGCCCATCAGGGGCACCGCGCGGTGCCAGGCCAGTGACAGGCCGGCCAGGCCCATGACCACCGAGAACCAGGCCGCGCCCAGGAACTTCAGCGGGGTGGCGACGGCACTCATCGCCGGCTGCCGCCGGACGTGGAACGCCGTGCCTGGCTTTGCAAGTCGTGGCCAGCGTTCAGCGGATCTTGCCCAGCAGGTCTTGCACACCCTGCAGCACCGATTCGATCTGCGTGTCGGCTGTTTCGTCGGTGCCCAGCCGCGCGTGCAGTTCCTGCTGCATGAAGCACACCGTCATGCGCACGTAGGTGCTGTCCAGCGCCTTGCGCACGGCGGCCATTTGCGTGGCGATGTCCATGCATTCCTGGCCCTCTTCCAGCATGCGCTGGATGCCCCGCAACTGCCCCTCCGCGCGCTTCAGGCGGTTGAGCAGGTCGGTGCGGCTGGCGGCATCGGTCAGTACGGACATGAAACAAGTCTCCCCGGCAGGCTGATCGTCGGGTCGCATTCTCGCCTGCCCGGCCGCTCCGGACCGCCCTGGAGCCTGCTGACGTGCAGGTCGATTCATGGGAGTGTTCAGGCCTCCGCACGCTCGGGCACACCCAGCTTGCGCAGCACCCAGCCCAGCGGGCACACGTTGCTGAAGCCGAACTGCAGCAGGTTGGCGCCGACGAAGGCGGTAAAGGCCAGCCACCAGCTGTTGACGAACAGCGGGCTGCCCTGCACGCCCAGGGCCAGCGACAGCAGGATGAAGCTGCCGGCAAAGATGCGGATCAGACGGTCGACGGTCATGAAGGTTCTCCAGAAGGTTCCAGGCGGCGCCGGTTCACCGCGTAGTAAAGGACCGGAATGACCACCAGCGTGAGCAGGGTGGACACAAAGATGCCAAACAGCAGGCTGATCGCCAGGCCGTTGAAGATGGGGTCGTCCAGGATGAATACGGCGCCGGTCATGGCGGCCAGGCCGGTCAATGCGATGGGCTGGGCACGCACGGCGGCGCTGCTGATCACGGCCTGCTTGAAGGCCATGCCCTGCGCCACCTGCAGGCGGGTGAAGTCCACCAGCAGGATGGAGTTGCGCACGATGATGCCGGCCAGCGCGATCATGCCGATCATCGAGGTGGCCGTGAAGCTGGCCTGGAACAGGGCGTGACCCGGCATCACGCCGATGATGGTCAGCGGAATCGGCGCCATGATGATCAGCGGCGTGACATAACTCTTGAATTGAGCCACCACCAGCAAGTAGATCAGGATCAGGCCGACGCCGTAGGCCGCACCCATGTCGCGGAAGGTTTCGTAGGTGATCTGCGACTCGCCGTCCCACTTGATGGCGTACTCGCGGAACGTGTCCGCGGGCTGTTGGATCCAGTATTCGCCCAGCGCGCCAGTGCCGGGCAGCGCGGCGGCCTGCAGATGCGGGCGGATGTTGAACAGGCCGTACAGCGGCGAGTCGGGTGTCTGGCCGCCGGCGCCCACGTCGGCAAACACGTAGCTCAGGCCTTGCAGGTCCTTGGTGAACAGCGGCTTGTCGATGACGCCGCGCTCCACGCGCACCAATTCGCTCAACGGCACCAGCTGGCCGCTGGCCGTGCGCATGGGCAAGGCCAGCAGGGCATCGAGACCCACCTGGGCTTGGCGCGGCAGCTGCAGGCGCACAGGCACCGCGTACTTGCTCTGGCCGTCATGCAAGTAGGTGGCGTCGGTGCCCGTCAAGGCACCCTGCACGGTGGCGGCGATGGCCGACACCGGCACGCCCAGGCTGTCGGCGCGCTGGCGCTGCACGCGCAAGAAGGCGCGCGGGGCGTCGGCCTGCAGGCTGGTGTCGATGGCGGTGATGTCGGGCGTGGCCGCGAAGGCCTTTGCCAGGCGCGCGGCCAACTTCTGGCGACCCGCCTCGTCGGGGCCGTAGACCTCGGCCACCAGCGGGCTCGTCACCGGCGGGCCGGGCGGCACTTCCACCAGCTTGAGCTTGGCACCGTGCGTGGCCGCGATCCTTTCCAGTTCAGGCCGCAGGCGCTGCGCGATGGCATGGCTCTGTTCGTGCCGCTGGCCCTTGTCGACCAGGTTCACCTGCAACTCGCCCTGTTCCGCGTCGGCACGCAGGTAGTACTGCCGCACCAGGCCGTTGAAGGTGATGGGGCTGGCGGTACCGGCATAACCTTGCAGATGCATCACCTCGGGCTGACGGGCCAAGTAGGCCCCCAGTGCGTGCATCGCGGCGGCGGTGTCTTCGACCGGCGTGCCGGCGGGCATGTCCACGACCAGTGCAAATTCGCTCTTGTTGTCGAAGGGAAGCATCTTCAGCACCACCCCCCAACCCGACGTGGGTACGGCCGCCAGGCCGACGGACAGCGCCAAGGCGGCCACGATGCCGCCCAGCAGCAGCCAACGCTGGCGGGCGCTGTCCAGCAGCGGCGTCAGCACGCGGGTGAACAGGCGTTGCAGCCGGCCGGCCATGCCTTGCGGCGCGGCGGGCTGGGCCGCTGCCGCGTCCGTCTGCGCTGAAGAATGTGCTGAAGAATTCACTGAAGAATGCGGCTTCATCAGCTTCAGCGCCAGCCACGGCGTCACCGTGAATGCAATGGCCAGCGACAGCGCCATGCCCAGGCTGCTGTTGATGGGGATGGGGCTCATGTAGGGGCCCATCAGGCCGCTGACAAAGGCCATCGGCAGCAGCGCCGCAATCACCGTCAGCGTGGCCAGGATGGTGGGGCCGCCCACTTCGTCCACGGCCGCCGGGATGATGTCCTTCAGCGGTTTGCCGGGCGCCAACGCCATGTGGCGGTGGATGTTTTCCACCACCACGATGGCGTCGTCGACCAGGATGCCGATGGAAAAGATCAAGGCAAACAGCGACACCCGGTTGAGCGTGAAGCCCCAGGCCCAGCTGGCAAACAGCGTGGCCGTCAGCGTCAGGATCACCGCCGCGCCCACGATGACCGCTTCGCGCCGGCCCAGCGCCAGGCCCACCAGCAAGATCACCGAAGCCGTGGCGAAGGCCAGCTTCTGGATCAGCTTGTTGGCCTTCTCTGCCGCCGTGGCCCCGTAGTCGCGCACCACGGTGGCTTCCACGCCCGCCGGGATGAGGCTGTTGTGCAGCGCGTCCAGACGCAGGCGCACGGCGCTGGCCACGTCCACCGCGTTGGTCCCGGGCTTCTTGGTCACGGTGATCGTGACGGCCGGGTGGCCTGCTCCCGTGTCGGCGCCGGCCTGGCCGGCTGGCGTGAACCACACCTGTTTGGTCGCCTGCGCCGCACCGTCTTGCACCTGCGCCACTTCGCGCAGGTAGACCGGTTTGCCCTGGTGCGTGCCCACCACGAGGTCGCCCACGTCTTGTGCCGAGCGCAGAAATTCGCCGGTTTCCACGGCCAGCGCGCGTGGGCTGCCGACATCGGCTTGCTCGTCCATCACCTGGCCCGAAGGCAGTGCAAAGCTGGCCGCGCCAAGGGTTTGCTTCAGCCTCAGCACGTCCACGCCACGTTCGCGCAGGCGTTGCGGCTGCAGGGTGACCTGCACCACGCGGCCGGGGCCGCCGATGGTGGCCACTTCGCGCACACCGGGCACGCGCTTGATTTCGGATTCCACGGCGTGCGCCACGCGTTCCAGTTCGCTGGCAGAAGTGGCGTCCTTGCTCCACAGCGACACCGCCAGCACCGGCACGTCGTCGATGCCCTTGGGCTTGACGATGGGGGGCAGCGTGCCCAGCTCGCGCGGCAGCCAGTCCTGGTTGGCATTCAGCACGTCGTACAGGCGCACCAGCGCTTCCGTGCGCGGCACGCCCACTTGGAACTGCACCGTGAGCACGGCCATGCCGGGGCGCGAGACCGAGTAGGTGTGTTCGATGCCGGCGATCTGCCCCAGCACCTGTTCGGCCGGGCGCGCGACGAGGTTCTGCACGTCGGCGCTGCTGGCCCCCGGGAAGGGGATCAGCACATTGGCCATCGTGACGTTGATCTGCGGTTCTTCTTCCCGTGGTGTCACCAGCACGGCAAAAAGACCCAGCAGCAGCGCCACCAGCGCCAGCAGCGGGGTCAGTGCGTTGGCCTGAAAGGCAGCGGCCAGGCGGCCCGAAATGCCCAAAGTGCCTGGTGACGGGCTCACGGCGCTGTCCATGTTCAACGCGCTGCAGGCACGGCGCCAGCCAGGCCGGCACGCACCGGGTCGGCGGCGATGCGCTCGCCGGCTTTCAGACCCGCCAGCACGGGCACGGTGTCGCCTTGAGGCGCACCCAGGCGCACGGCCTTCAGCACGAAGCGGTCGCTCTGGGCGGCGTAGACGGCGGTGAGTTCACCGCGCCTGAGCACCGCAGCCAAAGGAATGGACAGGCCTGCTGGGGCGGCCACGGGCACACCACCGGCAAAGCGCACCTGCACCGGCTGGCCAGGCCGCGCCACATCGCTGCCGGCTGCTGCTGCGGGCAGGTCCAGCCGCCATTCGATGGTCTGCGATACGGCATCGGTGCCTGGCAGCTCGGTGCGCTGCAACGGGGTCACGCGCTGGCCGCCGGGCAGGGTCACCTCGACCTGCGTCGCAGCGCGGGCGGCGGCCGAACGCGAGGCCGGCAACTGCACCACGGCGCGCAGGCGGCCGGGGGCATAGACGGTCAGCAGCGGCCGGCCGGGCAGGGCCAGTTCGCCGGCTTCTACCTGGGTGGCCAGCACCACGCCGTCGAAGGGCGCCGTGACCGTGGCAAATCCGCGTGCCAGCGAAGCCTGCGAGCGGCCGGCCTGCGCCTGCTGCAGTGCCGCCTGTGCGGCCTTCATCTGAGCCGTGACGCTGTCGACGGCGGCGCCGCTGACAAAACCCTGCGCGCGCAGTTCGCCGGTGCGCTTGGCGTTCTGTTCGGCCTGCTGCAGCGCGGCCTGGGCTTGTGCCACACCGGCGTCGCCACCGGCCACCCCCGCTTGCAGTTCGCGGTCGTCGATGCGCGCCAGCACCTGGCCGGCCTTGACGCGGTCGCCCGCCTTCACGGCCAGCGACAGCACGCGCCCGGCGGCTTGCGCCGACACCGTGACCTGCTGCTGGGCTTGCAGGGTGCCTTCGATTTCGAAGCTGCTGGCGACAGCCGATGCCCCGACCTGGACGGTGGCCACGGACGGCGCTGCGGGCGCTGCCACAAGCAGCGCCGGGAAGGCCACGGTCAGGGCCGCGAGGAGGAAGTGTTTCGATACCATGACCGGTATCGTACCTGATACGGTAAAGGGTATCAAGCGGGCCCGAAAAAAAGCCCCGTCAGGCGGGGCTTGGTGGCTGGGCTCAGGTGGTTCTAGAACGGGATGTCGTCGTCCATGTCGTCAAAACCCGTGCTCTGCTTGGCAGCTGGCTTGGTCGCCGGTGCGGTGCGCGCAGGCGGCGCGCTGCGCTGCGCAGGGGCAGAGCGTGGCGCATCGCCCGTGTCTTCGCCCATGCCACCACCACCGCCGCCGCTGTCGCGGCTGCCGAGCATGGTCATCTCCTGGGCGATGATTTCGGTGCTGTACTTTTCCACGCCTTCCTTGTCGGTCCACTTGCGCGTCTGCAGACGGCCTTCGATGTAGACCGACTTGCCCTTCTTCAGATACTCGCCGGCAATTTCGGCCAGGCGATCGAACATCACCACACGGTGCCATTCGGTCTGTTCCTGCTTCTCGCCACTGGTTCTGTCCTTGGACACGCGGCTGGTGGCCACGGTGATGTTGCAGATGGCCGAGCCGCTGGGCGCGTAACGGATCTCGGGGTCTTTGCCGAGGTTGCCGATGAGGATGACTTTGTTGACTGAGGCCATGGGCTGCTCCCGGGGGTGACACGTTGCGGATGGGGTGGTGGCCATTATCGCGCCGCCCTTCGGCTGGGCCATCACCGGGTGGTGTGCGTCCGCCGGGGTGCACCCGGACTGGGGGTGCTGCCGGCGGGGCGTCGCGTAGCATCCTGCCCCAACCATGTCCGCTGTCCTGTCCAAGCCCACTGATTCCCTGCCGCAGCAAGTGCTGCACGAGGTTTTTGGCTATCCCGCCTTCCGCGGCGCGCAAGCCGAAATCGTCAACCACGTGGTGGCCGGTGGCGACGCGCTGGTGCTCATGCCCACCGGCGGCGGCAAGAGCCTTTGTTATCAGGTGCCGGCCATCGTGCGCCACCGCGCGGGGCAGGGTGTGGCGGTGGTGGTGAGCCCGCTCATCGCGCTGATGCACGATCAGGTGGGCGCACTGCACGAAGCCGGTGTCAACGCCGCTTTCCTGAACAGCACACTGGACGCCGAAGAAACGCGCCGCGTCGAACGCGATCTGCTGTCGGGCAGCCTGACGCTGCTGTACGCCGCGCCAGAACGCATCCTGACGCCGCGGTTCATGGCCATGCTGACCAGCCTGCATGAACGCGGCCAGCTCAGCCTGTTTGCCATCGACGAGGCGCATTGCGTCAGCCAGTGGGGTCACGACTTTCGCGAGGAATACCTGGGCCTGAGCGCGCTGCACGAACAGTTCCCCGGCGTGCCGCGCCTGGCGCTGACGGCCACCGCTGACGACCACACACGCGCCGACATCATCCAGCGCCTGAAGCTGGAAGAGGCGCGCCTGTTCGTGGCCAGTTTCGACCGGCCCAACATCCGCTACACCATCGTCGAGAAGGATGAACCCAGGAAGCAGCTGCTGCGCTTCCTGCGCGAAGAACACGACGGCGAAGCCGGCATCGTCTATTGCCAAAGCCGCAAGCGCGTGGAAGAAACCGCGACCTGGCTCAGCGGCGAAGGCCTGACCGCCTTGCCCTACCACGCGGGTCTGGATGCCGACGTGCGCCGCCGCCACCAGGACCGCTTCTTGCGCGAAGAAGGTGTGGTGGTGGTGGCCACCATTGCCTTCGGCATGGGCATCGACAAACCCGACGTTCGCTTCGTGGCCCATCTGGACCTGCCCAAGAACATCGAAAGTTACTACCAGGAAACCGGCCGCGGCGGCCGCGATGGCTTGCCGGCCGACGCCTGGATGACCTATGGCCTGGCGGACGTGGTGAACCAGCACCGCATGATCGACAACGGCAAAGCCAACGAAGACTTCAAGCGCCTGCAGCGCACGAAGCTCGACGCCTTGCTGGCGCTGTGCGAGGCGCACGACTGCCGGCGCGTGAGGCTGCTCAGCTATTTCGGACAGGCGTACCGCGAGCCCGTACACGGTTCGAGCACGGGTCTGCCGGGCTTGAACGCGCCCCCTCGGGGGGCAGCGACCGAAGGGAGCTTGGGGGCCCAATGCGGAAACTGCGACAACTGCCTGCGTGCGCCCGATACGTGGGACGCCACCGAAGCCGCCCGCAAGGCGCTGAGCTGCATCTACCGCTTTCGGCAGGCCGGCGGCCAGCGTTACGGCGCGGGTCACCTGATCGATGTGCTGCGTGGCAAGACCACCGTCAAGACCACCCAACACGGACACGAGCGTCTGTCCACCTTCGGCATCGGCGCTGACGTGAGCGAAGCGCAGTGGCGCCTGGTGCTGCGCCAGTTGATCGCCATGGGCCATGTGCAGACCGAAGGCGACTTCAACACGCTGGCGCTGGCCGACAGAGCGCGAGAGGTGCTTCGTGGCGAAGTGCCGGTGATGCTGCGGGTGCCGACCGAAACAAAGCCCAGGATCAAGGCTGCGCGGGTGCGCGGCGCCAGCGGCGCAAACGCAAACGGCGCAAACGGCGCGAACGGCGCGAACGGCGCGAACGGCGCGAACGGCGCATCAGGTTCCGCAGGCGCCGGCAAGCCACCGCCGCTGCCGCTGGACGAAGCGGCCACCGAACGGTTCCTGGCGCTGAAAGTCTGGCGCGCTGAAGTGGCGCGAGAACACAACCTGCCGGCTTACGTGGTGTTCCACGACGCCACGCTGGCTGAAATGGCGCGCGCATGCCCGGGCACGCTGGACGCGCTGGCCGGCATCAGCGGCGTGGGCAGCAAGAAGCTCGAAGCCTACGGCCAGCACATCCTGCGCTTGCTCGAGGTGACGTGAATCGGGGCGGCACCGCTATGATGGTCGGTTGCCTTTGCCACCCGCCATGCCTGACGACACAGAATCCGCATCCGCATCCGCAGCCCTGCCGACCGCTGCCCGCGCCGCGCCTGGCGAGGCACGTGCGCTGAAGGTGCGCGGTGCGCGCACGCACAACCTGAAGAACATCGACCTCGACATTCCCAAGCACGCGCTGGTGGTGATCACGGGGCTGTCGGGCAGCGGCAAGAGCAGCCTGGCCTTCGACACGCTGTATGCCGAGGGACAGCGGCGTTATGTCGAAAGCCTGAGCGCCTACGCGCGGCAGTTCCTGCAGCTGATGGACAAGCCCGATGTGGATGTCATCGAGGGTCTGAGCCCGGCCATCAGCATCGAGCAGAAGGCCACCAGCCACAACCCGCGCAGCACGGTGGGCACCATCACCGAGATCCACGACTACCTGCGCCTGCTGTACGCCCGCGCCGGCACGCCGTACTGCCCAGACCACGGCCTGCCGCTGCAGGCGCAGAGCGTGAGCCAGATGGTGGACGCCGTGCTGGCGCTGCCTGACGACACCCGGCTGATGATCCTGGCGCCCGTGGTGCGCGACCGCAAGGGTGAGTTCAGCGACCTCTTCGAAGACATGCAGGCGCGCGGTTATGTGCGCTTTCGAGTCGGCAGTGATGGCAAGCCCGGCGAGGTGCTCGAAGCCGACGGCCTGCCGACGCTGAAGAAGAACGAAAAACACGATATCGACGTGGTCATCGACCGCCTGCGTGTCAAGCCCGATGTCAAGCAGCGCCTGGCCGAAAGCTTCGAGGCCAGCCTGCGCGTTGCCGAAGGCCGAGCCATCGCGCTGGAAATGGACAGCGGCAAAGAGCAGCTCTTCAGCAGCAAGTTCGGGTGCCCGGTGTGCCGCTATTCGCTGCCCGAACTGGAGCCGCGCCTGTTCAGCTTCAACAGCCCCGTGGGCGCCTGCCCCGCCTGTGACGGCCTGGGCCAGGTGACGGTGTTCGACCCGGACCGTGTGGTCGGTTTTCCCACGCTGAGCCTGGCTTCGGGGGCCGTGAAGGGCTGGGACCGGCGCAACAGCTACACCCATACGCTGCTGGAAAGCGTGGCCCGGCATTACGGCTTCGACACCGAAACGCCCTTCGACCAGCTGCCCGCCGCTGCGCAGCAGGTGGTGCTGTACGGCTCGGGCAGCGTCGACGTCGAGTTTGTCTACGAAGCCGAGGGCGTGGGTCGCGCCGGCAAGGGCAAGACCCGCAGCGTCAAGCGCAGCCACCCCTTCGAAGGGATCATTCCCAACTTTGCACGCCGCTTCAAGGAAACCGATTCGGTGGCGGTGCGCGAAGAGCTGTCGCGCTACCAGGCCGCCAAACCCTGTGTGCAGTGCGAAGGTTCGCGGCTGCGGCGCGAAGCGCGGCATGTTTTCCTGCAGCACGTTGGCGACGGCAGCGTTGAACAGGCCGATGGCGTCAAGGGCAAGCCCATCTACGAGGTCGAACACGCCACGCTGGCGCACGCGCTGGCCTACTTCGAGAGCCTGAAGCTGGTCGGCGCCAAGGGCGAGATCGCCGACAAGATCGTGCGCGAGATTCGCAGCCGGCTTCGTTTCCTGAACGACGTGGGCTTGAACTACCTGAGCCTGGACCGCGGCGCGGACACGCTCAGCGGCGGCGAAGCGCAGCGCATCCGCCTGGCCAGCCAGATCGGCAGCGGCCTGAGTGGCGTGATGTACGTGCTGGACGAGCCCAGCATCGGCCTGCACCAGCGCGACAACGAAAGGCTCATCGGCACACTGAGGCACCTGCGCGACCTGGGCAACAGCGTGTTGGTGGTGGAGCACGACGAAGACATGATCCGCGCCGCCGACCACGTCGTGGACATGGGCCCCGGCGCCGGCGTGCACGGCGGCCGCGTCATGGCGCAGGGCACGCCGCAAGAGGTGGCCGACAACCCCGACTCATTGACCGGCCGGTACCTGGCCAATGTGCTTCGCATCGAAGTGCCCAAGCGCCGCCGCGCCGCCAGCGGTTTTGGTTCGGTGCCCTATCGCCTGAATATCGTCGGCGCTCGGGGCAACAACCTGCATGGGCCCGCTGGCCAGGGTGTCAACGTGGAAATTCCGGTGGGTCTTCTGACCTGCGTCACCGGCGTCAGCGGCTCGGGCAAGAGCACGCTGATCAACGACACGCTGTACACGGCCGTGGCGCGCAAGCTGTACCAGAGCCACGCCGAACCCGCGCCGCACGACCGCATCGAAGGCCTGGAGCAGTTCGACAAGGTCATCAACGTCGACCAAAGCCCCATCGGTCGCACGCCGCGCAGCAACCCGGCCACCTACACCGGCCTGTTCACGCCCATCCGAGAGATGTTTGCCGAGGTGCCGGCGGCGCGAGAACGGGGTTACGGCGCGGGGCGCTTCAGCTTCAACGTCAGTGCGTCTTCTGGCGGCGGCCGCTGCGAAGCCTGCGAAGGCGACGGCGTGATCAAGGTCGAGATGCACTTCCTGCCCGACATGTACGTGCCTTGCGACGTTTGCCACGGCGCGCGCTACAACCGCGAGACGCTCGAGATTCTGTACAAGGGCAAGAACATCACCCAAGTGCTGGAGCTGACGGTGGAAGACGCCCACCACTTCTTCAGCGCCGTGCCCAACATCGCGCGCAAGCTGCAGACGCTGCTGGACGTGGGCCTGGGCTACATCCGCCTGGGCCAGGCCGCCACCACGCTGTCTGGCGGTGAAGCGCAGCGCGTGAAGCTGGCGCTGGAACTGAGCAAGCGCGACACCGGCAGAACGCTCTACATCCTGGACGAACCCACCACCGGCCTGCACTTTCACGACGTGGGCATGTTGCTGAAGGTGCTGCACCAGTTGCGCGACGCGGGCAACACCATCGTCGTCATCGAACACAACCTGGACGTCATCAAGACCGCCGACTGGCTCATCGACATGGGCCCCGAAGGCGGCGCGGGTGGCGGCCAGGTGGTGGTGGCGGGCACCCCGGAGGAGGTGGCTGCGCACGAGGGCAGCCACACGGGACGGTTCTTGAAGGCGATGCTGGCGGCTTGAGCTGCAGCCCCGTGCCGGCAACGGCAGAAAGCTGGCTATCGGCGGCAACGACTTCCTGCGCCCCATGGACGAAACGCAGACGCGGTCGAACATGGAACGAACGACGCAGGTCGTGTCAACGCCGCAGGCTACGAAAGGCTCGCGCGCGGGCTGGTGACGACGTTGCGCGCCGCGGGTCTGCTGGCGTGGGACATCAGGCGTCAAGCATCAGGCGTCAGGCGTCAGGCGTCGGCGCGGCCCATACACTGATGCTGCGCAAGCGCCCGGCGCCGGCTTTCCAAGAGGTCCACGTCCACATGCCCACCACCATCGACTACTACCTGGCCCCTCAATCGCCGTGGACCTATCTTGGCCATGCGCGTTTTGCCGCCATCGCCGCCAAAGCCGGTGCCCAGGTGCGTGTGATGCCGGTGGACCTGGGCGGCAAGATCTTTCCGGTCTCTGGCGGCCTGCCGCTGGGCCAGCGTGCGCCACAGCGCCAGGCCTACCGGCTGGTGGAACTGGCGCGCTGGCGCGACCATCTGCAGATGCCGCTGAACATCTCGCCCAGGCACTTTCCGGTGCCGGGTGACGACGCGGCGCGCTTGATCATCGCGGTCGACCAGGCCGACGGGTCAGCCGCTGCGATGAAGCTGGCCGGTGCCGTGTTGACCGCGGTGTGGGCGCAGGAGCGCGACATTGCCAGCGCATCCACCCGCGCCGAGCTGCTGGCTGAATGTGGCCTGAGCGCGCAGCGCGCCACCGACGCGCAGGCGCTCGAGGTGCAGGCCACTTACCAGCGCAACACGCAGCAGGCCATTGCCGCGCAGGTCTTCGGCTCGCCCAGCTACGTGGTGGAAGGTGAGATCTTCTGGGGCCAGGACCGGCTGGATTTCCTGCAGCGCCGACTGCTCTGAGTCCGCGCGCGATTTCACTCACGCTCACTCACGCGCGAGGGCTGAGCCCCTGGGAGGCAACAAAAAAGGGCCCCGAAGGGCCCTTGTTCAAACAGCGCAGCTGGCCTCACTTGAGGTGCTTGCTGATCTCCTTGGTCATGCCGAACATGCTGATCGGGCTGACGCCGACGACGGCCTTGAGCTTGGCGTCGGCGTTGATCATCGTGCGCTTGACCTTGTCTTGCAGACCGTTCTTCTTGATGTACTCCCACACCTTCTTCGTCACCTCGGTGCGCGGCAGGGGCTTGTCGCCCACGATGGCGGCCAGTGCCGGGCTCGGGGTCATGGCCTTCATGAATGCCGCGCTGGGGGCGCGCTTCTTGGCCGGTGCAGCCTTCTTGGCGGGCGCTGCCTTTTTGGCCGGAGCGGCCTTCTTTGCAGGCGCTGCCTTCTTGGCCGGAGCGGCCTTCTTGGCGGCGGTCTTTGCCGGTGCAGCCTTCTTGGCCGGGGCTTTTTTCGGGGCGGGTTTTTTCGCAGTTGCCATTTGGATGTTCTCCGTCAGTTGATGAAGGAAGCCGATTGCCGTGCAGGTCTCTTGAAGCTGTGAACTTTTCAGGATCTGTCTGTGCTAGCAAACGGGCAGGCGCGATGGTAATACCTGCACCGGGCAAAGAGAAGCGGTTTTCCTAGGTAAAAGAGGCATCGGCGCCACGTTATCCTGCGGCCATGAAGATCATCGTGCGTTGGTTGTTGCTTGCCGCAGCGCTGCTGCTGGTGGCCAACCTCTACCCCGGGGTGTCGGTGGCCAGCTTCGGCGCCGCGCTGATCGCAGCCTTTGTGCTGGGCCTTTTGAACACCCTGGTGCGGCCGCTGCTGGTGCTTTTGACGCTGCCGGTGACGCTATTGACGCTGGGACTTTTCCTCTTCGTCATCAACGCCTTGATGTTCTGGGCTGCGGCTTCGGTGCTGGACGGCTTCAACGTCGCGGGCTTCACCGCTGCGCTCATCGGCTCGCTGCTGTACAGCCTGTGTGGCATGGTCATCGACGTGGCCACCGAGAAGATGTTCAATCGCGCCGTTTCCTGACGGCTGCGGCAGGGGCTGCGCGCACCTCGAAGACCACACGGTCCTCGCCTTCGGCCGACCGCCTCTGCAGCACATGCCGCCCCGGGCGGGGCAGCCAGTGCACGGTGGCGCCGCTGCCCACCAGCCGGCCGCCCACAAACCACTGGCCGGGCTGGCCTTCGAAGACCAGTCGCTGCGCGGCCATCGGTATTTCGGGGTCCATCACGATGACGCTGCCGTCGCGCGGCGCCTGGATGCCGAAGCGTGGCATGGCCACTGCGACGCCTGTGGCCGCGCGTGGTTCGGTGCCGGGCACGAACCAGTCACCGCCTTGCGCCACCAGGCCGGCAGGCCGCGCCGGTGCTGACGATGCCGCACTTGCCTGCGCCAGCGACTGCAAATGCGCCACCACCTCGCGCCACACCGGCGCCGCGCCACTGACACCGCTGACGCCGTGCATGGGCGCGCCGCTGGCGTTGCCCACCCACACGCCCACCGTGAACTGCGGCGTGAAGCCGATGCACCAGTTGTCGCGCAGGTCTTTGCTGGTGCCGGTTTTCACGGCCGCCCAGCCGCGTGTGACGAGCGGGCTGTCCAGGCCGAAGGTGACGGCGCGTGCGGCGGGGTCGGCCAGCATGTCGGCCACCTGCCAGGCCACGGTAGCGGGCAACACACGCTGAGCAGGTGCTTGTGATGCCGCGGGGTCCAAGCGCCAGCGAACGGGGCTGAAGAGCCCTTGCCGCGCCAGCATGCGGTAGGCGTTGCTCAGGTCCAGCAGCGTGACTTCGGCACCACCCAGCGCCATCGCCAGGCCGTGGAAGCCAGCGCTCTGATCCAGCTTCAGGCCGGCGCGGTTCAGGCTGTCGAACAGCGCGTCGGGCCCCAGCATCGCGGCCACACGCACGGCCGGAATGTTGAGGCTGGACGCCAGCGCGGTGCGCACGCTCACCGGCCCGCGAAAGCTGAGGTCGTAGTTCTGCGGCTGGTACAGCGCACCGGCCGTGGCCAGTTGCAGCGGGGCGTCGTCCAGCACGCTGGCTGGCGTGATGAGTTTTTGCTGCAGCGCCGTGGCGTACACAAAGGGTTTCAAAGTGCTGCCCGGCTGGCGGCGGGCCAGCACCGCGTCCACATCGGCTGCAGACGACCCAGCACCGCTGGACCCCACCCAGGCCAGCACCTCGCCGCTGAGGTTGTCCAGCACCACCACGGCGCCGTCTTCTGCGTTGCGGCCGCGCAGTTCAGACAGCTGGCGGCGCAGGGCCTGCAGCGCCACGCGCTGCAGCCGTGCGTCCACGGTGCTGTGCAGTGCGCGTGGTGCGGCTGCTGCTGAACGGGCCCGGGCCCGCACCCGCAGCTCTTCGCGCCACATCAGTTGCGCCAGATGCGGCGCCAGGCTCTCGCCAGCTGCAGGCCCGGGGCGCCGCGCCAGCGCCTGTTCAATGCTCGTGCCCAGCCCGTCGCAGGTTTGTGTCTGCTGCTGCAGCACTTCGCAGGCGCGGCGCTGCAACACGGGGGCCTTGGCGTTGGGCGCGCGCACCATCACCGCCAGCACGGCGGCTTCGGTGGCGTCCAGCCCGCTGGCGTGTTTGCCGAAGAGTTGCTGCGCCGCGGCCGCCACGCCCACCAGCTCGCCCCGCAGCGGCACCTGGTTGAGGTAGGCCTCCAGGATCTGCGTCTTGCTCCAGCGCGCCTCGAGTTCACGCGCCCGCACGATCTGCGACACCTTGCCGCCCACGGTGCGACCACCGGCGGGGCGCGCCAGGTCGTCGTCCAGCAGGCCAGCCAATTGCATCGTCAGCGTGGACGCACCGCGTGTCCTGCCGTTCCAGGCATTGCCCCAGGCGCTGGCGGCCAGCGCGCGCCAGTCCACACCGCCGTGGTCCCAGAAGCGGCGGTCTTCGCTGAGCACCAGCGCGTGGCGCAGGGCCGGCGACACGTCGGCCAGGGCCAGCCACGGGCCGCGCCGCACGCTGCTGTCGATGCGCAGCTGCTGCAGCGGCACGCCGTGGCGGCTGAGCAGCGGAATATCGGACGGCGTGTGCGCGGCGCGCACGGCGTCGAAACTGGGCAGCGCGTGGGCCGCGAGTGGCAACAGCAAGATCAGCAAAGTCAGCGAAGTCAGCGAAGGCGCCGCCAGGCGCACTGCGACTGCAACGCTTTTCACGGCCCAATCTCCCACGCTGCGTTGGGCAGTTCACCAAAAGTCTCGGGTGAGTACATCGCCTCGACTCGCGTGGGCGGCAGACCGAAGCGGCCGCTGGTGTTCAGGCGAAGTGTGTACTCCACCACCTGTTTGCCGCGTGGCATCCAGTCGAAGTAACCGCGCCAGGCATCGGCCGCTCGCTCTTCGAAGGCTGGCCAGGCTCGGCCTTCGCGCCTTTCGCCTTGCGTGGCGATGGTCGAGTCACGACCCAGCCCGCTGCCCAGCAGCGTGGCGCCGGCCGGCACCGGGTCGGCGACCACGACCCAGGCCATGTCGACCGAGGCATCGACCTCGATGCGCACCCGCACGATGTCGCCGCGGCTCCACACGTTGGGCTGCTTGCGCTGCACCGCCGTCACGGTCTTGCTGATGCGGTAGCCGGCAAAGAGCGGCGCCTTCAGCGGCACGGCGGCCAAGATCTGCACCGTCATCCACGGCCGGCCACTGCCTTCGTGCTGCGCCCGCAGCGGCGAGCCGTCGCCCACCGGCAACTGCAGCATGTCGCCGCCGGGGGCCACCGCCCAGTCCAGCGTCAGCGCCTGCGCGCCGTGCTGCACCGTGCTGCGGCCGGTCACCGGCACACTTTCGAATCTGGCGGCAAATCGCTCCAGTGCCAGCACGCCCCACAGGTTGGCGGTGGTGGTGGACCAGGCGCCGCGCTTCTGGCGTGCCAGCGTGCCGCTCAATATCTGCGCCACGTCGTCCTTCCAGGCCGGCACTTCGGTGGCGGCCAGCAGCAGGCGTGCGGCGTTGGCGTCGGGGCCGTCCATCAGCCACCACCAGTCGTCCTGCGCTTCGGTGCTGAACTTCAAGCTCGTGCCACCGGCCACCAGGCGGCTGCGGATCAGGCGTTGCAACTCGTCCAGCCGTGTCTCACGATCGGGCAAGGTGTCGACGCGGCGGTACAGGCTCCAGGCATCCAGCAGCGCCGACGTCGGCCACGCGGCGGGTGTCCACGCGATGCTGCCCAGCAAACGCGGCTGCACCCGGCCGTGGCGCGCCAGGGCGTCCAGGGCGGCCAGCTTGCGCACGTCAAGGTCGGCACGCGGTGCGTTGAAGCGGCGCTCGATGCGGCCTTCGACAAAGGCCTGCAGCCCTTGCAGCATGGCGTCGCGCGTGGTGTCGGGCCAGGCCACAGAGCCTTCGTGTGCCGCCGTGATCAGGTAGGCGGTAAGCCGGTCGCTGCCGGTGGCGGCCGACCCCGCACCGGGCGGAAAGTAGTGCGCCAGGCCGTCCGTGTCCAGGTAACCCGCGGCTTCGTCGCGCAGCCGCGCCCAGCCCGCCGTGTCGCGCAGCGCGATGGCACGAGAGGCTTTCTGTTCCAGGCAGCTGTAGGGGTAGGTCTCGAAGTAACGCCGCAGGCCCGGCAGTTCGCCCGACAGGCGCGGCACCAGGGCCACGTTGACCAACGCAGAACCCGGCAGTGCATCGGCCGGTGCGGCCAGCGGCAGCGAAACAGGGCCCTCCAACGCCTGCAGGCTGGCCTGCCACACCCGCTGCGGCACGGCGGGCGCGATGGCTTGCACGATCTTCAGGCGGTCGGCGGCGGGTTGGGTGGGTGGGTTGGAGGGTGCACCACTTTCCTGCGCCGACGCTTCCCAGTCGATGCGTGTGGCGCCGGCAGGCACCTGCACCGGCCAGCGCACTTCGGCAGCGGCGCCTGCCGCCAACTGCACGGTCTGCACGGTCTGCGCGGCGGGCTGCGTGCCCATCTCTGCGCCCTGAGCTCTGCCCTGCAGCGACGCCGTCACCGTCATCGCCCGCGCCGTGGTGTTGCGCAGCGTGAAGCCGGCGTCAAATCGGTCGCCGGCACGCGCCAGCGGCGGCAGGCCGCTGAGCATCTGCAGGTCTTGGGTTACCCGCACGCTGGTGCTGCCGGTGCCGAAAAGGTCGGTGCCTGCGTCGGCTATCGCCACCAGCTTGAAGCTGGTGAGCGAGTCGTTCAGCGGCACGTCGATGACGGCCTGGCCCTGGGCATCCAGCACCACGGTGCCGCGCCACAAGAGCAGTGTGTCGAAGAGTTCGCGTGTGGGGTTGCGGCCACCGCCGCCACCCGGCGGCAGCGCCTTGCGGCCGTAGTGGCGCCGGCCGATGATTTCGCCTTGCGCGGTGGCTGTTTCCACGGCCCAGGGGCGCGGCTGCAGCATCGCTTCCAGCAGCGCCCATGAACTGTTGCCTTGCAGCGCCAGCAGGCCTTCGTCAACGGCGGCAAAAGCCACCTCCACGCCGGCCAGCGGCGCACCGCCACGGCGCACGCTGACGGTGGCCTTGACGGTTTCGCGCACACCGTATTGCTGCAGCGGTGTGCTGACTTTCACATCAAGCCGGTGCTCGGCCAAACCGATCTTCAACTCGGCCGCACCGAGTTTGAAACTGGGTTTGGCCAGGTCCACCATCGCGGTGGGCGCACGCCACTCCTTGCCTTCGTAGCGAAAGGCGCGCCACCAATCGACGGGGTCTTTCCAGCCCCAGGTGAACAGGCTCCACCACGGCGCTTCACGCAAACGACCGCGCAACACGAAGGCGCTGACGACGACGTTGGGCGCCCAGCTGGCACCGGCCGCCGTGCCGGTGCCCGCGGACTTCGGGATCGGCACCTCGATCACCGGCTCGCGCCCGCTGAGCGTCACCACGCGGGCGTCGATGATGCCCTCACGTTCCACCGTCACCAGCGCCGTGGCCTGCAGATAAGGCATGCGCACCTGCAGCCGGGCGGTCTGGCCGGGCTCCACTTCGCGGCGTTCGGGCAGCAGGTCGATGCGGTCGTCGTTGTCCTGCGCAAACCACATCTGTTCGGCGCTGCTGAGCCAGGCCGACGCGGTGGCGGTGCTGCTGCGGCCGGCGTCATCCTTGGCGGTGGCCTGCAGTTCCACTTCGCCGGACACGTCCAGCTTGGCATTGCAGCTCAGCCGGCCTTGCGCGTCGGTGTTGCCGCTGCAAACCAGGCCCAGCGCCTTGCTCTCGCGCCGGTTGTCGTAGCTGTAGAAGCCACCCACGATGCGCTTGCGTGTGCTGATGGTCGTGTGCTGCACGGCCTGCACCTGCACCGCGCGGCCTGGCAGCGGTTTGCCGTCGGTGCTGAGTACCAAGGCCGTGAAAGGCACCTCGCCGCGCGCCGCCGCCCAGCCGGGCAGGCGCAGGCCCACGACCAAGGCCGCCGGCCACAGGCGCAGGCGCTGGCTCACGGTCTGCACCTCGCCGCTCGGGTCGGTGAAGGTCAGTTCCGATTGCAGGTCGGCCGCGCCGGTCAGCGCCGGCAGTTTGGCCACCACCAGGCGCGCCGCGCCCTGGCGGTCGGTGGTGGCGGCCAGCTTGTCGGCCACCAGCACACTGCCGTCGCCGGTGTCGGCGCTGTCTTCGTCGGAAGATCGATCGCGCCCCGCGGCCGTGAAGCTGAATTCTTCATGACCGGCAAACTGCGGAGATGCCGGGCGCAGCAGCGCCGACAGCGTGACCGGTGCTGCCGGCATCGGCCCACCCGACATGGCGTTGAGCTGCGCTGCAAAAGCCACCTCGGCCGGCGCCACCAGCACACCCGACGGACCGGACAGGCGCGCGTCCACCAGCGGCACGCGGAAGGCTTCGACACGGAAACTGCCGCTGCCCAGGCGCGTGTCGCCGCGCTGCAGCGCCACGTCGTACAGACCCAGGGCGGCGGTCTTGGGAATGATCCACTGGCTTTCCGCAGCCCGCGCCGGGCCTCCTGAACCTGACCCACCACGCGCCGGCCAGCTGAGTGGCAGCTTCACCACCGCGTCGCTGCCCACGTGCGTGAGCACCACTTCGTTCGGCAGCGTGTCGACGGCGGCGAAGGCCAACCCGCTGGCCGTTTCTTCGCGCAAGAAGTGTTTCATCGACACCGTCTCGCCCACGCGCAGCAGCGTGCGGTCGAACACCGTGTGGGCGCGCCGGGTCGCGGCCTGGTCACCACCGGTGTTGCTGCTGATGTTGAAGCGCCAGGCTTCGATGCCGCGGCTCCAGCGGCTGAAGACAAAGCCGATGTCGGGGCCCGTCTTGTCGGCGTGGCGCGCGGTGACGAAGAGGCCGTCACCGGCATCGCAGTTGTCGTCCTGCGCGGTGTCGAAGGCGCGTTCGATGCGGGCCGTGCCGTCGGCGCCCGTGGTGCCGTTCCACAGCGGCACGCCGCGGCAGGAATTGACGGCCACGCGTGCGCCGGCCACCGGCTGGCCGCGGTCCAGCGTGGTCACCCACACCAGGCTGGACGTGCGACCGCGCTTGAAGTGCACACCCAGGTTGGTCACCAGCACACCGGTGCGTGCGTACATGGGCGCCTTGGATTCCAGCAGCGCCTGGCCCAGGATGCGCGACTCCACCTCCACCACGTGGTAGCCGCGCTGCATCAGCGGCACGCCGATGACTTCAGTGGCGCGCGGCTGCGTGGTGGTGAGCTGCGGCAGGTCGGCGCGGCGAACCTCGGCTTCCTTGGCCAGCATCGGTTGTTCGCGGGTCTTGAATTGATCGTCGTGGTCTTTGCGCAGACGCAGCATCCACGCCAGCAGGTCTTTGTCGCTGCCGCTGGGGTCGATGCGCTTGATGGCGACACGGCCGCTGGTGCTGGCGCCTTGCAGGTCGGCCTGCACGTGGCGCAGCGTCAAAGGCAGCATGGCGGGCTCGCCAGCCGTCGTGCCGGCTTCGACGATGCCAAACGGCGCGCCGGCAAACTTGGCCAGCGGCGGCATCGTGCCCGTGGCCACGTCCAGCGGAAAACTGCCCGCGTTGGCCAGCGGCCGGCCGGTTTCGTCCTGCACCTGCGGCGGCATGGTGAGCTTGAAGCGGGTGTTTTCTGGAAAGGGCGCGGCAAAACGCACTTCGCGCAGCGTGGGGCCCGTCTGCTGCGCATCCAGCTGCGGCGACAGCGCCGCACCCTGCGCGGGTTGCAGCCGTGCGGCCAGCGCCAGTGCGCGGGGCACCGGTGCGCTGAAGCTCAACACCATCGGCCGCAAGGGCAGGCAGGCTGCACGTGCACTCTCACGTTCGCAGCTGAATTCGGCCAGCAGGCGCGAGCGCACCTTCCACTGAAAACGCTGTACACGCCGCGACACGATCTGCGGCTGCCCGGCCGCAGCGATGCCCGCGCCCCACACCAGCCGCACGCCGGCTTCGGCAGGAAAGGGCCGCTGGCACGCCAGCAGAACAAAGTGGCCGCTGCCGGTGTCGCGCCGCATCAGGCGCAAGGCTTCGCTGCGTTCGGCGCCTTCGATCAGCCGCACGGGGATGCGCTCGCCCACACCTTCCACCTCACACCATGCCGATGCACGCACGCTGGCCGCTTCGGGCACGCCGTTCAGGCGCAGCAGGAAGTGCTGGTCTTCTTCGATCGTCGAACCCGGCCAGGGCTGCGCCTGCAGCACCAGCGGCGCGCCGGTGGAAAAGCTGTGGACCTTGTGATCGGCCAAGGGGCCGCCCAGCGCCACGAAGCCGGCTGCGGGCTGCAGCGTGCAGCGCTGCCCCGATGCCAAGGGCTCTTGCAGGTCATAGACCCACTGGCTGCCGTTCAACCAGCGGGCATCACCGGCGGGCTTGCTGCCGTTGCACTGCAAGGAGTAGGGCGCGGCGGCGCGCGGGTCGCCGGCGGGCACCACGGCACTGTCGAAACGCACGGACACCTGGCGCACCTCGCCAACTTCGCCCTGGGGCGTGATCTGCGAGACCCGTGCGGCATGGGCGGCGGTGATGCCCATGCCCATGCCCATGAATGCCACCGGCAGAGGCGCCAGCCACAGCGCCAGCCGCTGCCGCCAGCGGTCCACCCTCATCGAACCCGATTCCATGAGCCACCTCCCGATGGCTCATTCTGGCGCTACTGCGGCAGCGGCTCTTCCGGGTTGCGCTCTCGGCCTTGGGGGTCGCGTGCGTCCAGCTGCAGCTGCCGCCGCTGCGCCACCATCTGGCGCAGTCGTGCGTCGATGACCGAACCCTCGATGAAGTCCTGCCCCGTGGCGCCGCGCGACACCTGCTGGGCGGCGCGCAGGCGGTCGATGGCGCCGGTGAGGTCGCCCACCACGGCACGTGCTTCGGCGGCGGCGCGCATCGAGCGCAAGCGCAGGTCCAGCACCTGGCTGGTGGCGGCCAGCAGTTCCCAGGCGGCGGCGTCCTGGCTGTGGTCAGAGACCCAGGTCTGCAGCGTTTCCGTGCTGTCGCGCAGCGTGGCTGGCAGGCCTTCGCGACCAGGGTTGCTGCGTTGCAGGTCCAGCAAAGCTTGCGCGCGCAGCAGCATCGGCGGCCGCTGGCGGCCTTTGCCGATGTCGGTGTTGCGCAAGTTGTCCAGTGTGGCCACGGCTGCTGCTGCATCGCCGCGCGCCAGTTGCAACTGGGCCTGCAGCAGCATCAGCACACGTTCTGCCGCCGGTTCGCGCGGCACGGCCGTGGCGGCCATCGTCTGGGCTTCAGTCACCAGCGCTTGTGCGCGGCCATGGTCCTTGAGCAGCGACGCGGCCATCGCGCCGGCATAGGCCGCGCCCACGCGGTCGGACAGCAGCGGCGAAGAACTGCCGCCGTTCAGGCGCTGCAAAGACTGCACGCTGTCGTCCATCATCACCCGCGACCGCGCCTGCATGGTGGCGTGCAGCAGCGTGGGCCGGGGCAGCCGTGCGCCCGACAGCAAGGTGCGGTTGCGCGCTTCGCTGATGCGGTCCACCGTGAGCGGGTGGCTGCGCAAGTATGGGAAGCCGCCGCTGTCGTTGAGCCGCGTCGCTGCGTCCAGCTTTTCGAACATGGCGGCCATGCCGGCGGTGGAATAACCCGCGCCTTCGAGCACGCTGAAGCCCACCCGGTCGGCCTCGCGTTCCATGTCGCGCGAGAAGTTCAGCTGGGTCTGGACAGCTGCCGCCTGCCCCGTGGCGATGGCAGCGTTGGCCGCGTCGACGCTGTTGCTGCGGCTGGCCGCGATGACCCCCAGCAGCAGTGCCGCCACCGCCATCAGCGAAGCGCTTTGCTGCGGCGCGATGCTGCGCGCGATGTGCCGCTGCGTGACGTGCGACAACTCGTGCGCCAGCACCGAGGCCAGCTGGTCGGGCGCCGAGGTCAGCGCAATCAGCCCCAGGTGCACGCCGATGTAACCCCCCGGCATGGCGAATGCGTTGACGCTGCGGTCGCGCACCAGAAACGCTTCCCAGGCAAAGGCACGGTCGGTTTCCGGGTTGATGTCGCCCTGTTTTCTTGCCGCTTCCACCAGCGGCAACCACAGCTGCTGCAGGTATTCCAGCAGCACCGGGTCGTCCAGATAGGCCGGGTCACGTCGGCCTTCGCGCATGATCTGGTCGCCGATGCGCCGCTCTTGGCTGATGGACAGGTCGTCCGACGCCGATTCACCCAGCGCCGGCAGGCGCGCCTGGGCTTGGGCCAGGGCGGGGGACAGCACGGCGCTGAACAGCGTGACGGCGGCAAGCCCGGCTGCCAGCCGGCGGCGCCAAGGTGCAATCGGGCAGGGATTTACAGAATTCAAGGGGTATGCGGGTTGGGTGCTGGCGTCGCTTGGAGGGCCTTGAATCGCAAGCGTTCCCTGCCCAGCGGCCTGCAGGGTGCCGGTGGCTATCATGACACCGGCATGTTGCCGCGCATGTTGCGGCATGTGAAGCTGTGCCCCAACCACCGAAGACACGCCCGATGAACTTACCGCTGACCCACTTCGATGGCCTTGGCCAGGCCCACATGGTCGATGTCTCGGGCAAAGCCGAGACGCACCGCATTGCACGCGCCACCGGTCACATCCGCATGCAGCCGGCCACCTTCGAGCTCATCGCCACCGGCCAGGCAAAGAAGGGCGACGTGATCGGCATCGCCCGCATCGCCGCCATCCAGGGCGCCAAGCGCACCGCCGACCTGGTGCCGCTGTGCCACCCGCTGCCCATCACACGTGTCGCAGTGGACTTCGAACTGGACCGCGACACCGCCACCGTGCACTGCACGGCGCAGGTGGAGACGCTGGGCCGCACGGGGGTCGAGATGGAAGCGCTGACCGCTGTGCAGGTGGGCCTGCTGACCGTGTATGACATGTGCAAGGCCGCCGACCGCGGCATGGTGATGGGCGGCATCCGGGTGTTGGAAAAGAGCGGTGGCAAGTCGGGGCATTGGCAAGGCGCTTGAAGGGGCTTGAAGGGGCTTGGCGCTGCGGCACGCGTTGGATGGGCGCCAGAGCGTGTTCATTGATCATTGCATATTGATCATCAAACGATCAAAATGCAAGGATGCTTAATCGAAAGCTCGAGCAGTTTGCTCAGCAGGCACTGAAACGAAGCCCGGTCGTCGTTTTGCTGGGCCCACGCCAGGTGGGCAAGACCACGTTGGCGCAACAACTGGCCAGCCAGCACCCGGGTGCCCTGTTCATGGACCTGGAGCGCGAGTCCGACCGGGCGGCGGTGGCGCGGGCCGAGCTCTTCTTCCCGCCGCTGCGACAGCGCCTGGTGGTGCTGGACGAAGTGCAGACCTTGCCCGATCTGTTTCGCGCCCTGCGCCCGGAGATTGACGCCGACCGCCGAGCGGGCCGCTTTTTGCTGCTGGGCTCGGCTTCGGGGCCCCTGCTGCAGCAGACATCGGAATCCTTGGCCGGGCGTGCCAGCTACGCCGAACTGACACCCTTCCTGGCCAGCGAAGTGAGCCACGATCTGGCCAGCTTGCAGCAACTGTGGCTGCGGGGCGGTTATCCGCTGAGCCACTTGTCGGCGAGCGACGACTTGTCCTGGGCCTGGCGCCAGGACTTCGTGCGCACCTTCTTGCACCGCGACATGCCGGCCTTGGGTGTGCGTGTGCCGGCAGAAACACTGCGCCGTTTCTGGACCATGCTGGCCCACCTGCAGGGCCAGCCCTTCAACGCATCGCAATTGGGGCTGGCGCTGGGCGGTGCTTCGCACACCACGGTGGCGCGGCACCTGGACTTGCTGGTGGACGCGCTGATGGTGCGTCGGCTGGCGCCACATCTGCCTCATCTGCCGCCAGTGGGCAAACGCCTGGTGAAGTCGCCACGCATTTATGTGCGTGACAGCGGCCTGCTGCATGCGCTGCTGGGCATTGCCGATGCGCAGGCCTTGCAGGGCCACCCGATTGCCGGGGCGTCGTGGGAAGGTTTTGTCATCGAGCAGATTGCTGCCGCGCTGCCGGCCAGTGCCGTGCTGGGCTACTACCGCACGGCGGCGGGTGCCGAACTGGACCTGGTGGTGCAGGTGCAGGGGCGTACGCTGGCGTTCGAGATCAAGCTGTCTTCCGCCCCCAAACCGGCACGCGGCTTTTGGCAGGCGTTGCAAGACGTCAAGCCCGAACGCGCCTTTGTGGTTGCGCCGGTGCAGCGTGGCTACGACCTGGGGGCCAACGTTCGGGTGGTGGGTTTGGCTGAACTGGATGCTCAGTTGGCGCTGATTTGAGCCGCTGGGTTTGTGCCGCCTGACTGTCCTGGGCGGACCGTCCTGGGCCGACTGTCATCGGCCGACAGTCCTGGGCCGACAGTCATCGGCCTGCCTGTCCCGAGACTTTCACTGGGCGCGGCAGAAAGTCCTGCCAGATCTTGGGCTGCGCGGGCAATTCGCACTGAAATGCCAGCCCGGACGCCGCAGGCACGGCGGCATCCGGGCAGGCTTCAAAAAAGGCTTCTGCGTCGGCTTTCTTGAATTCACGCAGCCGGCCTGCGAGGTGGCGTGCGGCGTCAAGCTCGCCGCGTGCGGCCAGCGACTTGGACCAGGCGATCATCAGCCGCGTGTCCAGCAGGTAGTGGCTGACACGGTCGAAGGCCCGATCGGCCTGCGCCGATTCGGCCGACGGCACGCCCGACGTCACCGCCGCGTAGTCGGCATGGTGGGCGAAAAACACACTCTGCTGGCCGCGTGCGATGCGCTGCGCCAGCGGTGCGTCACCGGGCTTGGCCTGAAAGATGGCGCTCACCCGGCTGTAGTCCCACACCGAGAACAGCGCGCCGGCCATCAGCACGGCGCCGCCGATGGGCAGCCAGGGAAGCTGCCTGCGCGGGCTTTCGTCAACCGTCGAAGCGGCCGCCGGCTGTCGTGACTCACGCAGCGCAAATCCGATTGCCCAGGCCGTGGGCAGCAGGAAGTAGGCGTACCACAGCGGGTACTCCAGCAGGCTGTGCAGGCCGATCATCAGCACCATCATCACGGCACAGCGCTGGGCGCGCCCATCGTCGTCGTCGGTGCGCCAGGCCTTCAGCGCGGCGCGGCCCATGGCCCACAACAACAAACCCAGCACCAGGGCCGCCAGGGGCAAACCCAGTTCGACGGCCAGTTGCAGCGGCAGGTTGTGCGTGTGGTCAAAAAACGCGGTGGGCCGGCCGGGGAAAGGCGTCAGTGTCCAGGCCAGGTTGAATTCGCCCCAGCCAACCCCCGCCCAGGGATGAGCCTGAATGAGCGCAAGGCTGTTTTTCCAGATGCCGAATCGCGAACCCGAGATGTCGCTTTCGGCCATGCGTGCGGCGCCGCCGAAGGTGTGATCGGTCAGACTGGCCCACTGGCTCACGCCCCACCAAGACAGCGCGTAGACCAGCGGCGCGCACAGCAGCAGCGCACGTGTGCCCCGCGTCAAGCGGCGGTCCAGCAAGCCCCACAGGCCCAGCAGCAGCACGCTGACGAGACCCGTGCGCGAGGCGGTCAGCACCACGGCAAAAACACAGGCCGCCATCAGCGCGATGGCCGGCCGCAGCGCCAGGCGACGCAATTCCAGCAGCGCAACCACGGCAATGCAGGACCACAGCAACAGGCTGCTCAGGTGATTGGGCTGCCGCATGTTGCCCACAGCGCGACCGACGGTGCCGGACTTCGCGATCCATTGGCCGTCGGGCACGGCAGGCGCGAAGACCTGCACAAGTGCCACCACCACGCACAGTGCACCGGCGATCAGCCAGGCCCAGCTGAACGCGGCGAAGATGGGCACGGCATCATCGCGCGAAGCTGCAGAAGCGCCGCCTGCTGCCAGCACAGCCGCCGCTGCCATCGTGCCGATCGCCGACAGCGCCAGGCTCGTTGGCAGGCCACCTTGAAGCCAGGCGAGGGCAGCCGCCGCGGCCATCAAACCCAGTGCTGCATGCAAGCGCCACAGTCCGCGCCCGGGAGTCGAGGCCGTCACCACCACGAACGCCCCCCACAGCGCGAAGGCCAGGGCCTGGTTCAGGAAGGTGGGGGACGGGGAGACGTTGTAGGCCAGCAGAGCTGGAATCGAGGCAGCGGCCGCAGCAAAGGCAGCGGGCACAGCCGTCTGAGCGGTGGTGCCAAGGGCGACAGGGGCGCTGTGAATCGGCTTGGTTGGAGGCAAGGACACAGCACGGCGCCGCTGGCAGCATTGTTCAGGTGAAGAATGCTAACAAGCAGCAGCCCACGAGACTGATAGAGTTGGTTAACCAGAAATTTGAAGGGTCAGAACATGAAAGAGCTGGCAGTCTATGAAGCCAAGACACGGCTTTCGGAGCTGCTGGCCGAGGTCGAAAAGGGCGAACAGTTCGTGATCACCCGGCGGGGGGTGCCGGTGGCGCGGCTGGTGGGTGCAGAGCCGTCAGATGGGCGGCGCACACAGGGTCATGCGCAACGCGAACGTGTCAACCAGGCCTTTGCTGAACTGGCACTGTTGCGCAGCGGCACGGTGCTGGAAATGCCCATCAGAGACGCCATCGACCTGGGTCGCGATTGACATGCCCTTTGTCATCGACAACTCCGTGGTCTCGGGTTGGTACCTGGAAAACCAGGCTTCGCCGTACAGCGAAGCCATTGCCCAGCGCCTGCGCGACGACCGCGCGGTGGCGCCGGCGATCTGGGAGTTGGAACTGAGCAACGTGCTGCGCACCGCCTGTCTGCGACAGCGCATGACGGCCGAAAAAGCGCAGCAAGTCTTGGCGGGGATTGCCAAGCTGCCCATCAAGGTTGACCGGGTGGGTGCTCCACCGCATGAGTTGCTGGCGCTGGCATTGCGTTTTGGTTTGAGCACCTGCGACGCTGCGTACCTGGAA
Source organism: Burkholderiales bacterium (assembly GCA_038204775.1). Lineage (GTDB taxonomy): Bacteria > Pseudomonadota > Gammaproteobacteria > Burkholderiales > Burkholderiaceae_C > Rubrivivax. The sequence continues at coordinate 43,744 of JBBRCN010000004.1, read as the reverse complement.
CTGGCCTTGCGTCTGCAACTGCCGGTGGCCACGCTGGATGCAGCGCTCAAGGATGCGGCGCTGGCCAGTGGGGTGGGGTGCGTGGAGTTCGAGTCGGTCAAACCCAAGTCCGGCAGGTGACTGTGTGCGCGCGGCGATTTTTTCAATGCCGACGCGAGCTTGAGTTGGTTTGGCACACATCACCCGATGGATGAATCCGACGGCCGAAGGAATCGGCGCCCGCGCAGGCCAGCGAGCAGGCCATGGGGGTGGACACGATGGGCGGTCGCATGCACGTGCACGTGCGCTGGGATGAGCCGGCGCAAGCCACGCCGCACGATGCGCACATCACCGGCGTACGCGGCGATGCGGTGACAGCCAAGGTGCTGGGCCTGCACGGCATGGTCAGCGAAGACACGGTGCGCTGACTGCGCGAAGCCGCAGAAGCCCCGCCGGCGGCGAGCAGAGCTGCCCCCGCCAGCGTGCCGATCGTCGACAGCGCCAGGCTCGTTGGCAGGCCACCTTGAAGCCAGGCGAAGGCAGCCGCCGCGGCCATCAAACCCAGTGCTGCATGCAAGCGCCACAGTCCGCGCCCGGGAGTCGAGGCCGTCACCACCACGAACGCCCCCCACAGCGCGAAGGCCAGGGCTTGGTCCAGGAAGGTGGGAGAGGGGGAGACGTTGTACGCCAGCAGCGCTGGAATCGAGGCGGCGGTTGTTGCCGCAACCGCTGCAATCGCCGCGCGCGCAGCAGTGTCAGGTGCGGGGACGGCGGCGCGGGTCTGGGCGTCGTGAGGCGTGGACAAGGCGCAGCGCCGCTGGCGGCATGGGCTGGAACAGCAGATGGTACCAAGTGGCCGAGTTCAACAACGTCCACATCGGTTCATTGGGTCGACCCAAGCGAAGCTGGGCCATGCAGATGGCCTGCCTGGACAGGGCCCGAGGCCAGTATCTGCCCTGTCACTGCTGAGCCCATCTACGTGGCGTGGTGACCGCACCCAGTTCGGGATGCTGACCTTGCAACGTTTGCCAGCCTGCGATCGCTTCATCACAGCGCGCCGGTGCGTGCACGTGGCACAACCTTTCGAGCGTCAGCTGTGCACCTGCGGCGTCGCCGTTCAGCCCCAAGGTCAATGCGTGGCGAAACATGGCGGGCGGGTACGCAAACCTTTGAGACACGCGACGGCTGAAGTCGATTTCGCTAGCCGTCATGCCGGGCCGCGACTCCTGGCGAGCAAAGCGCTGAAAGGCGGCCAGTTGATCCAGAACCAGCAGGTCCGGCGCTGCGGACTCGATCCCTGCAGTGCCAACCCGGGCTGACTCCAGCCGCAGCATGCGGTAAGCCTGTTCGGCCCGGATGTAGTCGAACGCGGTGACGGACAGCACAACAGCCAGAACGCCGCCGGCGGCCCGCACTGCACTCCGAGGGACTAGCAGAGATCGTTCAGCCGTCAACCCAGAGGCTGCACCAAGCAGCAAGCCAACCGGCACCAGAAAATAGGCATGTTCGAGCGGAAACTCGACCATGGCGTGGGTCAGCACGCCCAGCGCAGCCATCAAAAGCCATGCGCCGACCCCTTGATGGGTGCCACGGATCAGCCGTTGAATTGCCCAGGCAATGCCACCGATCAAGCCAATGCCGACGGGGACTCCTGCCCAGATCAGCAAGTCGAGGATCAGGTTGTGGCTGTGTTCGAAGTGTCTGAGCAGTGGCGGTCGGTCCACCGCTACTTCAAGTTGTGCCAACACCATCTGTTGCCAACCGTAGCCCCAGACTGGCTCGCGACCGATGGCCTCGAGCATGGCGAGCCACAGTGGCAGCCGAACGCCAGCCTGCACCTGGTCACCCAAGGGCCTGCTGCCCGAGACCATGAAGACCTCTGTCAGCGAAGGCCAGGCCAGCGACAAAAGGCCGAACAACATGATCCCGGTGAAGCACCCAGCCAGGCCGATGCGCCTCTCGAACCGACCGCGCCACCAGGCCATCAGCAACAGGACCATCGCCATCTGCAGCCAGGCCGTGCGCGAACCACTGGCGATCATGCCGATGACCAGCAGTGTGGCAGTCAGTGCAAGGCAGAAGTGACCCACCCGCCTGAGTTCGAAAAGGCCCGCCAAGGCACACAGGCCAAGAAAGGCAGCCGTGCTCAGGTGGTTGGGCTGCCCGAAGTTGCCGAACGGCCGCGCACCGGGCCGCAGGTCGGCACCGAAAATGCCCAGCCCCTGGTTGCCGGTGAGTTGCGCCAGTGCGATGCCCGTGGAAATCGCAGCGGCCAGCACGATGCCGGTCAGCGCTGCACTCAGTGCCGCATGGTCCCCTGAGGGCTTGGCCGGCACGAGCCAACTGCCGGCGCCCAGGGCCAGGGCAAAGGCGCCCAGATACAGCAACGCCATCCAGGCGTCGCCATGAAACCAGATCACGCCGAAGGCCAACTGCCCCAACACCGAAGCGGCGGCCAGACCCACTACGCCCAACCAGAGCGCTGGCACCTTGACGGCAGCGCTGGCAAAGGTCAGACCTCCAGCCAGCAGCGCAAGGCTCAGACCGTCCTGCCAGGCCGAAGGCCACGGTTGGTAGTGATTCGCCAGTAGCCAGGACAAGGGCACTGCCGCCAGCAGCAGTGCGGCGACACTGATTCCGCTGGGACGGAGAAAAGGCAGCCGAAGCTGCCTTTGGGTCAAGCGAAACACCGAAGTGGTTACTTGCAGGAACCCGGGCGGAACTTGGCGGGGATGGAGCCACCGCAGGCCCACTCGCGAATGACGGTACTGGTGCCGGCCACAGGCAGCGGACTCGGCGTCAGCGTGATGGTCTGGCCATCGATGGTGGTGTCGCTGAAGCCCTGAGCCGTGACGGTGATCAAGCCGGCTGCGGTGGTGGCGACGGAAGCGACATACTTCGAGGTCGACGAGGCTGATTCGCAGCCCCAGTCGTTGGCGCCTGGCAGCGAGCCGCTCGTGGTCTGGGCAACTTCGGTGATGGTGGTACGGCAAGCCGAGGCAGCCAGAATCACTTCAGACATCTTGGCCTTCTTCGTGTAGTCCTGATAAGCCGGCAGCGCCACGGCCGCCAAAATTCCGATGATCGCCACGACGATCATCAGTTCGATCAGGGTAAAACCTTGTTGAACACGCTTCATGGATAAAACTCCTTGGGGGGGTGGGGGCGGGGTGAACGGTAATGAACATCCCCCTAGATGCAGGGGGCGTGCCAGCTTGAAACGCCTTGTTTCATGCGACTTCTGCCACGCCGAGTGACACAAACTGTCACTTCGTCTCGCCGGGGGGGCGTCCCGGCGCCCGAGGTGACGCAAACCGTCACCTGGCGGGTGACCTATCCGGGCAGCCGCATCACGTCACCCGAGGCCAGTGCGCGGATGCGGTGCGGGCTGCTCTGGGCGGCGATTTCCGACATCACGGCGTCCACTTCGCCCGGCTTGATGTGGGTGATGTAGACCTCGGTGGGCGTGCTCAGCTGGGCCAGTTCGGCGCGCAGATCGGCCGGGCACAGGTGTTTGCTGATGCCGGCCAGCGCCTGTTCGTCGTCACCGAAGGCGGTTTCGATGACCAGTGCGGCGATCGGCAGGGTTGCCAGCCGGGCCCAGAGTTCGGGGTTGGGGCCGGTGTCGCCGGTGAAGACCCAGGCCCCCTGGCGGCCCAGCGCGGCATAACCCACGGCTGGCACGGTGTGGCGGGCAGGCAGAACTTCGACCTGGCGTTCGCCCAGGTTCAGCACCTGGCCCACTTCGATGGCCTGGAAAGCCAGCACCGGGTGGGTGGTGTCGGGCAGGCGGGTGAAGTCGGGCCAGATCACGCCGTTGAAGATGTGCAGTCGCAAGGCGGCGATGGTGGCGGCCAGCGCGTGCACCTGGATCGGCGGGCGCTGGGCGGCACGGCGGCGGCGGGTGACGCTGTCGGCCAGCAGGCCGATGGATAGCACGTGGTCCAGGTGCGAGTGCGTGACCAGGATGTGGTCGATGCGCACCATCTCTTCCAGCGACAGGTCGCCCACGCCCGTGCCGGCGTCGATGAGCACGTCGTCGTCCAGCAGGAAAGAGGTGGTGCGGCTGCCAGAGGCGATGGATCCCGAACAACCGAGGACGCGGATCTGCATGGGAAAGTCAGTGCGTGTGGGGGTGCCCCTGAACCAGGCCGCTGGGTCTGGAGGCGGGGAAGAGGCGCATGCTGAACTTTGGCCCGACCCCGCGCAAGGCACATCGCCGCAACAGATACCCCGTGAGGCAATCACCGCGCCCAGATCGTGAACCCTGTCACGCCGTGTCACCTTGCACCCGACCCCGACGAGTTCAGCGGCACGCAGTGTCCGCCCGGACAAGGCGAGTTAGAACTGCAAGGCCGAAGCGAACGCTTCGACCTTGTCAGGTCTAACGGTAGATGAATTGCATCTGGGTGCCGGCGAGTTCGATCACGTCGCCGTTGCGCAGGGGCACCGAGTCGCCGACGATGGGCACGCCGTTGATGCTGGGCTTGTTGGCGCCTTCAACGTGCGCGAAGGCGTAGCCGTTGGGTCGCTTGGTGATGGACGCCACCTGCACGCCGGGCTTGCCGACGGTGGTCACCACCTTGGTCAGCACCACTTCGCGGCCGGCTGCAGCGCCGTTGAGCACCTTGATGGATGCCGGCTGCATGGCCGGCGGCGGCGCGGCGGGTGCGCCCAGACCGCCAAAACCCGACTGCCCACCTATTGCGCCGCCCGCACCCATGCCGGGTTGGGCACTGCCCGGCCGCATGATCATGGTCTTTTCGTAGTCGCTGGACTCGTCGACCAGGTACTTGATCTTGTACTTGCCGATCTCGACCGTGTCGTTGTGCGTGAGCAGCTGCTTCTTGATCGCCTTGCCGTTGATGTAGGTGCCGTTGGTGCTGTTGAGGTCTTCGATGAAGACGTCGGCACCCACCATCTGCAACACGGCGTGTTCGCCGCTGACGGCCAGATTGTCGATCACGATGTCGTTGTAAGGACGGCGGCCAAGCGTGGTCTTGTCCTTGGTGATCTGCACCTCCTTGATCACCACGCCGTCCAGCGATACCACCAGCTTGCCCATGCCTGCCCTCTTTTCAGTCCACTGCCGGCTGCAGCGGTTTCAGTGCCTTGCGGCACTGCCTTTTTTGTTGCGGGAGGCGAAGTCGCCTCAGCGCCGGAAGGGCCACCAGGACCTGGCCGGTGCGCTCGCGCCGCCGGAGGCGCGCCCCAGAATCACGGAGATATTATCCTTTCCGCCCGCATCATTGGCGGCATCGATGAGCGCACGAGTACCCGATTCAAGGGAGTCGTGCGCTTGCAACACCTGCAAGATGCCCTCGTCGTCCAGCATGTCCGACAGCCCGTCGGAGCACATCAGGAACACGTCGCCGGCCTGCACATCGTGCTGGTGGGTTTCCAGCAGCACGGTGTCTTCGACGCCAACGGCGCGGGTGACGAGGTTCTTGTTGGCGGAAAACGCGGCCTGTTCCGGCGTGATGAGGCCGGCGTCGATTTGCTCTTGCAGCAGCGAATGGTCGCGGGTGATCTGTTGCAGGCGGCCTTCGCGCAGCCGGTAGCAGCGGCTGTCGCCCACATGGCCCAGCAGCACGCGGTTGTCGCGGAACACGGCCACCACCAGCGTGGTGCCCATGCCGGCGTACTGCGGGTTGGAGTTGGCGGCGTTGAAGATCGCGCGGTTGGCGTTGTCCACGCAGATATCCATCGCGCGTCGCACTTCGGCATCGCTGGCCTGGGTGCTGGCCTCACGCAACCAGCGGCCGAGTTCGGTGCGGATGAAACTGGTGGCCATGTTGCTGGCCACTTCGCCGGCGTTGTAGCCCCCCATGCCGTCGGCCAACACCGCAAGGCTCACGCCGTCATCGGTGGCCACCGAATCTTCGTTGTTGCTGCGGGCCCGGCCGGGGTCCACGGCAGCATGGAGCTCGATCGTCATGGGCACGGGCAGGGGCGGCGTTTCGAATTCACAAGAGCGGCAATTGTGCATCGGAACAAGCCGGGCCCCGCTGGGTGGGAACCCACATCAGCGTGACTTCGCACCGGCGCCTGCGCTGCTGCCGCGATCGGCATCTGCAACCGGGCCCGTACCGGCACCTGGCAAGCCGATTTGCAATTGATGCAGTTCGGCTGCCACCGCGGCCGCGTCGGCAGGTCTTTGGTGGGCGGACTTGGCCAGCAACCGCGCCACCAGGTCGGCCACCCGGCGGGCCAGCGCAGACGGCAGGTCGGGGCGCAGGCTGCTCAGGTCGGGGGCTGTCTGCTGCGCCACCTGCTTCAGGAGTTCACCCATGCTGCGGCCTTCGTGCGGCAGCCGGCCGGCCAGCATCTCGAAGAGCAAAACGCCCAGTGCATACAGGTCGGTGGCCGCGCTGGGCAGCGACCCTGCCAACTGCTCGGGCGCCATGTAAGCCGGCGTGCCCAGCACGATGCCGGTGCCCGTTTGAACCGCGCCGGCCGTTCGCGCCAGGCCAAAGTCCGCCAGCTTGACGGTGTCGGTGGGCCAGTCGACCAGCACGTTGGCGGGCTTCAAGTCGCGGTGCACGACACCTTGGCGGTGGGCGTGGGCCAGCGCCAGCGCCACCCGTTCGGCCACGCGCAGCACCAGCACCTCGGGCAACAGGCGCGGCGAACGGGTGTAGCGGGTGAGGTCGGTGCCCGGCACGGCTTCCATGCGCAGCCAGGCCAAGGGGCCTTCGACGCCCGCATCCAGCACCGACACGATGTGCGGGTGCACCAGGCCCTGCGCCAGTTGCGCCGCTTGCAGGAAGGCCCTGCGTGCGCTCGATCCCCCTTCGGCGTTGCCGATCGAGGCCACTTTCAACGCCACGACTTGGCCGCTGCCCAGGTGTTCAGCCAGAAAAACCCGGCTCTGCGTACCCTGGCCCAACTGCCGCAACAGGCGATGGCCCGCGACCGTGGCCCCGTCTTGCAAGGCGGTGTTGGAGCCGGGTCGCATGGCCTGGATCAGCTGGCGTGTTCAGCGGCCTTTGCTGCGGCCCGCCGCTTCACGAGCAAGCCCACCGCCAGCACCAGCAAGGCACCCGCCAGACCAGCGCCGTAACGCACGGCGGCCATCACTTCGGGCAGGGCGCCGGCCCTTTGCACCGGCAAGGTGGGCAGGTAGCCCAGCACGGCGGGGTCGGTGACGGCCATGGAGCCGGCGATCCAGCCCAGCAGCATGCCGCCGATGATGATGACCATCGGAAAGCGGTCCATCAGCTTGATCACCAACTGGCTGCCCCAGACGATGATCGGGATCGACACCAGCAGGCCGAAGATGACCAGCGGCATCTTGTGGTCGCCACCCGCGCCTTCGGCTGCGCCGGCAATGGCGATCACGTTGTCCACGCTCATCACCAGGTCGGCAATGATGACGGTCTTCACCGCCGCCCACAGCTTGTCCGAGGCCTGGATGTCGCCATGGCCGCCTTCGTCATCGGGGGCCAGCAGCTTGATGCCGATCCAGACCAGGAGCACCGCACCCACGATCTTGAGGTAGGGAATGGCCAGCAGCGTGAGGGCGAAGAAGATCAGGATCACGCGCAGCACGATGGCGCCGGCCGTGCCCCACAGGATGCCCCTGGTGCGCAGCGCCGGCGGCAGCTTGCGGCAGGCCAGCGCGATGACCACCGCGTTGTCACCCCCCAGCAGGATGTCGATCATGATGATCTGGCCGACGGCGATCCAGAAGTCGGCGTGCATGAAGGCGTCCATCTGGGGCGGCTTTCTTGTTGGTGTCGGGGCGGGGTTCGGGGCCGTTGCAGTTTAGTGGCCCGGTCGGGCCGCCTTGCTGCGGGGATTGCGGATGCGGCAGCAACAAACAAAAGGGCCGCCCCAGGGCGGCCCTTGTTGCAGGCAGGGCCTGCGCCGGCTGCGTTACAGCAGCGCTTTGAGCAGCTTGGCCATCTCTGAGGGGTTGCGGGTGATCGTGAATCCACACGCTTCCATGATCGCCAGTTTGGCGTCAGCCGTATCGGCGCCGCCGCTGATCAGCGCGCCGGCATGGCCCATGCGCTTGCCGGCTGGCGCGGTGACACCAGCGATGAAGCCGACGATGGGCTTTTTCATGTTGGCCTTGCACCAGCGCGCGGCCTCGGCTTCGTCGGGGCCGCCGATCTCGCCGATCATGATCACGGCGTCGGTGTCGGGGTCGTCGTTGAAGGCCCGCATCACGTCGATGTGCTTCAGGCCATTGATCGGGTCGCCGCCGATGCCCACCGCGCTGCTCTGGCCCAGGCCGATTTCGGTGAGCTGGGCCACCGCTTCATAGGTTAGCGTGCCCGAACGGCTGACCACGCCGATGCGGCCCTTGCGGTGGATGTGACCCGGCATGATGCCGATCTTGATTTCTTCGGGCGTGATCAGGCCCGGGCAGTTGGGGCCCAGCAGCAGCGTCTGCTTGCCGCCTTGCGCTTCCTTGCGCAGCATCTTGTTGCGCACCATCAGCATGTCCTTCACGGGGATGCCTTCGGTGATGCAGATGACCAGGTCCAGGTCGGCCTCGACAGCTTCCCAGATCGCATCGGCCGCGCCGGCGGGCGGCACGTAGATCACGCTGACGGTGGCGCCCGTGGCGGCCTTGGCGTCCTTGACGCTGGCCATGATGGGAATGCCCTCGAAGCTTTCGCCGGCCTTCTTGGGGTTCACGCCGGCCACGAAGCAGGCCTTGCCGTTGGCATAGGCCTGGCAGCCCTTGGTGTGGAACTGGCCGGTCTTGCCGGTGATGCCCTGCGTGATGACGCGGGTGTCTTTGTTGATGAAGATGCTCATGTTGTTTCTCCAGCTCAGGCCACGGCGGCAACGATCTTGGTGGCGGCTTCGGCCATGGTGTCGGCGGCGATGATGGGCAGGCCGGACTCGACCAGCATCTTCTTGCCCAGGTCTTCGTTGGTGCCCTTCATGCGCACCACCAGCGGCACGCTCAGGTTCACGGCCTTGCAGGCGGTGATCACACCTTCGGCGATGGTGTCGCACTTCATGATGCCGCCGAAGATGTTGACCAGGATGCCCTTCACGGACTTGTTGGCCAGCATGATCTTGAAGGCTTCGGTCACCTTCTCGGCGGTCGCACCACCACCCACGTCCAGGAAGTTGGCCGGCTCGCCGCCGAACAGCTTGATGGTGTCCATCGTGGCCATCGCCAGGCCGGCGCCGTTGACCAGGCAACCGATGTTGCCGTCCAGGCTGATGTAGGCCAGGTCGAACTTGCTGGCTTCCACTTCGGCCGGGTCTTCTTCGTCCAGGTCGCGGTAGGCCACGATGTCGGGGTGACGGAACAGGGCGTTGGGGTCGAAGTTGAACTTGGCGTCCAGCGCGATCAGGTGGCCCTTGCTGTCGCGATTGAGCGGGTTGATTTCCACCAGCGAAGCGTCGGTGTCCATGTAGCAGGCGTACAACTTCTGGAAGACATCGATCGCCTGGGCGGTTGAATTGGCCGGCAGCCCGATCGAGTCGGCAATCTTCTTGGCCTGTTCGTCTGAAAGACCGGTCAGCGGGTCGATTAACTCGGTGACGATCTTCTCGGGTGTGCTGTGTGCCACCTCTTCGATGTCCATGCCACCTTCCGACGACGCGATGAAGGCCACTTTCTGAGTCGCGCGGTCGGTTACCAGCGAGACGTAGTACTCCTTCTGGATGTCCGCACCTTCTTCGATGTACAGGCGCCGCACCTTCTGGCCTTCGGGGCCGGTCTGGTGGGTCTTGAGCTGCATGCCCAGGATCTGGCCGGCCAGTTTTTCCAGCTCAGCCGGTGTGCGCGCAAGCTTCACGCCACCACCCTTGCCGCGACCACCCGCGTGGATCTGCGCCTTCACCACCCACACCGCGCCGCCCAGCTTCTGTGCCGCTTCCTGCGCTTCGCGCACGGTGAAAGCCGCGTAACCACGTGGCACTGGAATGCCATGGGCACGCAGCAACTCCTTGGCCTGGTATTCATGAATCTTCATCGGGTTCCTCGCTCGCTCTTGCAAAATCGGGACAGGGTCATTCGGGGCTCGGGGCCACCCGGGGTTCGGGTGCGCGGTACCAGCGTGGGTAGTGCTGGCGCACCGCTTCGCCGTCGCTGCGCAGGGCGTGGCAACGGTCGATCTGGAAAGGGCGGCTGGCACCATCGGTGTCACCGCGGGTGTCGATCACTTCGCCGGCAAAGGCCTGCACCACGGCGGTGGGCAGCACCTGGGCCATCTCTGTCAGGTGCGTGCAGCCTTTGATGCCACCCAGCTTTTCGCGCAGCCGCTTGCGAAAGTCGTGCAGCAGGTTCAGGCCTACCAGGCTGCCGTAGGCATCGCCGTGTTGGTCGCATGTGCCCGTGTAGGGCATCCAGCGGGTTTCCGAGCCGGCTTCCAGGATGTCCAGCTGTTCGTTCACCACCAGCCGCAACAACATCTCGTGGATGGGCGTGCCGGCGGCGCGGGGGCCTTCGGCCATGCGCGCGATGCGCGTTTTGGTGTCGATGAGCAGCGCGTCCACTTCCCAAAGCCCATTGCCACGCGCAAACACCTGCACGTCAATTTGGCGGCGGTGCTTGAGCTGGCGCTGGGGCGCCGCTGGCGGAAGGCTCATTGTCGGGATGGGGGAAGGGCGCTGTCTCAGCGCGGCGGCGAATTTAGCATGCTGCTCTGCAGCACTGGCTTACAGGCGCACGCTTCACGTCGCCCGTGGTGCTGCTGGCCGCTGACCAAGGCTTTGCGCGGCAGCTTGCAGCCGCGGTGCTTGTGCTCAATCGTCGCCGTCGCCGCCTTGCACCACGCGCCGGATCACGTCGCCGTCAAAACCACGGCCGGCCATGAAACGCATCTGACGTGCGCGTTCGGCGGCGTCGGCCGGCGGCTCGCCGAAGCGGCGGCGCCAGACTTCGCGTGCACGTGCCAGTTCGGTGCCTTTTGCCTGCCGCAAAGTGGCGCTGATCAGATCAGGCTCCAGGCCCTTGAGCAGCAGCACCTGCTTCAGCCGCCGGCTGCCATAGCGGCGGCCCTGGCTGTTGAGCACCGATTCAGCGGCGCGGGCTTCGCTCAGCAGGTCCGCTGCTGCCAACTGGTCCAGCGCCAAGGCAATCTGCGCCTGGGCGCTGGCCGCTTCGGTGTCTTGCACATGCCGGGCGAGCTTGCGTTCAAGTTCAAGACGCGAATGTTCACGCTGCGACAGGTAGCGCAGCGCTCGCCCCTTGACCGACAGTGAACCGAAGCCCATGCCGCGCCGCCTGGCGTGGGGCGCCGGCTTTACTCGGCAGCCACGCCCTGCAGCGGGATGCCCATGGATTCGCGCACCTTGTTTTCGATCTCGCGCGCCAGTTCAGCGTTTTCGCGCAGGAACTCGCGGGCGTTGTCCTTGCCCTGGCCGATCTTTTCGCCGTTGTAGGCGTACCAGGCGCCGCTTTTGTCCAGGATGCGGGCCTCGACGCCCATGTCGATGATTTCCCCTTCGCGGCTGATGCCTTCGCCGTAGAGGATGTCGAATTCGGCTGTCTTGAAGGGCGGCGCCACCTTGTTCTTGACGACCTTGACCTTGGTCTCCGAACCGATGACTTCTTCGCCCTTCTTGATGTTGCCGGTGCGGCGGATATCGAGCCGGACGCTGGCGTAGAACTTCAGCGCGTTGCCGCCGGTGGTGGTTTCGGGGTTGCCGAACATGACACCGATCTTCATGCGGATCTGGTTGATGAAGATGACCATGGTGTTGGTCTTCTTGATGCTGCCGGTCAGCTTGCGCAAGGCCTGGCTCATCAGGCGGGCCTGCAGACCGGGCAGGCTGTCGCCCATTTCGCCTTCGAGTTCAGCCTTGGGCGTGAGCGCGGCCACCGAGTCGATGACGATGAGGTCGATGCTGCCGCTGCGCACCAGCGCGTCGACGATTTCCAGGGCCTGTTCGCCCGTGTCGGGCTGGCTGATCAGCAACTCTTGCAGGTTGACGCCCAGTTTCTGCGCGTACTGGATGTCCAGCGCGTGTTCTGCGTCGATGAAAGCCGCAGTGCCGCCGATCTTCTGCATTTCGGCAATGACCTGCAGCGTGAGCGTGGTCTTGCCCGACGATTCAGGGCCGTAGATTTCGACCACGCGGCCACGCGGCAGGCCGCCCACGCCCAAGGCAATGTCCAGGCCCAGGCTGCCGGTGGACACCACCTGGATGTCTTCGATGACCTCACCTTCACCCAGGCGCATGATCGAGCCCTTGCCGAACTGCTTTTCGATCTGGGCCAGCGCTGCCTGCAGGGCTTTGGCTTTTTCGGTGTTCAGTGCTTTGACGGGTGCGTCCATGAGGTTCTCCTGGTGGGTCTGTTGCGCCGATTATGAAGCACAAGCTGGATATGCGTACAGTCCTTTTGGGTGAATCAATTGGGGTGCCCTCGGGCGAGGGGGCGGTCCTTGATGTCGGTCAAACCTGCTGTCGGGGTGCTGCCTAGAATCTGCTCGCATCAACAAGTCCGCCGTCCAGGCGGTTCGGCCATTTCGAGCCTACCGGAGACAAGCGCATGCGTATCCTTATCGCTGAAGACGACCAGGTGATGGCCGATGGACTTTTGCGGTCCCTGCGCTCGGCCGGTTATGCCGTCGATCAGGTGGGCAGCGGCAGCGAAGCCGACGCGGCGCTGGCGGCGCATGAATTTGATCTGGTCATCCTGGACTTGGGGCTGCCGCGCATGCACGGCTTTGAGGTGCTGCGCAAGTTGCGCGGCCGCGGCAATGCGGTGCCGGTGCTCATCCTCACGGCCGCCGACAGCGTGGAGCAGCGTGTGAAGGGCCTGGACCTGGGCGCCGACGACTACATGGCCAAACCCTTTTCGCTGCAAGAGCTGGAAGCGCGCGTGCGGGCGCTCACGCGGCGCGGGCTGGGCACCGCCAGCAGCCTGCTCAAACACGGCCCGCTGACCTTTGACGCCACCGGCCGCGTGGCTTACCTCAACGACCAGATGGTGGAGCTGTCCGCGCGTGAGCTGAGCCTGCTGGAAGTGCTGTTGCAGCGTGCCGGCCGCCTGGTCAGCAAGGACCAGCTGGTGGAGCGGCTGTGTGAATGGGGCGAAGAGGTCAGCAACAACGCCATCGAGGTCTACATCCACCGCCTGCGCAAGAAGATCGAACAAGGCCCGGTGCGCATTGCCACCGTGCGGGGCCTGGGCTATTGCCTGGAAAAGATCGCCGCTTGAGCGGCTTTGACGGCTTGAGCGCGGCGCTGGTTCTTGCCAGCCGGGCTGACACCTGATGCTGTGGCGTCTGCAGCACGAACAAAGCTCGCTGTTCGGCGAAATCCTGGACTGGATGCTGGCGCCGCTGCTGCTGCTGTGGCCCATGAGTCTGGGGCTGACCTGGGTGGTGGCACAAGCCATTGCCGACCGCCCGTACGACCGCGAATTGGCCGACGTGGTGCTGGCCCTGGCCCGCCAGTCCGGCGTGCAGGTGGCCGAGGGCGCACCGCCTGCGGTGTCTCAGCGGCGTGAACTGGAACGCACCGCATCATCGTTCACGCGCAGCGACGACGTGGAAGGCGACCGCACCTATTTCCAGGTGCTGGGCCCCCGCGGTGAGCTGCTGGCGGGCGACCCGCGGCTGGCGGTGCCGGACGACGAACCCGCAGGCGGCAGCGGCGTGCGCTTTCGCAACGACGTGGTGGCCGACGATGAGGTGCGCGTGGCCTACCTGCGCATGCCGGGTGCCGATGGCAGCGGCAGCGGCCTGGTCCAGGCTGCGGAGACGCTGGGCAAACGTTCGCGGTTGGCCACCGAAATCATCAAGGGCGTGCTGCTGCCGCAGTACGCGATCCTGCCGCTGGCCGTGGTGCTGGTGTGGCTGGCGCTGGCGCGTGGCATCAAGCCCCTGGCTGAACTGCAGCAGCGCATCCGCAAGCGCACCAGCACCGACCTGAGCCCCATACCCGTGGTGGATGTGCCCGACGAGGTGGTGCCTTTGGTGGAGGCCATCAACGACCTGCTCAAGCGCCTGGACCGCACCATCGCCACGCAGCGCCACTTTCTGGCCGATGCGGCGCACCAGCTCAAGACGCCGCTGGCGGGCCTGCGCATGCAGGCCGAGCTGGCCGGGCGCGAAATCGACAGCGGCCGCGGCGACCCCGCATCGATGAAACACACGCTCAGGCAGATTGCCCTGTCCAGCCAGCGCGCGGCGCACATGGTCAACCAGCTGCTGGCCATGGCCCGCGCCGAAGACACAGGCCAGACCATGCGACGTGTGCCGGTGGACCTGGCGGTGGTCACACGCGCTGTGGTGCGCGACTTTGTGCCGCGAGCGCTGGAGCGGCGCATTGACCTGGGCTATGAAGGACCGGCCAGCGACCGCAAGGTGCTGCTGATGGGCGAACCGGTGCTGCTGGGCGAGATGGTGCGCAACCTGGTGGACAACGCGCTGCAGTACACGCCCCCCGGCGGCACGGTCACGGCCCGGGTGCTGACCGACCCCTTTGGCCAGGTGGTGGTGCTGCAGGTTGAGGACACCGGCCCGGGCATCCCCGCGGCCGAGCGCGAAGCCGTGTTCCGGCCCTTCTACCGCGCTCTGGGCACCCAGGTGGATGGCAGCGGGTTGGGCCTGGCCATCGTGCACGAGATCGTGCAGCGCCACGACGGCGAGGTGCTGGTGGGCGACGCCAGGCCGCGTGCGGCGGCGGGCCTTTCGCCCGGGGCTCTGTTCACGATCAGGCTGCGCCTGACGCCAGGCGCGATGGATGCCGAGTCAGGCACCTTCCGGCCGCCGCCCGAGGTGACTGAAGAAACCTGACGGGGCCGGTCGGCCGGTCGGCTGAGATGCCGAGAGGCCGGAGGCCGGAGGCAGAGAGGCAGAGAGGCCGAGAGGCCGAGAGGCAGAGAGGCCGGAGGCAGAGAGGCGCGCTCAGCTCTGCATCAGCCGGCGGCTGCGCGCCACCGACATCAGGATGCCCAGCCCCAGGCCCAGTGTGACCATGGCGGTGCCGCCGTAGCTGACAAAAGGCAGCGGCACACCCACCACGGGCAGGATGCCGCTGACCATGCCCATGTTGACAAAGGCGTAGGTGAAAAAATTCAGCGTCACCGCGCCGGCCAGCAGTCGCGTAAAGAGCGTGGGCGCTTCGGCCGCAATCAGCAGGCCGCGAAAGATCAGGAACGTGAAACAAGCCAGCAGCAGCAGCACGCCGGCGAGGCCGAACTCTTCGCTGAAGGCGGCGAAGATGAAGTCGGTGGTGCGCTCGGGGATGAACTCCAGGTGCGTCTGCGTGCCCTGCATGAAGCCCTTGCCCGACAGGCCGCCGGAGCCGATGGCGATCATGCCCTGCAGGATGTGAAAGCCCTTGCCCAAGGGGTCCTTGGTGGGGTCCAGCAGGGTGCACACGCGGGTCTTCTGATACTCACGCAACAGGGGCCACTGCATGTCAGGTTGACAGATGGTGTCGCCACTGATCACCAGGGCCAGGATGGCCACCACCGCCAGCGTCAAAACCGGGATCACCAGCTTCCAGGACAGGCCGGCAAAAAAAATGACGTAGACGCCACTGAACAGGATCAGCAGCGCCGTACCCAGGTCGGGTTGTTTGGCCACCAAGCCCACCGGCACCACCAGCAGCGCCGCAGCGATCATGAAGTCGCTCACCCGCAACTGGCCCTCGCGCTTCTGGAACCACCAGGCCAGCATCAGCGGCACGGCGATCTTCAGCACCTCGCTGGGCTGAATGACCATCGGGCCGATATCCAGCCAGCGTGTGGCGCCCTTGCGTGTGATGCCGAAAAACTCCACCGCCAGCAGCAACAGCACGCCCGTGATGTACAGCGGCACGGCCATCTGCTGCAGCTTTTGCGGCGGCACTTGCGCCACCACGAACAGCACCGCCAGCGCCACCAGCATGTTGCGGCCGTGATCGACAAACCGTGTGCCGTGGTCGTAGCCGGCGGAGTACATGATGAGCAGGCCCAAGGCGCCCAGCAGCGTGACGGCCAGCAGCAGCGGCCCATCGAAGCCGGCAAACACCAGCCGCAGCCGCAGCCAGGGCGATGGGCGTTCGAAGACCGCGTTCATCGCGCCGCCGCCGCGGCGGCCACACGTTGCGCAGCAGGCGCCGATGCCGCGGCGGCCGGTGGCACCGGTTGCACGGCCTGGCCCGGCAGCGGCATGTCGGCGGCGCGCCGTGGCTGACCCGTGGGCGCGCTGGACTGGCCCTGGCGCGTCAACACCAGGTCTGCTTCGCTCGGGTATTGACCCAGCAGCAGGTAGTCAAAAACACGGCGCGCCATGGGGGCTGCGGCCTGCGCGCCGAAGCCGGCGTTTTCAACCACCACGGCCAGCACCACTGTCGGCGCATCGATGGGCGCCGCGGCGATGTACAGCGAGTGGTCGCGTTTGTGTTCTTCCAGCTTGGAGGCGTTGTACTTTTCGTTCTGCTTCACACCCACGGCCTGCGCGGTGCCGGTTTTGCCACCGCTGGCGTAAGGCGCGCCGGCAAACACGCGCGTGGACGTGCCCTGCTGCGTCACACCGTGCAGGGCCTTGCGTATGAGTTCCGCGTGCTCGGGTTTGATCACCAGCGGCGTCATCGCGTCGCTGGCCACACGCGCGCGCTGCGAGGTGATCACGTCTTCGATCTCGCGCACCAGCCGCGGCCGGAAGCGTTGGCCACCCGACACCAGCGTGGCCGTGGCGCTGGCCAGTTGCAGCATCGTGAAGTTGTTGTAGCCCTGGCCGATGCCCAGTGAAATGGTCTCGCCCGCGTACCAGCGCTGCTGTTCTGGCTTCTTGTAGTAGCGTTTCTTCCACTCGGTGCTGGGCAGCACCCCGGTGACTTCGCCCTCGACATCGATGCCGGTTCTGACGCCAAAGCCGAAAGGCTGCAGGTGCTCGTGCATCAGGTCCACGCCCATCTCGTTGGCCAGCGAGTAGTAGTAGACGTTGCTGCTGGCCACGATGGAGCGGGTCATGTCCACCGCGCCCAGGCCCTTGTCGCCGTGGCTGCGGAAGGTGTGGTTGCCAAACTGGTAGTTGCCGCCGTCGTGGATCACGGTGCCGGGGCTGCGCTTGCCGCTGTTCAGCGCGGCCATGGCCATGAAGGGCTTGAAAGTGCTGCCCGGCGGGTAGGTGCCACGCAGGGCCCGGTTCAACAGCGGCTTGTCGATGCTTTCGTTCAGTTCGCGCCAGCTGTCCACGTCGATGCCATCGACAAACAGGTTAGGGTCGAAGGTGGGTTTGCTGACAAAGGCCAGGACCTCGCCGTTGCGCGGGTCGATGGCCACCAGCGCACCGCGGCGGTCGCCGAACATGTCTTCCACCAGGGCCTGCAAGCGGATGTCCACCGACAGCACCAGTTTGTCGCCCGGTGTTGGCGCGTGGCTGCGCAGGCGACGCAATGCGCGGCCGCCAGCGCTGGTTTCCACCTCTTCGAAACCGGCCTTGCCGTGCAGCTGTCTTTCGTAGCTTTGCTCCAGGCCCAGTTTGCCGATGTACTCGGTGCCCTTGTAGTTGCCCTGGTCCTCTTCTTCCCAGTCCTCCATGGCCTTTTTCTCGGACGGGTTGATGCGGCCGATGTAGCCCAGCAGGTGACTGCCCGTTTCGCCCAGCGGGTAGCTGCGGAACAGCCGCGCCTTCACGTCCACGCCCGGGAAGCGGAAGCGCTGCGCGGTGAAGCGCGCCACCTCTTCGTCACTGAGCTTGGTGCGAATGGGCAGCGAATCCGCGCCTTTCATCTCTTCCTGCAGGCGCTTGAAGCGGCGGCGGTCGCGCGGGCCGATCTCGACCACGCTGGCGAGATGTTCGATCAATGCATCCAGGTCGCTGGCGTTGCCTGAGCCGCCTGCACGCAAGGCGCGTGGCGAGATCTCCAGCGTGTAGGCCGAGTAGTTGGTGGCCAGCACCACGCCATGGCGGTCCACGATGATGCCGCGGTTGGGCACGATGGGCACCACCGCGATGCGGTTGGCCTCGGCCTGGGTAGCCAGTTCTTCGTGCCTGAAGACCTGCAGGTACACCAGGCGTGCGGCCAGCAGCACAAAGGCCAGCAGCACAAAGCCCGCAGCGGCCAGCACGCGGCCGCGGAAGCGATCCACTTCCTGCTCGACGTCGCGCAGAACGGTCAGGGTCATCCTGGCCTCCGCAGGGCCGCCCCAAGGCGGCCAGCGCCCCCCTGGGGGGCAGCGAATGCAATGAGCGTGGGGGTCCATCCTGGCCTCCGCAGGGCCGCCCCAAGGCGGCCAGCGCCCCCCTGGGGGGCAGCGAATGCAATGAGCGTGGGGGCCTTCACAACGGTCGATTCTGATCGGGGTCGGGCGCTCGGCGCTGTGGCGCCAGCAGCAACAGCGCAGCCACGGGCCACAACAAGGCCTCGAAGACCGGCGCCAGCAGCATCCACCAGCCCGGAAACATGTCGCCGGCCAGCAGCCGCACCGCCAGCGACACCGCATGGCCGGCAAAAAACACCGGAACGATCTGCAGCGCCTGTTCAACGACGCCAAACCACAGCAGCCGCCGGTGGATGGTGATGGCGACAAAGCTCAGCAGCGTATAGGCCAGTGCATGCTGGCCCAGCAGCGCGCCTTCGTGCACGTCCATCAGCAGGCCGAAGACAAAAGCCACACCCACGCCCACGCGGCGCGGCTGGTGCACGTTCCAGAACACCAGCACCAGCGCCAGCAGGTCGGGCATGGCCGGCTGCCGGCCCACGGGCAGCAGGTTCAGGCCAAAGGCCACCAGCAGGCTCAGGCCGATGAAAAAGGGGTTGGCCGGCAGCAGCAGCTGGTTGGACCCACGCGGCATGATCATGCCGCCCTCCCAATGGCCAGCATGATCATGCCGGGCTCCCAACGGCCCGCATGATCACGGCGCAGGCCCCGCCCGGCGGGGTGTCTTCAGTTGGCGTTCGCCTTTGGCTGGCGCCACCTCGGGCACCGCCTCAGGTCGCGGCGGCAACTGAGTGCCCAGGGGTTCCAGCAGCAGCACATAGCGCACGCCGTCGGCGTTGGCCACGGGGGTCAGCGCGATGCGTGCAAAGCCCGACTCCACACGCCGTTCCACCGCCGTCACCCGGGCCACTGGCAGCCCGGCCGGGTAGACGCCGTCCAGGCCGTTGGTGTGCAGCAGGTCGCCCACTTGCACGTCGGCGTTGCCGGACATGAAACGCAGTTCCATGCCTCCCGGGCCGGCGCCGCCACCAAAGGCCACGCTGCGCTGCTGGGTGCGCGTATTGAGCACCGGAATCGCGGCGTCCTTGTCCGACAGCAGTGTCACTTCGGAGGTCAAGGCGTAGGCATGCGTCACTTGGCCCAACACACCGGCTTCATTGATGACCGGCGCGCCAGGCACCACGCCGTGCTGGCTGCCGCGGTCGACAAACACCTTGCGTGAATAGGGGTCGGCAGCTTCGTACAGAAGCTCGGCGGGCTGCGAGCGCACCACCACGGCCGGGCGCAGGTCCAGCAGCGCCCGAAGGCGGGCATTTTCTTGTGCCAGCTGGTCGGTGCGGGCGGCACGCTCGGCCACCGCGGCCATCCGGGCCTGAGCTTCGCGTTCGGCGGCCTGGGCCTGGTTCAAGCCGCGCAAGTAGTCGCCGCCACCCTGCAGGGCCTCCACCGGCACTGCCAGCGCCCGCTGCGCCGGCAGCAGGGCGATGGCCAGCACCTGTCGCAGCGGCTCGACCACTTTGAAGCGGGCGTCGGCCACCATCAGGAACAAGGCCAGGGCCGAGAAAAATATCAGCTTGCTCAGGGCCGATGGGCCCTGGCGGAAGAAGGGCGGTGGTGTGCGGTCTATCGTGCCCAGGCGCATGGCGGCAGCTCGACCGGCTCAACGCCTGATCATTCCGAGGTGAAGATCGACCCCAGCCGCTCCATGCGCTCCAGCGCCATGCCACAGCCTCGCACCACGCAAGTCAGCGGGTCTTCGGCCACCAGCACGGGCAGGCCGGTTTCTTCGGCCAGCAGGCGATCCAGGTCGCGCAGCAGTGCGCCGCCGCCGGTGAGCATCATGCCGCGCTCGGCGATGTCGGCGCCCAGCTCGGGCGGCGTCTGCTCCAGCGCGTTTTTCACCGCGCTGACCATCTGGTTCAGCGGGTCGGTCAAGGCTTCCAGGATTTCATTGCTGCTGATCGTGAAGCTGCGCGGCACACCTTCGCTGAGGTTGCGGCCTTTCACTTCCATCTCCTTGACCTCGCTGCCCGGGAAGGCGCTGCCAATGGTCTTCTTGATGGATTCGGCCGTGGGCTCGCCGATCAACATGCCGTAGTTGCGGCGGATGTAATTGATGATGGCTTGGTCGAACTTGTCGCCGCCCACACGGATGCTGCCCTTGTAGACCATGCCGCCCAGCGAGATGACGCCCACCTCGGTGGTGCCGCCGCCGATGTCGACGACCATCGAGCCGCTGGCTTCCGACACCGGCAGGCCGGCGCCGATGGCTGCAGCCATGGGTTCTTCGATCAGGTAGACGTCCGATGCACCCGCGCCCAGGGCCGATTCACGGATCGCCCGGCGTTCCACCTGGGTGGAACCACAAGGCACGCAGATGATGATGCGCGGGCTGGGCCGCAAGATGCCCCGCGGGTGAACCATCTTGATGAACTGCTTGAGCATCTGCTCGGTGACCGTGAAGTCGGCGATGACACCGTCTTTCATGGGCCGGATGGCTTCGATGTTGCCGGGCACCTTGCCCAGCATGGCCTTGGCTTCCTTGCCTACGGCCTGAATCGTCTTCTTGCCTTGTGGGCCACCTTCGTGGCGGATGGCAACGACCGATGGCTCGTCGAGCACGATGCCCTTGCCACGCACGTAGATCAGCGTGTTGGCGGTGCCCAGGTCGATGGCGAGGTCGGTGGAAAAGTAGCGGCGCAGGGAGGCAGCGAACATGGGGAAGGGGGCGGCAGGGGCGGGGGCGGAGGGCGGGGGATAAGGGGGCGGGTTGCGCGTGGCGCGCCGGGCTCGGCCAGAGGAAGCGAACTGGGAACCGGCCGGGCAGGAGGGCTGAGCTTAGCCCCCAAGCGACCAGCCGCCCAAGGGCTTGCGGGTAACCGGAGATAATAACGTATCCAACCCAATTCCCCGAGGTACGGCGCTGCTTTTTTCAGCAGTGGCGGCCCGCGCCGACCGCCCCACCAGGGCCCCGCAAAAGATGGCACTGACCCCTGAAGACGTGAGCCGCATCGCGCACCTGGCGCGACTGGACCTGTCCACCGCCGAACAGGCGCAGATGCTGGTGCAGCTGAACGGCTTTTTCGGCATCGTCGAGCAAATGGGCGCGGTGGACACCCGCGGCGTCGAGCCCCTGTACACCCCGCTGTCGGCGGTGCAGGACGTGCAGTTGCGGCTGCGCGAGGACGTGGTCAGCGAGCAGGTGGACCGCGCCGCCAACCAGCGCAGCGCACCGGCGGTGGAAAACGGCCTGTTCCTGGTGCCCAAGGTGATTGAATGAGCGGCGACGTGCACACCCTGGGCGTGGCGGCTTTGGCGCGCGCGCTGCAGTCGGGTCGGTTGTCCAGCGTCGAGGCCACGCAGGCGCTGCTGGCGGGCACAGCCCGGCATGCCGAACTGGGCACATTCCTTGTTACCAATGAAGCCAAGGCGATGCAGCAGGCGCAAGCCGCCGACGCCCGCCGCGCACGTGGCGAAGCCGGGCCGCTGACTGGCGTGCCGCTGGCGCACAAGGACATCTTCGTCACCGACTTCGCCAGAACCGGCCTGCCGTCCACCGCCGGCTCCAAGATGCTGGCCGGCTACCAGAGCCCCTTTGACGCCACCGTGGTGGCCAGGCTGCATGACGCCGGCACGGTGACCCTGGGCAAGCTGAATTGCGACGAATTTGCCATGGGATCGGCCAACGAAAACAGCGCTTTCGGCCCGGTGAAGAACCCCTGGGACCTGCAGCGTGTGCCGGGCGGCTCTTCGGGCGGCAGCGCCGCAGCCGTGGCGGCGCGCCTGGTGCCGGCGGCCACGGGCACCGACACCGGCGGCTCCATCCGCCAACCGGCCAGCTTCGTGGGCGTCACGGGCATCAAGCCCACCTACGGGGTGTGCAGCCGCTACGGCATGGTGGCTTTTGCGTCCAGCCTGGACCAGGCCGGCCCCATGGCCCGCAGCGCCGAAGACTGCGCGCTGCTGCTGTCGGCCATGAGCGGCTTCGACGCCCGCGACGCCACCAGCGCCCAACGCCCGCCGCAGGACTTTGCTGCCGCCATGCACACGCCGCGCGCCAGCGCCTCCGCCGCCCGACCTTTGCTGGGCCTGCGCATCGGTTTGCCCAAGGAATTTTTTCCCGCCGCGCTGGCAGCCGACGTCGAAGGCGCTGTGCGCGGTGCGCTGGCTGAACTGGAAAATCTGGGCGCCACGCTGGTGGACGTGAGCCTGCCACGCACCGAGTTGTCGATTCCCGTCTACTACATCATCGCGCCGGCCGAGGCCAGTTCCAACCTGAGCCGCTTCGATGGCGTCAAGTTCGGCTACCGCGCCGAGCATTACGCCGACCTGATGGACATGTACAAAAAGTCGCGTGCGCAAGGTTTCGGGCCCGAGGTCAAGCGCCGCATCATGATCGGCACCTACGTGCTCAGCCACGGCTACTACGACGCCTACTACGTGCAGGCGCAGAAGCTGCGCCGCATGATCGCCGATGACTTCCAAGCCTGCTTCCAGCGCTGCGACCTCATTGCCGGCCCGGTGGCGCCCACGGTGGCCTGGAAGCTGGGCGAGCAGGGCGACGACCCGCTGCAGGCCTACCTGGCCGACATCTTCACGCTGCCGGCCAGCCTGGCCGGGTTGCCGGGCATGAGCGTGCCGGCCGGATTTGGTGCAGCGGGCATGCCGGTGGGCCTGCAGCTCATTGGCAACTATTTCGAAGAAGGTGCCTTGCTGCATGCCGCCCATGCGCTGCAGCAAGCCACCGACCACCACATGCGCGTCCCTTCAGGCTATTGAAATGAAGCCCCCAAGCTCACTGCGTTCGCGGCCCCCCGAGGGGGCGCTCATGTCCTTCGGAACGGCCGCGCGGACCTGACATGCCCACCCCAATTCCCAGCCCGCTGGTGCGCGGTTACGAAGTTGTCATCGGCTTCGAGACCCACACCCAGCTGTCCACCGCCAGCAAGATCTTCAGCGGCGCCGGTACGCAGTTTGGCGCCGAGCCCAACACGCAGGCCTGCGCAGTGGACCTGGCTCTGCCCGGCACGCTGCCGGTGATGAACCGCGGCGCGGTCGAGCGGGCCATCCGCCTGGGCCTGGCGGTGGGCGCGCGTGTGGCGCCGCTGTCCATCTTTGCGCGCAAGAACTACTTCTATCCGGACCTGCCCAAGGGTTACCAGATCAGCCAGTACGAAATCCCGGTGGTGCAGGGTGGTTGTGTCGAGTTCATGCTCGACGGTGTGCAGCGCAGCGTGCGCCTGACCCGCGCGCATCTGGAAGAAGATGCGGGCAAGAGCCTGCACGAAGACTTTGCGGGCCAGACCGGCATCGACCTGAACCGCGCCGGAACGCCGCTGCTGGAAATCGTTTCCGAGCCCGACATGCGCAGCAGCGCCGAGGCGGTGGAGTATGCCAAGGCGCTGCACGCGCTGGTGGTGTGGCTGGGCATCTGCGACGGCAACATGCAGGAGGGCAGCTTCCGCTGCGACGCCAACGTCAGCGTGCGCAAGCCCGGCGCGATGCTCGGCACGCGGCGCGAGATCAAGAACCTGAACAGCTTCCGCAACCTGGCCCAGGCCATCGACTTCGAGGTGCAGTGGCAGATCGACCGCGTCGAAGACGGCCTGCCCATCGAGCAGGCCACGGTGCTGTTCAACCCCGACACCGGCGAGACCCGCGCGATGCGCAGCAAGGAAGACGCTCAGGACTACCGCTACTTTCCCGACCCCGATCTGCCGCCACTGGTGATAGCGGCTGAGTGGATCGAAGCGGTTCGGGCCACCATGCCCGAACTGCCGGCAGCCATGGCGCGCCGCTTTGAAGCGCAGGACGGCTTGCCCGCGTACGACGCCGCCATGATGACGCAGAGCCTGGCCACGGCCCGCTACTACGAAGTGGTGCGCGATGGGTCGGGGCAGGCCAAGCTGGCCGCCAACTGGATCATGGGTGAGGTCAGCAAGCGCCTGAATTCGGAATCGGCGGACATCGGTGCCGTGGCGCTGTTGCCCACCACGCTGGCCGCGCTGATCCGCCGCGTGGCCGACGGCACCGTGTCGCACAACGGCGCGCGCCAGGTCTTCGACACGCTGTGGGCCGGCGACACCGCTGATGTGGATGCCGTCATCGAAGCCAAGGGCCTGAAGCAGATGAACGACAGCGCTGCGCTCGAAGCCATCGTTGACGCGGTCATCGCAGCCAACGACAAGAGCGTGGCCGAGTTCCGCGCCGGCAAGGACAAGGCCTTCAACGCGCTGGTGGGCCAGGTCATGAAGGCCAGCAAAGGCAAGGCCAACCCGGCCCAGGCCGGTGAGTTGCTGCGCAAGCGCCTGACGGGCGCCTAGACCCGCGCCAGGCGCTCGGCGGGACTCAGCGCGAAACCGGCTTGGCCGCTGGCCGCGCCACCGCCGCCGGTGCAGCAATGGGCCCCAAGGAACCCGGCTGCAAACCGCTCCACAAGCGGCGCAGGCGTTCCAGTTCGTTGTCGTAGATCTTGTTGATGCGCACCAGCTCGGCCTCTTGGTTGGCACCCGCCGATCGCTGCGCTTCCATCGAGGTTTCGTTGGCTTCCAACGCGGCCTTCAACTTGGCCGGCATCGTGCGGCCCTGGTAGAACTCGGCTTCGTCCTTCAACGGTTTGCGTTCGCGCTCCAGTTCGCGCAGCCGGATCTCGCTGGCCTTCATGGCCAGGCGCACGGTGTCGGCCGAGGCTTCGCGTGCCCGGTTGTGTGCGGCTTCGTCGGGAAAGCGGGCCACCAGGTTGCGGTCGCGCCGCACGGCATCGGCCTGCGCGGCGCGGGCTTCGGCGGCGGCACGGTCGCGCGCCTCTTGCAAGGCACGCTCTTCGGCGGTCATCGTGGGCGGCAACACGGCACGCAATGAACCGTCGCGGTTGAGCAGCTGCTGTTCGCGGTGTGAACACTCGGCGATCGGCCGGTCGGCCGTCAGGCGCCGACCCTGGCTGTCGATGCAGGTGTAGATGCCAGAGGCCGGTTTCGTGGGCTGCGCCAGCGCGGCCCAGGGCAAGGCTGCGGCCATGCAGGCCAACAGGGCCGGGCCCAGGCCCTGGGTCACCCGGGCAGCCAGATCAGACGCCATAACGGTCGCGGTAGGCCTGCACCGGCGCAGCGTGCGCCGCCAACTCGGGCGCGGCACCGCCTTGCAGCAAGCTCAGCAGGTCGGCCAACGTGGCCACCGCCACCACCGGCAGCCCGAGCTGCTGTTTGACGAACTGCACCGCGCTCCAGGCGGCGTCCTGCCCTCCTTCGGTGGCGCGCTCCTGACGGTCCAGCGCAATGGCCACGCCACAAGGCGTGGCGCCGGCTGACTGGATCATGTGGATCGATTCGCGCACCGAGGTTCCTGCAGAAATGACATCGTCAATGATCAGAACGCGGCCGCGCACCGGCGCGCCGACAAGGGTGCCACCTTCGCCGTGGTCCTTGGCTTCCTTGCGGTTGTAGGCAAAGGGCACGTTGCGGCCCTGGCGCGCCAGTTCCACCGCCACCGCCGAAGCCAGCGTGATGCCCTTGTAGGCCGGGCCGAACAGCATGTCGAAGGCCAGCTCGCCACGGGCTTCGGCCCGCAGCAGGCGGCGTGCATAAAATTCCGCCAGGCGACCGA
The DNA here is from genome assembly GCA_038204775.1 of Burkholderiales bacterium. GTDB lineage: Bacteria > Pseudomonadota > Gammaproteobacteria > Burkholderiales > Burkholderiaceae_C > Rubrivivax. Next base: position 18,081 of record JBBRCN010000004.1, on the reverse strand, counting down.
GTTTGGCGCCGTCGTCAAACAGGCCGGCATTGAAGAAGTAGGGCGACAGGCGCCCGGCCTTGGTCTTGAATTCACCAAAGCGCAGAACGCCTGCGTCCACCGCAAACTGAACGAAGGCCTGCGCCAGCGGGCTTGTGTCGGCGGTGCTCATGTTCAGCAGGGGGTTTCCTTGGCTTTCAAGCTTGTTACGCTCAATGTCAACGGCATCCGGTCAGCGGCCAGGAAAGGCCTGCTCGAGTGGGCCCAAAGCATGTCGCCAGATTGTATGGGCGTACAGGAGATCAAGGCCCAGGCCGACGACGTGAAGGGCAGCCTGGACCGCGTGGGTGCGCTGCAGGGCCACTTTCACTTTGCGCAGAAGAAAGGTTACTCGGGCGTCGGCCTGTTCACCCGGCACGAGCCCAGCGAACTGATCACGGGCTTTGGCAGCAAGGAATTCGACGCCGAAGGCCGCTGGGTCGAGGCCCGCTTCGACACCACGTCGTCGCGCCGCGGTTTCAGCAAGTTCAGCGTCATCAGCTGCTACTTTCCCAGCGGCAGTAGCAGCGAAGAGCGCCAGACCGCCAAGTTCCGTTTCCTGGCGCGCATGTACCCGCACCTGGCCCGACTGAAGGCCGAACGTGAGTTCATCCTGGTGGGCGACGTGAACATCGCGCACCACGAGATCGACTTGAAGAACTGGAAGGGCAACCTCAAGAACAGCGGCTTCACGCCGGACGAGCGTGCCTGGGTGACCAAGCTGCTGGGCCGGGGTGGCCTGGTGGACGTTTTTCGCACGCTGAACGCGACCCCGGAACAGTACACCTGGTGGAGCAGCCGCGGCCAGGCCTGGGCCAAGAACGTGGGTTGGCGCATCGACTACCACCTGGCGACGCCGGGCTTGGCTGCGCTGGCGCGCCAGGCGTCCATCTACCTGGACCAGCGCTTCAGCGACCACGCGCCGCTGACCATCGACTATGACTTCAAGATTTGAGGCTGATGTGAACGATCTGCGCGCCGCCGACGGCACCCGACTGCACCTGCACCGCTGGCCGGCGCCAGGCGCCGTGCGGGGCACGGTGCAGATCGTGCATGGCCTTGGCGAACACATCGGGCGCTACGCCGCTGTCGCTGAAGCACTGAACCAGGCCGGCTGGCATGCGGTGGGCCACGACCAGCGGGGCCACGGCCGCAGCGAAGGCACACGCGGCACCCTGCCTTCGGCCACGGCGCTGCTGGAAGACCTGGCGCTGGTGATGGACCGGCTGCGCGTGTCGGGCCCTCACGTGCTGCTGGGCCACAGCATGGGTGGCCTGGTGGCTGCGCGTTTTGTCGCCGAGGGCCTGGCAGCGCAGCCGCGGGCCTGGTACCGGGATGTCGATGCCCTGGTGCTCAGTTCGCCGGCACTTGACCCTGGCATGAACGCCGTGCAGCGCTTGATGCTGTCGGTGCTGGGCCCTCTGGCGCCTGATTTGGCATTGGGCAACGGCTTGCAGCCCGGCTGGATCAGCCGCGACCCAGTGGTGGTCAAGGCCTACGTCGATGACCCGCTGGTGCATGACCGCGTGACGCCGCGTCTGGTGCGTTTCATCGTCGATGGCGGCCGCGAGGTGCTGGCGCAGGCGCCGCACTGGCAAACGCCCACGCTGCTGATGTGGGCCGGCGCCGACCGCTGCGTGGCCCCGCATGGCAGTGCTGCGCTGGCGGCGGCAGCGCCGCCCGCAGTGCTCAGCGCGCAGGCGTATCCTGGACTTTTCCACGAGATATTCAACGAGCCCGAAAGCGCACAAGTCCTGGCGCGGCTGACCACTTGGTTGCAGCGCTTTGCCGTGCCGACCCTTTGAGGAAACCCCATGAACGCACCCACCCGCACACCCGAAGCTGCCGCCCTGACCCGCATCGCCGCCTATGCCGACGAAGCCTGGGACCAGCGCATCGTGCCGGCACTCACCGACTACATCGCGGTGCCGGCCAAGAGCCCGATGTTCGACGCCAAGTGGGCCGAGCACGGCCTCATCGACCGCGTGGTGCGCGAAGCCGCGGCCTGGGTCGAAGGGCGCCAAGTGGCGGGCCTGACGCTGGAGGTGGTGCGCATCGAAGGCCGCACGCCGGTGATCTTCTTCGACATCCCGGCCACCAAGGCAGGCAGCACCGACACCGTGCTGATGTACGGCCATCTGGACAAGCAGCCCGAATTCAATGGTTGGCGCAAAGACCTGGGCCCCTGGACGCCCAAGTACGAAAACGGGCTGCTCTACGGCCGCGGCGGCGCCGACGACGGTTATGCGGTGTACGCAGCCATCACCGCCATCGAAGCGCTGGACAAGGAAGGCATCGCACGCCCGCGCTGCGTGGGCGTGATCGAAAGCTGCGAAGAAAGCGGCAGCCAGGATCTGCCCGTCTACCTGGACGCGCTGAAGTCGCGGCTGGGCAATGTGGGCCTGGTGGTGTGCCTGGACAGCGGCGCCGGCAACTACGACCAGCTGTGGCTGACCACCAGCCTGCGCGGCATGGTCAGTGGCGTGCTGAAGGTCGAGGTGCTGAGCGAAGGCATCCACTCCGGTGACGCCAGCGGCCTGGTGCCCAGCAGCTTCCGCGTCCTGCGCCAGGTGCTGGATCGGCTGGAAGACAGCAAGACCGGGCACCTGCTGCCCGAGAGTTTCCACTGTGAACTGCCGGCGCAGCGGCTGAAGCAGACGCGAGCCACGGCAGCCATCCTGAAGGACGAGGTCTGGAAACGCATGCCCTGGGCCTGCGGTGCCGACGGCTCCCCGACCTTGCCCACCACCACCGACCCAGTGCAAGGCCTGCTGAACCGCACCTGGCGACCCACCCTCAGCGTCACCGGTGTGGACGGATTCCCCGAACTGGGCAATGCGGGCAACGTGCTGCGACCCTACACCGCTTTCAAGCTGAGCCTGCGCTTGCCGCCGCTGGTGGATGGCAACGAAGCGTCGCTGAAACTGAAGACGCTGCTGGAAGACAACGCGCCCTACAACGCCAAGGTCACTTTCCACCCGGACGGCCGAGCCGGTGCACTGGGCGCCACGGGCTGGAATGCGCCCGAGCTGGCCCCTTGGCTGGAGAACTCGCTCAACGCCGCGTCGCAGGCCAACTTTGGCGCACCGGTGGGCTACATCGGGCAGGGCGGCACGATCCCGCTGATGAGCATGCTGGCCAAGGGCTTCCCGAGCGCGCAGATGATGGTCTGCGGCGTGCTGGGCCCCAAGAGCAACGCGCACGGGCCCAACGAGTTTCTGCATGTGCCTTATGGCAAGAAGCTCACCGCGGCGGTCGCGCAGGTCATTGCCGCGTATCCATGAAAACCCTGCCCCTGGCTGAGGGGGTTTATCCAGCTCTTCCATTGCTCCCATGGGTCAGCCCGGGATAAGGTCGGGCTTCAAACCTTCGGGAGAGGGTTGAACACGGGATCTTGTGCAATAACAGGAGTTGGTTGATGAAGAGTCTGTCTTCTTTTAGCGCTTTGCTTGGCGCCGCGGTACTTTCAGTGGCCTTTGTGTCGCAGGCGCAAGCCCGGGGCGCGGCCATCATTACAGTCGGTACGCCTGGCGCGTCAGAAAGCTCGGTCGTGATCGACCTGGCTGGCTGGGCGACATTTGGCGGCTTCGGTGCGCCCACCAACTCCGAGGTGTTCCTGGATATGGGTGCCGGCTCCGTCATCACCGGCTACAGCTATTCGGGCCTGGCGTTCAGCACCCTGAACGGCAGCTACCTGAGCGAGTTGACCTTGTCGGTCAACAACACCGATGGCAGTTCCTATATGGACTGGGCGCCGAGTGTGACCGACGCCGAAGGCTCATTCGGCCCGGCTGCTGGCGCATGGGGCGGTGTGGACGGCGGCGCTGGCCCCTTCGGTGAAGGTGGCAGCTTTGTTGTTGGCGACGGCCAGGTATGGGTCACGGTGTATGAAGGCTTTGACGACCCGTTTGGCGACGGCGGCCTGACGCAAGACGCGTCCATCACAGCCGGCATGCTGACCATCATGTACCAGCCGGTGCCTGAGCCGGGCACCTACGCCTTGATGGCAATGGGCCTGTTCGCCGTGGGCGCTGCCGCCCGCCGCCGCCAGGTCTGAGACTGCGCCACGCGTCGCGGTCTGAATGACAAGGCCCGCTTCGGCGGGCTTTGTGCTTTCTGGCCGACGCCAGGGGCCGGCACTGGCTGCCGGACGGGGCAGCCAGACCCGGGCCGTGCGTGACTTCCAGGCGCCAAACAGCGCCAGCAATCCGGGCACCAGAATCATGGCCCACACAGCGTGCCCACCACAAAGAGCAGTGAATCGCCGGGCAGGAAGGGCATCAACACGACGCCGGCCTCGACGAAGATGATGGCAAACAGCAGCGCGTAGACCCAGTTGCCGTACGTGGCCACGAAGGTGGCCAGGTGGCGGTCGACATCCAGGATGAAGTCGACGCCAAAGCTCAGGATGTCCCGGCGGCCGGGATCGTGGCGCCGCCCACCGGGCGCCAGCGCCAGCCGACTAAACAGCTGGCGCTGCCGACGCCGCAGGCGCCAACTTCTGCACTGCCTGCAAGGCAGGCACCGTCGCGCCGACGTCGGCCGGCTCATCCAGCAAGTCTTCTGCCAGGAAGCCGCCGCTCTGGTGGCTCCACAGCTTGGCGTAGTGCCCGTTCAGGGCCAGCAGCTCGGCGTGGGTGCCTTGTTCCACGATGCGGCCTTGCTCCAGCACGATGAGCCGGTCCATGCGCGCGATGGTGCTCAGGCGGTGTGCGATGGCAATCACCGTCTTGCCTTCCATCAGGCCCAGCAATTGGTCCTGGATCGCCAGCTCGACCTCGCTGTCCAGCGCCGAGGTGGCTTCGTCCAGCACCAGGATGGGCGCGTCTTTCAGCACCACGCGCGCGATGGCCACGCGCTGGCGCTGGCCGCCGCTGAGCTTGACGCCACGTTCGCCCACGTGGGCCTCGAAGCCGGTTCGACCCTTCCAGTCCTGCAGCTGCAGAATGAACTCGTGCGCCTGCGCCTTGTGGGCGGCGGCTTCGATGTCGGCGCGTGAAGCCCCCGTGCGGCCGTAACCGATGTTGGCCGAAATCGAACGGTGCAGCAGCGAGGTGTCCTGCGTCACCATGCCGATGGCGCCGCGCAGGCTTTCCTGCGTGACTTCTCGGATGTCGTGGCCGTCGATGCGGATGCTGCCCTGCTCCAGGTCATGAAAGCGCAGCAGCAGGTTCACCAGCGTGCTCTTGCCCGCGCCGCTGCGGCCGATCAGGCCGACACGTTCGCCGGGCTTGATCGTGAGGTTCAAGTCGTCCAGCACCTTCTTGCCGTCGTCGCGGCCATAGGTGAAGGTGACGTGTTCGAAGCGGATTTCGCCTGCGCTCACCTGCAACTCGCGCGCCTGCGGGTGGTCGTCCATGGCGTGTGGCACGGCGATGGTTTCCATGCCTTCCTGCACCACACCGATGTTCTCGAATATGCCCGTCACTTCCCAGCTCACGAAGCCGGCCACGTTGCAGATCGCCCAGGCCAACGGCAGCGCGGTGGCCACGGTGCCGGCGTCGACCAGGCCCTGCCCCCACAGCGTGATGCCGATGGCCGCTGTGCCCACCAGCAGCATCGCATTGAGCGCACTGAGCGTGGTCATGAAAGCGGTGATCAGGCGCATGTGCGCGGCGATGGCGCGGCTGTGTTCGTCGATGACCTCGCGCACGTATTGGTCTTCGTCGCGCGAGCGGGCAAAGAGTTTGACGGTGAGGATGTTGGTGTAGCTGTCGACCACGCGCCCCATGACCTGGCTGCGCAGCTCGGAGCTGGTCTTGGCCAGGTCGCGCATCTGCGGCACGAAGTGGCGCAGGAAGATGACGTAGCCTGCGAACCACAGCACGGTGGGAACGGCCAGGCGCCAGTCGGCAAGGCCCATCAGCACCAGCGCCGACAGCCCGTAGACGACGATGTACCAGACCCCTCGGATGCAGCTCACCACGCTTTCGCGCACCGCATTGCTGGTCTGCATCACGCGATTGGCGATGCGACCGGCGAAGTCGTTCTGGAAGAAGGGCCAGCTCTGACGCACCACATGCCAGTGGCTTTGCCAGCGGATCAGGTTCGTGACACCGGGCACCACCGCGTTGTTGCGCACCAGGCTGTCCAACAGCAGCGCGAGGGGCCGGCCGATCAGCACGATCAGCGCCATGCCGATCAGCGAGGGCATCGCGTCGGCCAGCGCCGCGGCGCGGTCGGCGGACTCCATCAGGCGCACCAGTTTGCCGATGAACACCGGTACCAGCGTGTCGATCAGTGCCACGACCAGACCGGTGACAAACAGCGCGCCGAACAGATCTTTGGCCTGCCGAACGTAGTGCCAATAGAAGTCCAGCAGGCCCTGCGGCGGCGCCGTGCCGGGCAGTGCCGTGGGGCGAATGCGGTTTTCGAAGTAGGCAAACATCAAATGCAAGCGCCGCCCGGGGCCCTGTTGGGGCATCAAGCGGCGGCTCAGAAAGTGGGATGGCCGATTGTCGCCGCAAGCCGCTTTCTGTGCCCCCGACGGGCTACGCCAGGCGGTCTATGCCACTGGCGCTGCCGGTGCTGCCGGTGCTGCCGGTGCTGCCGGTGCTGCCGTTCAGGCGGCAGGGTTGTAGGCCCCCATCGGCACACGCGGGCTCTTGAGCAGTTCGGCGCGCACTTCTTCGCGGGTCAGGCCAGAGGCCATCACGGGGCGGGTCGGCCGCACCTGCACGTCCCGCTCGGTGGCGAACTGCAGCACGCCGGCTGCGCGGGCTTGCAGCACTTCGGCTTTGACCTCGGCGCGGCTCTTGGTAGCGACAAAGTTGTCGGCCACGATGGTGATGTCGTCAGCCATGGCGGCGGTGCCCGCAACGGCCAGGGTGGCAAAGGCGATCAGTTGTTTGGTGTTCATGAAAATGCTCCTAAGGGGTTGAGGACGTTTTGGATCGGGTCTGCCAGTCGAGACCCCTGTCGGGTGCTGAACCGGCATCGTTGAGGGTTTATACGGATGTATCTCACCGATGGATGCACTGTAGGCAGCCATGAGAAGAAGAAAAATGAGACGCTCGCGAACGCACTGTTCGCAAACAAGGAATAAACATGGATCAACTTCGTGCCATGAAGGTGTTTGCGAAGGTCGTGGAGGCGGGCGGTTTTGCGCGCGCCGCGCGGGCGCTGGACATGGCGCCACCGGTGGTCACCCGCATGGTGGCCGAGCTCGAATCGCACCTGGGCGCCAGGCTGCTCAACCGCACCACGCGCAGCATTTCGCTCACTGATGTGGGCGAGCAGTACCTGGACAAGGTTCGCGGCATCCTGGTGGGCGTGCAGGAGTCCGAAGCCCTGGCCAGTGAATCGACCATGATCGCGCGAGGCCACCTGCGCGTCTTGTGTCCGCCGGCGGTGGCCGTGCACCAGTTGGCCAAGCACTTGCCGCGCTTCCAGGCCGACTACCCACAAGTGACGCTGGAGCTGTCTTCGCCCGGCCCCGTGGAGACGGTGAACGAGGCTTTTGATGTGAGCATCTTCACCAGCCGAGAGGCACCCAACGGTGACTTCATCGCTCGCCGCCTGGCGCGTACCGAGGTCGTGGTCTGTGCTTCACCCGAGTACCTGAACCGAAAAGGCCGCCCCGAGCACCCACGCGACCTGGCCCGGCACGAGGCCATCGTGCCACCCCAGTCGGTGCTGTACGACGGACTGACGTTCTACACCGGCACCTGGGGAGACGACGAGCCCGGCGGCGAGCGCTTCACGCTGCAAACCGTGCGCCGTCCGGCATTGGCCACCACGCACATCGACACCATGTACGCGGCCGCGCTGGCGGGGCTGGGCATCGCGGGCTTGCCGTCCTATGTGATCGAAGACGCCTTGCTTGAACACGCGCTGGAACGTGTGCTGCCGCAATGGCGCATGTTCGACATCACCTTGTGGGCCGGCATGCCCACCCGGCGCCACTTGCCAGCGCGCACGCGAGCCTTCATCGACTTTTTGCTGCAGATCTTCGGGGGCCAGGATCAGGACCCCTGGCTGGCGGCGGCCGGCTGCCAGACGCCGCCTTTTCCGCCAGCGCGGAGGTCAGGCCCGGACAATTTGTGACCAATTGGTCACAAAAAAACCATCAAGTTTTCAGGGAGAACCAGTTCGTACAGAATGCGACCTGTCAGGGCAAACGTTGTAGCCCATGACGTGTCTAGCGGCAACGGCGTGATCCACGTCATCGAACAGGTTTTTCTCCCGGCGCCCTGAAGGTGCCGGTTTTTCCCCGCCCCCGTTTCAACCAGGAAGCAGTACCCATGAAAAAGCTCATCATTGCCGCCGCCATCGGCGCCGCCGCCTTTGCCGTCCAGGCCAAGGACATCGTCGAGACCGCCGTTGCCGCCGGCAACTTCAAGACCTTGGCCGTTGCGCTGCAGGCCGCCGGCCTGGTCGACACGCTCAAGGGCAAGGGCCCATTCACCGTGTTTGCGCCCACCGACGCAGCCTTCGCCAAGATCCCCAAGGCCGACCTGGACGCCCTGCTGAAGGACAAGGCCAAGCTGACCGCCGTGCTGACCTACCACGTGGTGCCCGGTGCCGTGATGGCCAAGGACGTCAAGGCCGGCAAGGTGAAGACCGTGCAAGGCAGCGAACTGACCATCGGCACGATGGGCGGTGTCACCGTTGACGCAGCCAAGGTGACGGCTACTGACATCGTGGCCAGCAACGGCGTCATCCACGTCATCGACAGCGTGGTGCTGCCGAAGTAAGCGACAGGCCGCTGGCAGCGGCGGCGGGTCAGAAAGTGAAACCCGCCGTCACTTCGCGCCCGGACAAGGGCTCGAGAAGTTTCAAGAGCGGTTTCAGCGGCCCGTACCGCAGCGCCACCCGGGTGGCGTAGGCAAAGAAGCGCGGCAGGTCTTGTGCATAGCGGTCCTTGCCGTCGCGGTGCTTCAGGCGGCAGAAGATGCCCATCACCTTCAGGTGCCGCTGCAGGCCCATCCATTCCAGCGCACGCCAGAATTCGCCGAAGTCGGCATCCACCGGCAGGCTGGCGCTTCTGGCCTGCTGCCACCAGCGCACCGCCCAGTCGAGTTCCTGGTCTTCGGGCCACGAAATGAAGGCGTCGCGCAGCATCGAAGCCAGGTCGTAGCTGATCGGCCCACGCACCGCGTCCTGAAAGTCCAGGATGCCCGGGTTGCTGCCTGACGGGCCGTCGGGCGTTGGTCCCATCCGCATCAGGTTGCGCGGCATCCAGTCGGCGTGCACGGCCACCTGGGGCTGCGCGAGCGCGCTGTCGATCAGCAAGCGGCAGGTGCGGTCCCAGGTCTGCTGCTCGGCAACGGTCCAGGTGACGCCAAACTCACGCTGCACGCACCACTGCGGGAACAGCGCCAACTCGTCGGCCAGCAGCTTGTCATCAAAAGGCGGCAGCTGGCTCGCGTCGACCTGGCATTGAAACTGCACCAGCGCCAACAGCGCGTCGCGCATCAATGCGTCGGCTTCGCTTGCCGAGGCGGCCTTCAGCACATCCAGGTAAACCTGTTGCCCCAGGTCGGACAGCAGCAGGAAACCCAGCTCGGGTTCTGCGGCCAGCACCCGGGGTGCATTCAGGCCCGCCTGTTGCAGCATCGAAGCCACGCGCACAAAAGCGCGCACGTCTTCTTGCGGCGGCGGCGCATCCATGACGATGAAGCTGCCCTGGCGACCCTGGATGCGCAGGTAGCGGCGGAAGCTGGCATCGGCCGATGCGGGCGCCAGCGTGCTGCTGTCCAGGCCGTGTTCGGCTGTGAGGGCAGCCAGCCAATGAGCGAATGCGGTCTGGCGTGCTGCATCGGGCCAGGCGATCGGTGCTGGGGTGATCGGTGGTGGGGTGGCCCTCATGGATAATCGATTCTACAAACCTGCGTGGCGCCACCGCGCCCCCGACACCCGCTTAGCGCATGCGAATCCTCCTGCTGGTTGTGGCCGCCACGCTTTGGGCCAGTGGCAGCACGGCCAGCGGGCAGCAGGCTGCCAGCGCCCCGGCTGCCAGGCTCGAGTCCAGCACCCAGCTCATGCCCCTGCCGCGTGCCGAAGCAGCACGCCGCTTGCCCATCGTGCTGCAGGCGCAGCGCATCAGCAGCCAGCCCGACCTGCTGACCCTGGCCGAAGGTGATGTCGAGTTTCGCCGCGGCGGTCTGGTGATCCGCGCTGACCGCTTGTCTTACGACACAGCCGGCGACCTGGCCAACGCCAAGGGCCACGTGCGGGTCAGCCGCGACGGTGCGGTCTACTCCGGGCCCGAGCTGGAGATCAGCGTGCAGCGTTTTGAAGGCTACTTCCTGCAGCCGCGTTTTGAGTTTCTGCAACTCGGTGCCGGCGGGCGCGCCGATCGGATCGACTTCCTGGGCAATGGCCGTTCACGCGCCACCAACGCGTCCTACACCAGCTGCCCACGCGAAGACGGCCAGGAGCCGGACTGGGTGCTGCAGACGCGCAGCGTGAGCATCGACCTGGATGCCAACGAAGGCATCGCCGAAGGTGCCGTGCTGCGTTTCCTGGGTGTGCCCATCCTGGCCATGCCGACGATGAGTTTTCCGTTGGGCGATGGCCGCAAGTCGGGCTGGTTGCCACCGTCCATCGATATCGACAACCGCAGCGGTGTGGGCATCAAGGTGCCTTACTACTGGAACATCGCACCCAACCGCGACGCCACGCTGGCGCCGCGCATCCTCACAAGACGAGGCCTGGGGCTGGACAGCGAGTTCCGCTACCTGGAGTCCACACTCGACGGCGCGCTGCGCCTGGACTGGCTGCCCAATGACCGTGTCGCCGACCGTTCGCGGCACGCGGTGCAGTGGTTGCACGATGGCCGGCTGCCGGGTGGTTTTGACTACAGCGCCAATGCCGTGCGGGTATCCGATGCCGACTGGTGGAAAGACTTTCCCGATGCCAGCCGCAGCTTCACGCCGCGCCTGCTGCCGACGCGGCTGGCGCTGCAACGGGCCTTTGAGCTGCCCGGTCGCGGCGAGGGGCTGTTCTATGCCCGGGCGCTGCAATGGCAGGTGCTTCAAGATGCCGATTCGGTGATCAGCGCGCCTTACGAGCGCAGCCCGCAGGTGGGCGTGCAGATCGCTGGGCAGGCGCCGTGGGGCTTTGACTATTCAATGCAGACTGAATACAACCGCTTCACGCTGCCGGGCGACGAGGCTGCCACCAGCACCCTTGGCACCCGCACCACGGGTGACCGCTGGCACCTGCTGGGCGCCATCAGCCGGCCCTGGCGCGAGCCGGGCTGGTGGGTGGTGCCCAGGCTGTCCGTCAACGCCGCCAGCTACGACAGCACGCAGCTGGGGCCGGTGGGCCTGGCCCGCGCGGCACGTGTCATCCCCACCTTCAGCGTGGATGCCGGGTTTGAACTCGAACGCCGCCTTGAAGCCTTCGGCCGTCCGCTGCACCAGACGCTGGAGCCGCGGCTGCTGTACGTGAACACAGCCTACCGCGCGCAGCGCCAACTGCCCAACTACGACTCGGCGGCCAAGGACTTCAACTTTGTTTCGCTGTACAGCGACAACGCGTTCTCCGGGGTGGACCGGGTGTCGGACGCGCACCAGGTGACCGCCGGCTTCACGACACGGCTGGTGGATGTGCAAAGTGGCGCCGAAGCCTTGCGTGTTGGCCTGGTGCAGCGCTATCTGTTCCGCACCCAGCGCATCACGGCGCAGGCCGACGGCACCCCCGATGGCGCGCCGCTGGAGCAGCGGTTTTCCGACGCGCTGCTGCTGGGATCCACCAGCGTGCTGCCGGGCTGGACGCTGGACGGGGCGGTGCAATACAGCCCCGATATCCAGCGCTCGGTGCGTTCAATTCTTGGCGCCCGCTACTCGCCCGGCCCTTACCGCACCGTGGGCGCCACCTACCGCCTGGCGCGTGGCCTGTCCGAGCAGTTGGAGATGGGTTGGCAGTGGCCCATCTGGGGCAACACCCCCGACACGCGCAGGACCCCTTCATCGGGCGGTGAATGCAGCGGCACCTGGTACTCGGTGGGCCGATTCAACTACAGCCTGAAGGACAGGCGGCTCACCGATTCGATCCTCGGGCTGGAGTACGACGCCGGCTGCTGGATAGGTCGCATCGTGGCCGAACAGGTGTCCACCGGCAGCAGCCAGGCCACCACCCGGCTGCTGGTGCAACTGGAGCTGGTGGGCCTGTCGCGCATCGGGTCCAACCCCTTGAAGGTCTTGAAGGACAATATCCCCGGTTACCGCCTGCTGCGCGACGAGCGTGGCTCGGGCGCCTTGCCCGCCGAAAATCGGCCTCCCGGCCCTGTGTTCCATGACTGAGTTGAATCGCCTCCCGCACTTGCCGCGCACCGTGCGAACCTGGCAAACCGTGCGCACCACCGCCGTTGCCGTTGCCCTGCTGGCGGCCGCCTGGGCCGTGCCGGCCCAGAACCGGGCCGCGCCGTTGCTCAACGGCGACTACATCGCCGCCGTCGTCAACCAGGAATTGGTCACTGCCGGTGAGGTGGAGCGTCGCATGTCGCGTGCCCTGGCCGAAGCCGGCCGCGCGGGTGTGAAGATGCCGCCTGAGCCCGAGTTGCGCCGCCAGGCGCTGGACGCGCTGATCGACGAGCGGGCCATGATCACCAGCGCACGCGAAAGTGGCATGCGCGTGGACGAGCCCGAACTTGACCGCGCGGTGCAGAACATTGCGCAGCAGAACCAGATATCGCTGCCGGTGCTGCGCCAGCGTCTGGTGGCCGAAGGCATCGACTACGGGCGCTTTCGCGCCAATATTCGAGACCAGATCATGATCGAGCGGCTGCGTGAGCGCGAGGTCTACCAACGCATCCGCATCAGCGAAGAAGACGTCGACAAAGTTCTGGACGAGCAGCGACGGGCCGCCAACGTCGATGCCCAGACCAACATCGCGCAGATCCTGGTCTCGGTGCCCGAAGGCGCCGACCCGGCCACGCTGGCGCAGCGGCAGGCAAGCGCCGAAGCGGCCTTGGCGCGTGTGCGCGCGGGTGAGGCTTTTGACAAGGTGGCCATCGAGCTGTCTGAAGACGGCAACCGGGCCAAGGGCGGTGAAATCGGCCTGCGCCCGGCATCGCGCCTGCCGGATATCTTTGTCGAAGCCACCCAGGGCCTGAAGTCGGGCGAGATTGCGCCCACGCTGTTGCGGTCTGGCGCCGGTTTTCACGTGCTGAAGCTCATCGAGCGCAAGGAATCGGCCACTGGCCGCGTCACCCAGACCCGCGCGCGACATGTGCTGTTGCGCACGTCGCAGCAGCTCAACGCCGAGACGGCGGCGCGGCGCCTGGCCGAGTACCGCAAGCAGATCGAGAGTGGCAGCAAGACCTTCGAGGACATCGCCCGCGAGTACAGCGAAGACGGCTCGGCCGCCAGCGGTGGCGACCTGGGCTGGTTTGCACCCGGTGTCATGGTGCCTGAGTTCGAAACAGCGATGAACGAACTGGCGGTGGGCGGCCTGTCGCCCCCGGTGGTGTCGCGTTTTGGCGTGCACCTGATCCAGGTGCTGGAGCGCCGCGACGTGGCGCTGGAACCCAAGCAGCTGCGCGAACAGGCCCGCAACGTCTTGCGTGAACAGCGTTTCGATCAGGCCTTCCAGGACTGGACCAAGGAACTGCGCTCGCGCGCCTACGTCGAGTTCCGCGAGCCGCCGCTGTGAGCTCAGCCAGCGGCGCGGGCCGGGCGCCAGGCCGCCGCAAGCCGGCCCGCATCCCCTCGGGGGATCGGGCGGCGTACCCGTCGCACGAGGGGCACCATCACGCACGCAAGCGCTTCGGCCAGCACTTCCTGGTCGACGACACGGTGATCGACAGCATCGTGCGTGTCATCGCCCCGCAGCCGGGTGAAGCGCTGGTTGAAATCGGCCCCGGGCTGGGTGCGCTGACCCTGCCGTTGCTGCAGGTCTGCAAGGCCTTGACGGTGATCGAGCTCGACCGCGACCTGGCCGGGCGCCTGCGCAAACAGGCCGGCCTGACGGTGGTGGAGGCCGACGTGCTGAAGGTCGACTTCGCCGAACTGGCGGCTTCGCACCAGGGCCGACCGCTGCGGGTGGTGGGCAACCTGCCTTACAACATCTCCACGCCCATCCTTTTTCACCTGCTGGACTTCAGCGCCCATATCCAGGATCAGCACTTCATGCTGCAAAAGGAAGTGGTGCAGCGCATGGCGGCAACGCCCGGCGGCAAGGACTACGGCCGCCTGAGCGTGATGCTGCAGTGGCGCTACCGCATCGAAGACGTGCTGGACGTGCCGCCAGAAGCTTTTGATCCACCGCCCCGCGTGGATTCAGCCGTGGTGCGCATGGTGCCGTTGCCGGTGGATGGCACGGTGGATGCCAAGCGTCTGGCGGAACTGGTTACTGCCGCTTTTTCGCAGCGCCGAAAACTGCTGCGCCACACGCTGGGCCGCTGGATGGAGCTGAACGGTATGCAACTGCCGTTCGACCTGCAGCGCCGAGCCGAAGAAGTGCCCGTGACAGAGTACCTGGCGCTTGCCAGGAAGGCTGCCGCGCCTTGATCAAGTCCTGGGCGCGGGCCCGGCGCTGCCGGTCCGCCGCCGGGCTCCCCCCCGGGGGCCAGCGACCGACAGGGAGCGTGGGGGCCCTCGTTATGCTGCGCTCAGCCAGGCCGCAGTGTCGAATGCACTGCTCATCATCGGCATGTTCATGCCGAAATTGGGGTTGGTGCCGTTCTTGGGCACCACCTTCACTGCGGGCTTGACTGCCACGGGCGCTGCCGTTGCCGTTGTTGCCTGGGCCACCTCGGTAGCCCGCTCCCATGACCCGATTTCCTGGGAGCGGGCTACTGAAAAGAATAGAAGCACCTGAACGGTATTCGTCGTTCCCCCCAAAACTCAGCGGCGTCGCGGAAGACTTCCAGCAGCTGCTCGCGCGCTTCGCGGTCGAAACGCGGGTTGTCGGGCAGCTGTTCCAGCACCACCACAAAACCCGGCTGCTGGCCCGACTTGTGAACCAGGTCGGTCATGCAGTCGAACAGCGCGTCCAGGTTCTTGCCGAAGTGGGCCGGAAAGGTGAACGCCGCGGCGATGCCGTCCAGCACGTCCTGCTTGGTCTGCGCGCTGGACAGGTTGGCGTACAGAAAGTGCTGGCCAGCGGTTTCGGCCGCGGTCATCAGGTCATCGACCCGGTAAGCACGGATGGCTTGCACAAGATTTGGTCGGATGGTCTGCAACTCCATGGTCGCGATCCTCCTTGTTGGAATGAGAAGTGAGAGGGTTTCGGTGGTGGCGTTCACGGTGCAATTCGCTTGAAGCTGGCGTAGTGATCGTCGGTGTAAAAACAGGCTTCGGGCTGGGTCGTCGGCTTGCCGCCGCAGACGATGCGCCGGGCCCCGCGGTTGTGTGCACCCGGGGTCTTGACGGTGTACTCGCGGTAATGGCCGCGGGCCTTCTGGGGCAGCAGGCGTTCGCGGTTGCCGAACACGGTGCCGTCCTTGGAATACGGAAAAGGGCCGCCGCTGAAAATGAGCCGGTGCGTGGACTGGGCCTGCGGTGGCAGCGTGGCCAGCGCCACAACGGCCTGGCCGCCGGGAGTGTCCGGCGTGCGGGCCACCACTGCAGAGCCGGCCGCCAAGCCAAACGCCACCACCACGGCGACGCCCCACTTGTGCGATGCCCGCCGCAGCTTGCTGCCCGACGAGGCCCAACCGATCCAGTGCACGGGTTAACCCTGAAAAATCAAACCGGAATGCTACCGTAACCCCCCCAAAAACTCAAGCTGCTGCCCAAATTTGGGGCAGGGGGGTAGGGTAATCAGTGGGTGCTCACATATTTAAATGCGTCGTGTGTGGGGCGTCAGGCAGCAGGGCCTGAGTTGCGTCCCGCCTCCCCTTGCAGGGCGCGGCCTTCACGCGAGACGTGCAGGGCCTCTTCGGCTGGCGCATCTCAGGACGCAGGTCCTGAGTTGCGTCCCGCCTCAGCATCCGCCACGGTCAGTGCGGTCATGTTGACGATGCGCCGCACCGTGGTGGACGGGGTGAGGATGTGCACCGGCTTGTCCGCGCCCAGCAGCATCGGGCCGATGGCGATGCCGCCGCCAGCCGCCGTTTTCAGCAAGTTGTAGGAGATGTTGGCCGCGTCGATGTTGGGCAGCACCAGCAGGTTGGCCTCGCCGGTGAGTGTGCTGCGCGGCATCACGCGGTGGCGGGCGGCGGCGTCCAGGGCCACGTCGCCGTGCATCTCACCGTCCACTTCCAGCCAGGGTGCCTGCTCGCGCAGCAGGGCCAGCGTGCGGCGCATCTTGACGGCGCTGGCGTGCTCGCTGGTGCCGAAATTGCTGTGCGACAGCAGCGCAGCACGCGGCTGCAGGCCGAAACGCATCATTTCTTCGGCGGCCATCACGGTGATCTCGGCCAGTTCCTCGGCGCTGGGGTCGGCGTTGACGTGGGTGTCCACCAAAAAAACCTGTCGACCGGGCAACATGAGCCCGTTCATGCAGGCGTACACCCGCACGTCCTGGGCCGTGCTGGGGCTGCCGCCTGCACGTTTGCCGATGACCTGGTCGATGTAGTGCAGATGGTTGGCCGTGGTGCCCCAGGTGCCGCACAGCAGCCCGTCCACCTGGCCCTTGTGCAGCAGCATGGCGCCGATCAGTGTCAAGCGCCGACGCATTTCGATCTTGGCCAGGTGCACCGACACGCCCTTGCGTTCGGTCATGGCGTGGTAGGTGGTCCAGAAGTCGCGGTAGCGGGTGTCTTGTTCGACGTTGACCACGTCGTAGTCCAGCTCTTCCTTCAAGCGCAAACCGAAGGTCTCGATGCGGGCCGCGATCACGGCCGGCCGGCCGATGAGCGTGGGCCGCGCCAGGCCTTCGTCCACCACCACCTGGGTTGCACGCAGCACACGTTCGTCTTCGCCTTCAGCGTAGGCCACACGTTTGTTGCGCGCCTTCTTGGCCTGGTCGAAGATGGGCTTCATTGTCGTGCCCGAGGCGTAGACAAAAGTCTTCAGGCGCTCGCGGTAGGCCTCGAGGTCGGCAATCGGGCGTTGCGCCACGCCGGACTCGGCGGCGGCCCTGGCCACTGCCGGCGCAATCATCATCATCAGCCGGTGGTCAAAGGGCTTGGGGATCAGGTACTCGGGGCCGAAGCTCAGCGTGGCGCCGCTGTAGGCCGCGGCCACGATGTCGCTCTGTTCGGCTTGTGCAAGTTCAGCAATGGCGTGCACCGCTGCGATCTCCATCGCGTCGGTCACGGTGGTGGCGCCACAGTCCAGCGCGCCGCGAAAGATGTAGGGGAAACACAGGACGTTGTTGACCTGGTTGGGATAGTCGGTGCGCCCAGTGGCGATGATGGCGTCGGGACGTGCGGCCTTGGCCAGCTCGGGCGAGATCTCGGGTGTCGGGTTGGCCAGCGCAAAGATCAGCGGATTGGGCGCCATCTGCGCCACCATTTCGGGCTTCAGGACGCCAGCCGCGCTCAGGCCCAAAAAAATGTCGGCGCCCGGCAGCACCTCGGCCAGCTTGCGCAGCGGTGTTTGCTGAGCGAAGAAGGCCTTGTCCTCGTCCATCAGTTCGACACGGCCTTCGTAGACCACACCTGCCAGGTCGGTGACCCAGATGTTTTCGCGTTGCAGGCCCAGCTTCAGCAGCAGGCCCAGGCAGGCCAGCGCAGCCGCACCCGCGCCGCTGGCCACCAGCTTGACCTGAGCAATGTCCTTGCCCACCACCTTCAGCGCATTGATGACCGCTGCGCCAACGACGATGGCCGTGCCATGCTGGTCGTCATGGAAGACGGGGATCTTCATGCGCTCGCGCAGCTGGCGTTCGATGTAGAAGCAGTCGGGCGCCTTGATGTCTTCGAGGTTGATGCCGCCGAAGGTCGGCTCGAGGAGCTGGCAGGTGCGGATGATTTCCTGGGGGTCGAGGGTGGCGAGTTCGAGATCGAACACGTCGATATCGGCAAAGCGCTTGAACAGCACCGCCTTGCCCTCCATGACCGGCTTGCCCGCCAGCGGTCCGATGTTGCCGAGGCCCAGCACGGCGGTTCCGTTGGTGACCACCGCCACCAGATTCCCTTTGCCCGTGTACTGATACGCCAGTTGCGGATCGCGCTCGATGGCGAGGCAGGGGACCGCGACACCCGGCGTGTAGGCCAGGCTTAAG